>CAZXYP010000111.1:0-14428 GCA_964644955.1 uncultured Anaerolineales bacterium | reverse complement strand
ACGGCCTGGAGCGGGCGCCCGACGGGCATGGCGTAGCGCGCGGGACGCCGGGCACGTTAGGCATCATCACTTCCGCTGTCGAATTGACCGACGCGGAAAAAGAGAAACTCGAAACCAAGTTGCGCGCGCAATACGGCGAACAGCTGATTTTCGATTATCGCCTCGACCCTGCCATCATCGGTGGCGTGATTGTCCGTATCGGCGATGTGGTCATTGACGGCAGCGTATCCGGCAAACTCGCCGTGATGAAACAAAAACTGGAAACGGCGCGATAACAAGTCGCAAGTTGCTCGTTACAAGTTGTAGGTCACTTGTCACAAGTTCTTGTCTGTACCCCGAACCTGTAACTTGAGACCTGAAACCTGTAACCCGCATCCTGTATCCTGTGACTTGGAGGAATAATGGCTCTGAATGTAGCAGAGATTACTGAACAAATTAAGCGGCAGCTCGAAACCTTTGAAGCGCCGGTCCAAAAAATGGATGTTGGGCAAATCATGGAAATCGGCGACGGCATTGCGCGCGTTTCCGGTCTGTCCAATGTCATGGCGGGCGAACTCGTCGAATTTCCCAAAAACGGCGTACTCGCACTGGCATTGAATCTCGAAGACAACAATGTCGGCGTCGTCATCATGGGCGACTATGAGGGACTTGAAGAAGGCGACCTCGTGCGCAGCACCGGACGTCTCGCTTCGGTTCCCGTTGGCGCCGGTCTCGTCGGGCGCGTAGTGAACGCGGTCGGGCAACCGCTCGACGGCAAAGGTCCGATTGATTCCAACCTGTTTCGCCCGGTCGAACGCATCGCCCCCGGCGTCGTCCAACGTCAGCCCGTAAAATCGCCCGTGCAAACAGGGATCAAAGCAATTGACGCGATGATTCCCATCGGACGCGGTCAGCGTGAATTGATTATTGGCGACCGCCAAACCGGCAAAACTGCTCTTTGTCTTGACACGATCATTAATCAAAAAGGTCAAGACATGATCTGCATTTATGTTGCCATCGGGCAAAAGCAGTCCACCATTGCGCAGGTCGTCGCGACGTTGGAAAAATACGGCGCGATGGAATATACCACCGTTATTAGCGCTTCCGCTTCCGACCCCGCCCCGCTGCAATATCTTGCGCCCTATTCCGGCACGTCCATGGGCGAAGAGGTCATGGAAAACGGCGTGATGATTGGCGGAAAACTCGTCCGCGACGCACTCATTATCTATGATGACCTGTCGAAACATGCGTGGGCGTATCGCCAAATCTCACTCCTCTTGCGCCGCCCGCCCGGACGCGAAGCATATCCCGGCGACATTTTCTATCTGCACTCACGCTTGCTCGAACGTTCCGCGCGCATGAACAGCGAACTCGGTGGCGGCTCGCTCACTTCCTTGCCGATTATCGAAACGCAAGCCGGCGACGTGTCCGCGTACATTCCGACCAACGTCATTTCGATTACCGATGGACAGATTTATTTGCAGTCCGACCTGTTTTATGCAGGCATCCGCCCCGCGTTGGATGTGGGCATCTCGGTCTCGCGCGTCGGTTCCAACGCGCAGACCAAAGCCATGAAAAAAGTGGCAGGACGCTTGAAACTCGACCTCGCCCAATACCGTTCGCTCGCCGCGTTTGCGCAATTCGGTTCCTCGCTGGACAAGGCAACGCGCGACCAGTTGGAACGCGGTCAACGCATGACGGAACTGTTAAAGCAGCCGCAATATCAACCGGTCTCGCTTGCAAACGAAGTCATGACCCTGTACGCCGCAACGAATGGATACTTTGACGATGTGCCGCTTGACAAGGTGCGCGAATTCGAATCCGCGTTCCTCCGCTATATGGAAGCATCGCATCCCGACATTGGGCGCAAGATTGCCGAAGCCAAAGACGTAGATGGAGACACGGAAACGGCGCTAAAAAACGCCATTCAGGACTTTAAACGGACGGGCAGTTACTAGGATTGCAGATTTCGGATTTTGGATTTATAAACAGACCTATGTTTGAACATCCAAAATCCGAAATCCGGTTGCAGAGCAAGACTTTGCAAGGTTTTTGTCAACACGTGAACGTTAAAAAATTCATAGCCCTATCGAGTTTTGTCGCATTGGCACTGGCAGGTGCGGCATGCAGCGGCGGCGATGCCACCCCGACGCGTGTGCGCGTGGCGCAAGCCGAAGCGACCCAAACGCCGTGGATTATTTACATCCCTGTCACGGTGACGCCGGGACCGGTAACCGCGACCCTGGAACCTACCAGCACGCCGAACGCACCGCAGCCCACCGAGGTGCCGCCAACGAAACCGCCCGCACCGGCAAATACTCGCCCGCCGCAGCCGACTGCTCCACCACAGCCAACCGCGCCATCTGAACCACCGACCGCAGAACCGCCGACGCCGACACCACCGCCGAGCTGCGGTCAAGAATTTCAAGTTACCAATCTGACCTTTCCCGAAAACGGCGCCAAGCGCGAAGCAAAAGGTGGTTCCGGCGCTGGCAAGACAATTCAGTTCAAATGGGATCCGGTTGTGGGATACGAAATAGACCCCAAGATTGGGTATCGCGTCATCGTTTCTACACCAAAAAACAGTCAAGCATTATACATTTCGCATAACGCGTATCTCAAGGATCCGGTCGTCATTCTGAGTCAGCAGGCAACGTTTGGTTTGACTCAGGGCGACGATACAACGGCAAATTGGCATGTGGATGTCATCATGGCGAGCGGCGAATTCAACGATGTCGGCGACGACACTCAGATGCCACTCGGAACGATAACTGTGTGTGGTCCGAGCTCCCCCACATTTAGCATCGAATTATCTGTGCAATAAGTTTTGGATTGGAGTTGCGCTATGAACAACACGCGAGGACATTGGCTTGGGGGCATTGCCATAGGAGTGATGGTTCTCGGTTTGTTGGGTTGCCAACAACGTCCGGCAGTTCCAACGCTGGCGATTCAACCGACCGAGCCGGTCGTAGTTGTCGTTGTCACGGCGACGAGTCAGCCGACGCTTGCGCCGACAAAAACAGCCGAGATGACCATCACGCCAATGCCGACACTGACCGCTCAAGTCACCGAAACAGTGACCGCGACATTGATAACGGCAACTCCGCCGCCGACCCGTGCCTCAGTTGCGCCGACCGTCGAGCAAGCGCCTACACTACCTGCTGCCGAACCTACCACCGCTAGCGCGCCGACAACGTTTCCCGCGCCGCAAGGAATTTCACCGGAAGGCGTAGCGTTTCGGGATGGTGATACACTGCGCTTTTCTTTTGCTTCAGTGGGTCCGCTGGCGACAAACCAATGTTACCGCATTGAAATGACACTGGGCAATCCGAACGGCCCCGGCGGCGTCGGCGATTATTGGGTCGGTTTGTGCGGCGACCAATCTGCAGCGGGCAGCGTATTGCGTTTTGACGTCAAGCCCGCGCGTTTTCGCGATGAACCAAATTACGGCACACTCTTGGTTTCGGCGGACGAAGTGATTCCGCCAACACCGGATTATGTCATGAATTGGTCGGTCAGCGTAGTGAACTTGCTCGATGCAAGCGATCCGGTCCATCCGCAAGTCGAGCCAATCAGTGCGCCAAGCGCATCATTGCAAAATACGTTTTTCCGTTAGGGGGGAAAAGAGACGCGTGTAAGGTCATGAATCGTTGGGCAATTCTAGTGACGGCGCTGGTCGTATCGGCATGTTCGACACAACCGATACCACCGACACCGCCCGTTCCACCAACAACGCCTGAAGCAGTAACGCTTGCAACTATCGTTCCACTGCCGACTTTGTTGCCGACGATAGTGGTTGCCGCTCCAACCGCGGCGCTGACCGCCACACCGGAACCCACTGCCACACCGCGCGTCCAGTCCAACGCACAACCGCCAACGCGCATGCCCGCGCCGGTGCCATTGGCGCCTCAAGCGCCGACATTATTCAAAGACGGCAACGACATCAAGTTCACTTACGCGGCAGTGGGCAAGCTAGAACCGACGGAATGTTATTTACTGCACATTGAAATGGCAGTGCCGAATCTCGAAAAAGGAAATCGCGGCGACGATTTTTTGGATATCGAAAACTGCGGTGACCCGGGACCGGCAGGCAAAGAGTTGTCATTTATTTTGTTTCGCGGCAAATTTACGAACTCGCCAAACTATGGCACGATGCTGGCACAAACTCTTGCGCTGGCGCCCGAAGCAAAACAACTGGATATGACCTGGCAAATTCGCGTGGTCAAGAATAAAGGACGCGCGACGGATGGGGTGCATTACAACACAGAAGCCATCAGCCCAAACAGCCCTGTCCTGAAATTCGAATTTCAACCTTGATTATGAAAGCAACCCTGATTCTCGCCGCAATGATTTTTCTGATTGCCGGCTGCGCCAGCACACCGACGCCCGCGCCAACCGTTGCGGCGCCCACAAGTCTACCGACAGAAATTCCGCAGCCGACCCAAGCGCCCACCAACACCGCGCTGCCGCCCACACCGACGACTGCGCCGACGATTACGCCGCTGCCGCCGACCAATACACCGCTGCCCACTACGCCCGCGCCAACAGCAACCAATACGCGCGTGCCGGTCACGCGCCAGCCAACCGCGCTGCCGACCGCAACTCAAGTCGCGATCAAATATGCCGCGCCCCTTTTGATCGAGCCGCAAAGCGGCGATACGCGCATGGCGCGCCGCGACGATTTTGTCTTTGTGTGGCATCCGGTCGCCGATTTGGAAGCGAACGAATGTTATTTGGTGACGGTGCAGGTCAAGAGTCTCGTTGACCCGCTGCAGGAACATTACGGACAAGAGCAATATCTGGTCGCCGATTCGTGCAATTCGAGACTTGAATCCGGACCACTGCGCTTTACAGTGAACCGTCGCCCGCCCGCGCCCAATTATGACGGCTTGATGGCGACCGCCGATGCATTGGCAGGCAACATTTCGAGTCAGGAATATCTCGTGCGTTGGTTCGTCGAGGTGGTGGCAGAGCAAGACGGCAATTGGACACCCGTCAGCGAACAGAGCGCGGTCGGCGAATTCCGCTTATTGAATCCGTAGGGCAAATTTATGATGGGGGATGTATGATTTTTGATTTGACAATACCACACGCGAAATCATAAATCTGAAATCATAAATCTCAAATTACTCAATGGCTACCTTACGTCAAATTCGGCAACGCATTCGCAGCGTTAAAAATATCTCGCAGGTAACACGCGCGATGGAAATGATTGCCGCCGCCGAAATGCGCCGCGCACAGCAGGCGACGCTGGCGAGCCGCAACTATTCCGAAAAAGCGCGCGAGGTCATGCAGTACGTCGCCACCGAACCGGGACGCAGCAAAATGCTGCATCCGCTGTTGGAAGAACGCCCGAACGTCAAAGCAATTGCGGTCGTGTTGTACACGGCGGACCGCGGTTTGGCAGGCGCGTACAACGTTAACATTATTCGCAAGACGCTTGACTTTATCAAGCCGCTCGAAAAAGACGGCAAAGAGATTCGCCTGATCACGGTCGGCAAGCGCGGGCGCGATTTGATGCGCCGTTTCGGCAAGCAGGTCGTTGCCGATTTTAGTGACATGGGTACGCGTCCCGAAATCGCGCAGGTCAGCGCGTTGGCGCGCGCGGCGCTGGATGAATTTTTGTTGGGCAACGCAGACCAAGTGCATATCGCGTACACCGATTTTGTAAATGTCCTGCGCCAGGTGCCGTCGGTTCGACGCATCTTGCCCATCGAGCAAGCCGAAATAAAACGCGAAGGTCCGCCGCAAGTCTATTTGTACGAACCAAACGCGGAACAGATTTTGGCGGAAGTGCTGCCGCGTTTTATCGAAGTGCAAATCTATCAGGCGCTCCTTGAAGCCATCGCTTCGGAACAAGCCGCGCGCATGGTGGCAATGCGCAACGCGACCGACAACGCCAAAGACTTGATTGAAAGTCTCACGCTCTTGCGCAATAAGGTGCGCCAAGCATCCATCACCAAAGAAATTCTCGACATTGTCGGCGGCGCCGAAGCGCTGCGGCAAGCAAAGTAAAATGCGATGTAAGCATCGCAGTAATCCGTGAACAGTAATCGGTTATCCACGCGCAGAGAGTATTGATAACTTGTTACTAATTACCGACTACCGGGGTTAACACATGGCAAAAGGAAACATCGGACGCGTCGTCCAAGTCACAGGTGCAGTTGTTGATATTGAATTTCCACCGGGACAACAGCCGGAAATCTACAACGCGGTCGAAATTGACCGCGAAGGCGACACAGTTATCGCCGAAGCCCAGCAGCAATTGGGCGGCGACCGTGTGCGCTGTGTCGTCATGGACACGACTGATGGTATTCGGCGCGGCATGGAAGCGCGCGATACAGGCGCGCCGATTGCAGTGCCCGTCGGACCCGTGACGCTGGGACGCATTTTTGATGTCGTCGGCAAGACGATTGATTATGGCGAACCCGTCAAAGCGGAACAATATATGCCGATCCATCGGCACGCGCCTGCCTTTGAGGACCAGGTGACCACGCCGCAATTTTTTGAAACCGGCATGAAAGTCGTTGACCTGATTGCCCCCTTTACCAAAGGCGGCAAAATCGGCGTGTTTGGCGGCGCGGGCGTCGGCAAAACCGTTATCATTCAAGAACTCATTCGTTCGGTAGCGACGGAACACGCGGGTTTCTCTGTCTTTTGCGGCGTGGGCGAACGCTCACGCGAAGGGAATGACCTTTGGCTCGAAATGAAAGAGTCGGGCGTCATCAATAACGTCGTCATGGTCTTTGGGCAAATGAACGAACCGCCCGGCGTGCGTTTGCGCGTCGCGTTGACCGGATTGACGATGGCGGAATATTTCCGCGACGAAGGGCGCGATGTGCTGCTGTTCATTGACAATATTTTCCGCTTCGTCATGAGCGGTTCCGAAGTGTCTGCGCTGCTCGGACGGATGCCCAGCGCTGTTGGTTATCAGCCGACGCTCGCGCAAGAAATGGGCGAATTGCAGGAACGCATCACGTCCACGAAACGCGGCTCCATCACTTCCATGCAAGCCATTTACGTTCCGGCAGACGATTACTCCGACCCCGCCCCGGTGGCGACCTTTGCGCATCTGGATGCGACCATTTCGCTGGAACGTTCGATTGCGGAAAAGGCGTTGTTCCCCGCCGTGGACCCGCTGGCGTCCACCTCGCGTATTCTCGACCCGCTCATTGTGGGCGATGAACATTATCGCACCGCGCGCGAAGTACAGCGCGTGCTTCAACGCTACAAGGATTTGCAAGACATTATCGCCATTCTCGGCGTCGAAGAATTGAGCGAAGACGACAAACTGACCGTCGCACGCGCGCGCAAGATTGAACGCTTCCTATCGCAACCGATGCGCGTCGCGGAACAATTTACCGGACGCGCGGGCAAATATGTGCCGATTGCAGAAACCATTCGCGGTTTTCGCATGATTCTCGACGGTAAACTGGACGATGTGCCGGAACCGTATTTCTATATGCGCGGCGGCATTGACGAAGTGCGCGAAGCGTATGTCGCGGATTTGAAGAAAGAGGCGGAAAACAAGTAAACAAGTACACAGGTAAACAGATAGACAACTGGCTGCTCCCTGTTTACCTGTTTACTTATTTACCTATCTATCTGAATGACCATTCATCTGGACATTGTCACGATTGAACGTGTGGTCGTCAGCGAAGACGTAGATTATGTCAGCGCGCCCGGCATTGACGGGGTGCTTGGTATTTTACCCAAGCACGAACCGCTGCTCACTGCGCTTTCGATTGGCGAATTGCATTACCGCAAAGGCAATACCGAGTACGCGTTTGCAATTGGCGGCGGTTTCATGGAAGTGCGCCCCGAAAAAATCATTGTGCTTGCGGACGCCGCTGAAAGCGCGGACGAAATTGACGAAGCACGCGCCGAAGCCGCGCGCAAACGCGCGCAAGAGTTGATGGCGCAAAAGCAGCAAGCCGGCGTGGATGTAGCGCAAGCCGCGTTGATTGAACAATCATTCCGGCGCGCGGAACTTCGCCTCAAAGTCGCGCGGCGGCGGCGCGGGGGAACCCAGGAATAGTGCGATAGTGCAATAGTTCCAAAGTGCAATCCAATTCTGCACTTGTCACTATCGCACTAACTCACGATTGCCCAAAATAACGTGGCAGGATTTGTACGCCAAATCGGCATTGACCTCGGAACCATGAACGTGCTCGTGTATGTACGCGGGCGCGGGATTGTTTTACAGGAACCGTCGCTGGTCGCCGTTTCGCCCATTGATAACAAAATTGTCGCACTGGGTGAAGAAGCCAAAGCCATGCTGGGACGCACGCCGGAAAATATTCAGGTGATGCGCCCGATGCGCGACGGGGTTATCGCCGATTACATGGTCACGGAGGCGATGCTCCGCTATTTTATCCAAAAGGTGTGCGGACGCTTTCAAATGTCGGTTGGCATCAAACCCGAAATCGCCATCTCCGTTCCCGTCGGCGTGACGACTGTTGAATCACGCGCAGTTCATGATGCAGCCATCGCGGCGGGCGGACGCATCGCGCATTTGATTCCCGAACCACTCGCGGCAGCGATGGGCGCGGGTTTGCCCGTGCATACTCCCACCGGCAATATGGTCATTGACATTGGCGGCGGCGCAAGTGAAGCAGCCGTGATTTCAGTGAACGGGATTGTGGTTTCTGCCTCCGTGCGCGTTGCCGGTTTGAAAATTGATGAAGCCATCACCAACTATATTCGCAAGAAATACAATTTGATGATTGGCGAGCAAACCGCCGAAGACATCAAAATTCAAATCGGCTCTGCGCTGCCCCTCGAAGAGGATGTGCAGATGGAGGTGCGCGGGCGCGATCAAGTCGCAGGTTTGCCGCGCACCATTCGCGTAGCCGCGGGCGAAATCACCGACGCAATTTCCGAACCGCTCGCCGCCATTGCGGGCGTCACGCGCGCCGTGTTGGAAAAGACACCGCCCGAGTTGGCAGCCGACATTATTGACCGCGGCATGGTGTTGACCGGCGGCGGCGCGCTGCTGCGCAATCTCGACCGCTTTCTCACGCGCGAAACCGGTGTGCCGTGTTATCCCGCCGAAAATCCGATTGCGTGCGTTGCCATCGGCGCAGGACGCGCGGTGGAACAATTGGAATTGGTGCGCAAGAGTATGGTGCAGGTGTAAGAATCGGGAACGGGAGATTCGAGATGAAAATGCCGCAGCGAAATGCTGCGGCATTCTGTTTGGGCGAGATGTGAAAATCTGCGCGCAGGGAAAATTGGCGCGCAATGATTTTTAATTCCGCGCGTAATTTGACGCATGTAATAATTCATCGTACAGCGCTGTCGTCTCTGCAGACGGCTCAACCGCGAGATTCTGCCGCAGCGCGCGTTGACAGCGCGCAAAGGTCATGGCAAGCCGCGCGTGGTCGCCCAATGCCGCGTACGCGCGCATCAAGGCGCGAAAAGCAGGTTCGGGCGTGTCATACAATGCAATCCAATGCTCCGCCCACTCCAACACACACGACCATTCCTCCCGTTCCACCAATCGTTCCAGGAGGTCGCCCATCCGCGTTTCAAAAAGCACCGTCAATACCTGACGCTCGCGCAGCACCCAGTCTTGAAAAAAACCCGGCATCAAATCCCCGCGATACAGCGCCAAGCCCGTCATTAATTCGGTCAGCGAGCTGCCGGGCGCAGAGTTTTTACGAAACGCTTCGACGTCCAACCAATACGCGCCGGCTTTGACAAAACCGATTTCGATATCGTCAATTTCGAGATATTCGTATGCGTGCAATGGACACAACGCGCTGCGCACGCGCCACAATTCCTGCCGCAAATGATGACGCGCCTGTTCTTCGCCCAGATTCTCCCACAACTGCCCGGCGAGATACTCACGCCGAAACAGGGTGCCCGCGTTGAGGATGAGAAACGCAAAAAGAGACTGCCCCGCGCGCGAAGGAATGGCGATGCGTTTGCTGTCGCCGCGCAAGTCAAATTGCCCCAAGAGAAATGCTTGCAGCATCTTGCTCCTTTCGCTCCGCACACACTCCAACCCTTGCGGCATATCCAGTATAGCACTCTGCCCCGCGCGATTCAATCCAATTTTTCCCGATAATTTCACGCATCTCGGGAAATGGATTTATTTTCAAACCTTCGAGGTTTCCGAAAATCTCGAAGGTTCTTTGAAGCGGGCAATCATCGGAATTTTCCATACCCCGTGCCCAGCTTCTTGAGCCGTCTCGACAGTCCGAGACCTAAACGTGACGCAAAGGGGCGCAAATTTGCTTTAATCCAATTGGATGGGTACTTGTTTGTGCGCGTTTTGGTAACTCACGCGGCAAACGCATAACCTCGAGAGGAGGTTGCCATGTCTATTCACACCGGAAGAATTGGAACACCTCCGCACAAGAGCCGACTGCATATCGAGAACAATATGCTCCTGGCGATATTTGTCCTTGTGGTCGCAGCACTGGTTTTTGTTTGGCTGATTGGGTTGGCGAACCAATACATGAATGTGAACGCAACACCGCGATTGACCGCCGGACAAATGGCGCTGTACGAGCAGCGCGTCGGTGAATGGTCGGCTGGCGCGCCGGCGCTGACGATGGGTTCACAGTCGCTCTATGAGCAGCGCGCGGGGGAATGGTCGGTTGGTGTCCCGGCAAAAATCATGGGGTCGCATTCGTTGTATGCGCAGCGCGTGGGCGAGTGGTCTGTGGGGCAAACACAACCTGTGAGCATCCCGCAAATGAAGTTGGATACCGCGCGGCTGAACCGATTGGCGCAAGCGCGCGCGTACGGCATTCGGTAATTTTCGCGCCTCAGACTCGATTGATCGCGCGTTTCAGCGCGACATAACATTTTTCCAATTCCGCTTGTTCACGCGCGATGAGTGGACTGTCGGACAGCTTGCCTTGTCGAATCCATTCGTCCGAGTACACCATCGCTTGTGTGCGATATTCCGCCGCCGCGCGCGCGCCTTGCGGTTCGGCGCCGTACATGATATTCAATTCATACAACGCTTGAACCAACGGCGCTTTGTCCTCGTGATTAAACAACTCGCGATGCACAATCCACCATTTCACTTCACGCCGCGCGATTTCATTGACATCATAATCCAACGTGTGAACCGTTTTGATGTATTGATACACGCGGCGCATGTAAGCTTCGGCAGTCGGAATATCGTTGTCGGGAAATGGCGCGGCGGCAATTTCCGCGCGCGCCACAAGATACGCGACATAGACGGCTTGCGGCAGGGAAAGCGAAAATGCTTCCTGCACCATGCCGATTGACGCGCGCAGCAGCACCAACCATTTCTTTTGATAATACGCGACCCAGTTCACGGTTTCATAGTGCGCAAGTTTTACGGGATCAAAACGCGCGAATGGACTCGACCGCGCGTTTTCCCTGGCGAACGCTGTCATATGCGACTCCATTCCAGCAGAAGAGAGGCAACCATTCTAACCGTCCTTTCGCCGCGCGACAATCAACATGCGCTGCGAATGTCTCAAGTAATCCGTGCCATCCACCCGACCCGTAACAAACGCGGCTTCGTTCAACATGAAATTTGCGCCTTCGCCTTGTTCTTGAAGCAGCGCGTCGCGCGCCGCAAGAATTTTTTCATATACGCCGCGTTGATGTTTTTCCCAATTCGGCGTCTCTTGATGCAGCTCGACCTCGAAACCCGCCGCGCGCAGCAAGGGCCGATGGTCTTGAACTTGCGGCGGAAAATTCGGAATCGGAATCGTTGACTCCCACGTCGTAAAAACGAACCGCGCGCCCGGTTTCAAAATGCGCGCCACCTCGCGCAGCGCGCTTGCTTTGTCAAAGGTCAACCACAAGGCGTCCACCGACATTGCCCCGTCAAAGGCGTCCGACTCTAACCCCGTCGCCATGAAATCGCCCACTTGAAAGCGCGCTCTGCCATTCATTCCAAACTCGCCCGCGCGCGCGCGCGCCTGTGCGATTCCAACCGCAGAAATGTCCACGCCCACCAAATTTGCGCCAAGGTCCCGCGCCACCCACAAACCGGGCCCGCCACCACCACACGCCAAATCCACTAACGTTTGTGACGCGCTCATCTTCAATTCACGCGCCATCGCTTCGAGCTCGCTGCGCGAGATAAAACTAAAGGCAGCCACTTCATTGGGCGGGAACTCGTCGCCATACACCTCGCGCCACAACCGCGTCATCGTTTCACTTTTCGGAATACTATACGCGTAATCGAAAGTGGCTGCCAAACTTGGCGCTTGGGACACGCTTGTCTCTTGATTATTTTGCATTGTCATGTCTCCCTCTGCTAGATCGAACCTTGCTGCTTGTACGAAAAATAAATCAACACAAAATACACCAATCCCAACGCGACATAAAACCACACTTGAAGCGGCACAGGTCCTTGCAAGATGCGCTGCACGGCGACAATTTGTTGAAAAATATCATCCGCCAAATACATCGCGATTACGGGCGCGGCAAACGCCCATTTATTTTTTCGGAGCGCGTAGACGGATGCGACGCCTGTTGCAAACGCGAGCGCGCCATACAAGCCCGCGTTGAATTGTGGCATTGGGTCGAGCGGCGGCGGATAAACAAACGTTGTCGCAAACCCCGGAATAAACATCATTGCCAAGCCGCCCAAGCCCGTGACCAACGACCAAATCACGAGCATGATTTTCGTGGGGAGTACGAGCGGACGGTCATACACATTCAGCGTCGCGCTCGATTCTTGTGTCATCGTATTGACTTGCGTGCTCATGGCTCTGCCTCTTGAATAGAAATTTTTGCCGCGCCGCGCCATGCGGCGTGGCATGAGTTGTTTATGCGCCGCGATGATGATACACCGCATAACCGTAACCGATCGTGACGAGAATGCTCGCGATGAGAATAACAATCAAACCCACAGCGACGACGCCGACGATGAAAATGTAATACGCCGCGCCAATCAAACTCAACGCGAACGCGAGCAGCGACGCATACACAAAAATTTTCACTTGCTCCCAATTCGTCGCGCGCAATGCCATCACCGCGCCGAGTGTGTAACCGAGCGACAATGCGCCCGCTTGTTGAATCGCAGGCGTCGCCGCCAAATCAAGTCCCGACAATTGAATAATCGTCGCGGGCAAAAACACGCCCAGGACGCCCGTCAAAAACGACGACACGGCTTGAATCGCAAACACCACGCGCAGTCCGTTATCAATTCCTTTGACCATTTTGATTCTCCTTTCCTGTGATAACGATTTCAATCGTTCCTATATTGGCGCGCCCTGTTTTTGCGCGGAACGTTCCGCGTGCTTGAGTAAATCGAGTCCTGCCAAAATCCAGAACGCGGGACCACCGATTGCCCCGGCGATTCCGGCGGTGTAACGCGCGACTTCGGGAAACCCCGCGAGCGGCGCCAGAAATCCGACAAGCAAATCCGCAAACGCAATGAACGCGACGAGGATGAGCAATTTGTTCGCGTCCGTTTTCAACAGCAGCAACCCTGTGATTAAAAACCAAATCGAAATGAATCCGCCCGCGACGGCGTTGAATGGATTCAACATTTGCGGCGCGTCAAACATTGCGCGCGCGAGGGACGGATTCAACGGGAACAATGTCGCGAGATACCGAAACTGTTCCAATTGTTGAAACCCAAACACCATCCAAAAGAACGCGCCAATGACGCCCAACAACAGCGCGAACAGCGCCCACATTTCACTCGTGTGACGCAAGCGAAAATAAAACGCCGTCACCGGCACAAGTGTCAAGACGGGATTCAACGCATACAGAAAATAGTACAACTGCAGTGCGCCCGAATTTTCGGCGAGTGAGGCAAGAAACGCCTCCGCGCCCGCGTAGGGAATCAAACGCTGCGCTTCGGGAACCATTGTGAAATATACAGCGACGGCGAGGAGTGCATCAATCGCAATCACGATGCCCAAAAATCCGCCGAGCCGCATAAACGAACGGTCATTCATTTTGAGATTCTCCTTTTCGGTGTACGACGAATTTCATATTTGTCATGCGTTCCGTTTCGACTCTTGCCTCCACACATACCCGATGACCGGAATGTAAATCACCGAGAGTACGAGATACGGATACGCAATGATTTGCAAACCCTCACCCGCGTTGATGAGCGTGACCACAACCGCCAGCGCGACAAAAATTCCCGCGTTCAACAAATACGTGCGCGCGGCAATCCAATTGTCCTGACGTAGCGCATAGAGCGATGTCACCGCGCCCGCCAAATAAAACCCGGCGATGTACTGTGTTGCCATTTGCGTCCAACCTCCGCCCGGCGCGAGCAGGGATGCCGCCAACGCGGGCGCAAGAAATCCTGCCACTGCCATCACGAGTTGTACAATGGCAGTGACGATGAGCGTGAGTTTGGTGAACGGTAAAAGTGATGCTTTCATTTATTCCTCCGTGTGGTCAAGACGTGACAGGTTTTCGAAAACCTGTCACAGTACATCACAGATTTGGGTTTGGGACACAGATTTCACAGATTTTCACAGAA
>CAZXYP010000110.1:0-14433 GCA_964644955.1 uncultured Anaerolineales bacterium | reverse complement strand
ATTTTCGCGTTTCTCAATTCGGATGACAAATATCTGCCGTGGACCTTTCAGACGGTAGCGAAAATTTTTACCGATGTCCCATCCATCGAATGGCTGACCTCGCGCACGATGTTGATTTGGAACGCGCGCAGTGAGCCGGTCTATACGTGGTGGTCCACCCATCAAGCGCGCACGTGGTTCTATCGCGGCTGGACACTGCGAAATCACGGACCGTTGAGCGGCTGGATTCAACAAGAAGCGACCTTTTGGCGGCGCGAATTATGGGAACGCGCCGGTGCGCGCGCGGACGTCACACTGCACAACGGCGGCGATTATGAATTGTGGGCGCGGTTTTGGAAACACGCCAATCTCGTTACCACCACCGTCCCGCTCGCAGGGTATCGCGAACACAGCGAAACCAAAACCGGCGACGCCTCGAAAAAGCAAGACTATTTGGACGCGTGTTACAAGATTTTGGAACCGTACCGCCGCGAAACGATTCAGAACCCGTTCGCAGTGTGGCTGCTGCAACAAATCTTGAAATACACCCGCAGAGGCGGCAAGCGGTTTGGCAGCCCAATCCAATGGGTGAATTACGATACCGCCCAAGACCGCTGGCAGCTCAAAAAACGTTTTGTCATCTAGAGCATCAAGGAATCCACATGGAGCAATCCCTGACACACATTTCCGTTATCGGTTTAGGAAAACTCGGCGCGCCGTTAGTCGCGTGTCTTGCCTCGAAAGGTTTTACCGTCATCGGCGCGGACATTGACGAAAACAAAGTCGCCGCCGTCCACGCGGGACGCGCGCCGGTCTATGAACCCGGCTTGCAAGAACTGTTGGAACAAAATCGCACGCGCATCCGCGCCACACGCGACATCCAAGCAGCGGTGCGCGAGACACAAGCCACGTTCGTGGTGGTGCCGACGCCGAGCGACGACGATGGCGCATTTTCATTGCGTTACGTCCTGCCCGCCATGACCGAAATCGGGCGCGCGCTCAAAAGCAAAAACGCGTTCCATCTCGTGACCCTCACCAGCACCGTGATGCCCGGCGCCACGGGTAACCACGTCTTGCCGCTGCTCGAACGCGAATCGGGCAAAACATGCGGTCAAGAATTTGGTCTCTGTTACAGTCCCGAGTTTATCGCGCTCGGCAGTGTGATTCGCGATATGCTGCATCCCGATTTCATTTTGCAAGGCATTTCGGATGAACACAGCGGCGAATTGCTCGCGGGCATTTACCGCCAACTCGTCAACAACGCGCCGCCGATTTCGCAAATGAATTTTGTGAACGCGGAACTCACCAAGATTGCGGTGAATACCTACGTCACGACAAAAATTTCGTACGCCAACATGCTCGCGCAAATGTGCGAGCTGCTCCCCGGCGCGGACGCCGATGTCGTCACCGGCGCGTTGGGTCTGGATACGCGCATCGGCAAAAAATATCTCAAGGGTGCATTGGGCTATGGCGGTCCCTGTTTCCCGCGTGACAATGTTGCGTTTGCGCAGCTCGCACGCACCATCGGCACCCGCGCGCTCTTGGCAGAAGCGACGGACGAGACCAATCGTTTGCAAGTGCAGCGACTCGCGCGTGTCGTTCAACAATATCTTCCGCCCAACGGACGCGCGGGCGTGTTGGGATTGTCGTACAAACCCAATACCGATGTGGTTGAAGAATCGCAAGGCGTCGAACTGGCGCGCTGGTTGAGCGGGCAAGGCGTGCCTACGATTGTGTTTGACCCTGCGGGATTGAACAATGCCGCGCGCACGTTGGGCGATAGTGTGCAATACGCGGAATCCGCCGCCGAATGCGCGCGGCAAGCAGACGTGTTGATTATTACAACGCCGTGGGCAGAATTCCGCGAACTGGACGCGGACGCGTTCAATCATTCCGCGCGCCGTTTGACTGTCATTGATTGTTGGCGCATGTTGGACCGCGCGCAAGTGGAACCGCACGCGCAATACGTGGCGTTGGGGATCGGCTGAACCATTCCCCCAAAAAACGCTTCGTTGCGAACAATTATGGATTCCGCTACACCCGTTGCCGCACTGCCCAAAATCAGTATCGTCACACCTTCGTACAATCAAGCGCCGTTTTTGGAACAGACCATCCTTTCGGTCCTCAATCAAGAGTATCCGAATCTCGAATACATTGTCATGGATGGCGGTTCGACGGACGGCAGCGTGGACACGATCAAAAAATACGCGCATCGCCTCGCGTATTGGGTCAGTGAAAAAGATGGCGGGCAATATGACGCGATTCAAAAAGGGTTTGCGCGCAGCACGGGCGAAATCATGGGCTGGCTCAATTCCGATGACATGTATTGCCCCTGGACATTCCGCACCACTGCGTTGATTTTTATGCAGCAGCCGCAGGTGGAATGGCTCACCAGCAATGTCGAAATCCACTGGTCGCAATCGGGCATCTGCACCCAGTATCGCAATACGGACGGGTTCAGCAAGCGCGCGTTTTTTCGCGGGCGCAATTTGATGCGCGACCATTATTATCATCACTTTGTTCAACAAGAAGCCACCTTTTGGCGACGCAGCTTGTGGGAAAAAAGCGGGAATCGTTTCGATTTGACATTGCACTCGGCAGCCGATTTTGAATTGTGGGCGCGATTCTGGGAACATGCCGCGTTGTGGTGCGTCAATGTCCCGTTGGGCGGCTATCGCAAACACGGCGACCAAAAGGCCACCACCGGCTATAAAAAATATCTCGCCGAAGCGAAAAGCGTGCTGGAACGGTATGGCAATCCACCGCCGCCCTCGAAACTAGAGATGCGCGCGCGTTCCTTTTTATTGCGCCGCGTTGGCGTTCTGAAAACGCGCGTTGCCGAACCGACAATGCATATTCGTCTGCGCGCGATGGATGAATCCTCGCGCGCCGTGACACAATACATTGTCTAACGCTTGTCATGTCTGAAACATTGCCGCGCGTCAGTATCATCACGCCTTCGTACAATCAAGCGCCGTTCCTCGAAGAAACGCTCCTTTCGATTCTCAATCAAGATTATCCGAATATCGAATACATTGTCATTGACGGCGGCTCGACGGACGGCAGTGTGGACATTATCAAAAAATACGCGCACCGCCTCGCGTATTGGGTCAGCGAAAAGGACGGCGGACAGTACGACGCGATTCAAAAAGGATTCGCGCGCAGCACGGGCGACATCATGGGCTGGCTCAATTCCGATGATAAAATTTGTCCGTGGGGCATTCGCACCGTTGTTCACATCTTACAGCAGTGTCCGCAAATCGAGTGGTTGACGAGCGCGGCGCAAATTTTTTGGTCGGACAAAGGATATCCCATTAACTATTGGAATATTGACGGCTACGCGCGCCGCGCGTTTTATCGCGGACGGAACATCCAGCGCGACCACTATTTTCGGTTTCACACGATGCAAGAGGTCACTTACTGGCGGCGCAGTTTGTGGGACAAGAGCGGCGCGCGCATGGCCGTCGAGATGAAATCGGCGGGCGATTTTGAGTTGTGGGCGCGCTTTTGGGAACATGCCGACCTCGCCACGACGAACGCCGTCATTGGCGGTTTTCGTTACTACGGCGCGCAAAAATCGGCGGACGGGTACCAAACGTATTTGGCAGAAGCGCAGCAAGTCTTGGAACGTTACGGCAGTCCCCCCCCCCCTTCCCCGCGCCGCGTGCGTTGGAGCAATCGTTTGAAAAAACGACTGCCGTTCACCGCACGCTGGCTGGGCGAAAAATCATTGCAGGTGCATTTGGACCCGCAAACGGAAGCGTGTCGCGTGTATTCGGACTATATCATCTGACGCTGGTGCGCGTTCTCTTTTTTTTCCCACACAATCCCTTTCCGCCGCGTTCGGGCGCGCATCGCCGCTGTATCGAAATGCTTGCCGGATTCCGCGAATTGGGTCACAGCGTCACATTGGCGAGTTCCGAATACACGACCGAAACCAAATGGGATTCCATTGCAGAATCAGATTACATTGCCGCCGGAAGCCCACGTCTGGAAATTCACACGCCCACGCGCAGCGATTGGCGGTACAATCATTACTGGAAAATGGCGCAGCGATATTTTCCGCGTCGGCAGCCGCTGAGTTCGCACAAATATGTTTTACCCTCGATGCCGCGCTGGTTTGAACACACGGCAGAACGCGCCAACGCCGATTTGATTTTGCTCAGTTACGCGTTCTATGACAACATCCTCTCGACGCGCGTACGCAAACGGTATCACTGTGCGATAGACATGTATGATTTGGTGACACTCTTTGCAAAACGTCTGGAGGCGCTGCGGAACGCGCTGCCGCCGCCGCCGCTGACGACGGAACGCATAGACCCGGCGCTGCTGCAAGAAAATTATTTGGATGCCGTGAGCGCGGACGCCTCGCCGGAAGAATATGCCATCTATAACAAATATCAGCACACCATCGCGATTACAGCGCAAGACGGCGCGCGCGTACAGCAGCGCGCGCCGCGCACCCGCGTCGCCGTGATCCCGATGACCTTTCCCATTCCCGAAATCGAAAACTCGTACGCCGGGGCAGCGTTATTCCCAACCGGTCCAAACCCGTTTAATGTGCAGGGCTATTTGTATTTCGCGGCGCGCGTCTTGCCGCAGGTCCGCGCGCACGTGCCGGATTTTCAACTCGATGTAACGGGGGCTGTGGCAGAATGGGTCGAGCCAACCGCTAACGTGTGCTTGCTCGAGTACGTTCCCGATTTAACCGCCCATCTCGCGCACGCGCGTTTCGTGGTCTGTCCCATTCTTGCCAAAACGGGACAATTGATCAAAATTCCAGAAGCGATGGCGCACGGCGTGCCGGTGATTGCGACAGCGCGCGCGGCAGAAGGGTCGCCGATGGTTCATCGTGAAAATGGTTTGATTGCCAACACACCGGACGAATTTGCCGAATATGTCACGGAATTGTGGCGCGACCGCGCGTTGTGCCGACGACTCGGGAATGCGGCGCGCGAAATCATGCGCGCAAACTTTTCACGCGCGCAGCTGCGCGCCCAATTGGACGCCATGCTCAACGACGGATTCACTCGACTACAATGATTGTTCATCTGCATGTCCCCAAAACCGCCGGGACCACATTCAATTATGTCTTGCGCAAAGCGTATCGCGGCAAATTTTTCGAAGGCATTTTTGAACCGGGGCATGTCTTGAGCGACGATGAAGCGCGCGCATTTATCGAATCGCAACGGGACATGCGCGCCATATCCAGCCACGCGCTGCGCTATCCCTGCCCGCCGGTGAACGATTTGCAATATCAATACGTTACGATTTTACGCGAGCCGGTCGAGCGCGTCGTCTCGCTTTACTTTCATGAAAAACGTGTTCATGCCGCTGACCCAAATCATCGCTCCAAAAAAACACTCGCCAAGTTTATCGAGATTGCGCGCCAAACGAGTTTTGGAAATTCGCAATGCCGCCATTTCGATTCAGCGGGAGACGTGGTCCGAGCCAAGCACATATTGGACCGCTTGGATTTTGTCGGCACGACCGAACGCTTTGAAGAAGGTCTGATTCTGGCGCGCGCGCGATTGAACTTGCCCTTTACCGCACTTGTGCAGCCGCGCCTTAACCAATCGAAACGTGGAGGCGCGCACGATTATTTGGACGAAACCACCTTTCAAGCATTGCGCCGCGCGTTCGAGCCGGATGTAGAATTGCACGCGTACGCCGAAACTTTGCTGGCGCGCGCATTGACGCGTCAAAATCGGCGTTTCTTTATCCAAACGCGCGCGCTGCGCGTCGCCAACGCATTGGCTGACCGGGAATATCGCGCTGCAACGGTCGTACGCGGCAAAGCGCAAGGCGCGAAACGGCGGCTCACGCGAAACGACGGAACGCGAGTCCAAGATGCTTAGGATTGCGTTTCAGATGCCCGAGAGCGACAGGACGCTGTGGCAAGGCGGGGCGTCGGTCTATGAAAACTATATCTGCGCACTGACCCAAACCTTTGGGGACCGGGTTGAATGTTGGTTGGCGCACCGTCAGGATTCCCCCCCCCCTCCACCCACCCTTGTCTCGCAATGCAAGGGCGTAATTGCGTATCCCGCGCTGCGCCATCACAGTCCGGCTTGGGCGGCGGATTATGCCAAGCACATTGCCCTCGGAGCCGATTTGGCGGCAGACCGCGCTTTGCGCGCCCATGACATCAACGTGCTTTTTTCCAACGCGCCCCTGCGCCGCACAACACTGCCCACGCTGGCATTGATTCCCGACTTACAACATAGACACCTGCCCGAGTTTTTTGCGCCGCAAGACCGCCAAGGTCGTGACAAAATGCTTTTGCAAACCCTGACACGCGCCACCCGCATCATTGCCCTCTCGCAATCCAGCTGCGCCGAGTTGGCAGAATTCGCGCCCGCGTATGGCAACAAAATACGCACGATTCCACCCGAGCCGGTCATTCCCGCCGAAAGCTATGCCGCCGACCCAAGCGCGGTCGTCGAAACATATCATTTGCCGGAAAAATTTTTTTACTTGCCGAACCAATTGTGGCAGCACAAAAATCATCTTGCCGTGATTCAGGCGCTTGCCGAGTTGAACGCGCGCAACCTTCGCGCGTATGTGGTATGCACCGGTTCACCCGGCGATTATCGCAATGTGTCCTATACTGCGCAATTGTTGGAAACCATCGCGCGTCGCGGCGTCCGTGAACAATTCATTTTACTCGGCACGCTTCCGCGCGCAGCTGTGCTTGCGCTGCATCGTCAGACCATTTGTGTTGTGAATCCCTCGCTGTTCGAAGGATACGGCTTGAGTGTGGCAGAAGCGCGCGCGATTGGAAAACGCGTGTTGGTCAGTGATTTACCTGCTCACCGCGAATTGACTGCGCCGCGCGCCGAATATTTCGATTCGCGCAGCGCGCAAGAGTTGGCAGATAAAATGGCAGTGATTTGGCAAAACACGCCGCCGGGACCCGATTTGGAAATGGAGGCGCGCGCGCGCGACACGCAGCCCGAACGCGTGCGTCAAACGGGCGAATTGTTTTGGCGCGCGGCAAGCGAATGTGTCACGGCATAACATTGCGCGTAAAGTTGCGCCCGGACAGGCGATTCAAAAAAGTGCGGTGCTAACGAATAACAAACAAGAAAATGGCAAACACAATCAGCACAGAGAAAATCTGGTGGCGGCGCGGGCTGCGCGGGCGCGTCAAGCGCAATGTGCAGTCCTTGAGTGAACGTGCGGAACAATTTCGGTTAGAATACAAGTATCGCCGGGCGCACAAAAAGTTTGGCATTGAAAATCCCATTATTGTCCACCAGATGGGCAAAGTTGGCTCGCGTTCCTTTTATTATTCCCTCAAAGCGCTCGATTTGGATGTGCCGGTGTATCACACACATGTACTGGCGCATCTGGACGAATATCAAGCCGCCGTGCGCGCGCAGTTTCCGGACCCTACCCCATACCTGAATTCGATTGACGCGGGGCGCACGGTCCGCGCCGAGATAGAGAAACAGCGCTGGAAACAATGGAATGTCATCAGCATTGTGCGCGCGCCAATCCCGCGCAGCATTTCACAATACTTTGAAACACTGCACACGCGCTTGCCCCGGGCGTGGGAGCGCATCGCAAACGGCGAGTTGACCGTGCAAGATTTGCAGACAGACTATATCGGCAATTTTCAAGACACTTCGCCGCTGAATTGGTTTGAGGACCAAATTCATGACCCGTTCGGCATTGATGTCTATGCGACGCCATTCGAGACCCGGCGCGGTTATCAAATATATGCCAAGGACTCGATCCGCCTATTGATAGTCCGCTTGGAGGATGCCGACTCAGTCATCGGCACAGCAATGCGTGATTTTTTGGGTTTGGAAAATTTTGCGCTGCTCAAGTACAACGAAACGCAGTCAAAACATTACAGCGCGCTCTATCAAAAATTCTCCCAATCACTCCGATTGCCAAATCCATTTATCGAGCAAATGCACGGCACGCGTTATGCGCGCCATTTTTACACCCCCGCCGAGTTAGAGGCGAGCGTCCGGCGATGGCACGCGTAACGGATGTGACTGAGAGCGAGCAACAAGAACATGTCGCATCACGTTTCATTTGACAAGAATCATCCTTCTCCTTGGGTCCGATGGAAGCAACACTTGACACAGGATGGACTCTGCGGCGCCCTGGGTTGGGCTGCCAACTGGGTGTATTGGAATGGACAGTTGTATCGTATTGAAATCGTCAAACGAGACCTAAGGTGGAAGCTTGGGATTGATGATTTGCGCCTATTGTACAAATCGCGACGGCGCAGTAAAAAATATGGGATCACTAACCCAATTATTGTGTATCAAATGGGCAAGGTCGGGTCCACTTCAATGTTTCGTTCGCTCAAGGCGCTCGACCTCGATGTTCCGGTCTATCAGCTGCACTTTCTTACCGAGTTGAAGGAGGTCGAAACGTGGGCGCGAAATACGCTGCGTGATCCTAAAAGGGCAAATCGCGCGGTAAAGCGAGCCAGACATGTGCGCCACATGATGCAAGCCGACCCGCAGATCCGGTGGAATCTGATAAGCATGGTGCGCTCGCCAGTCCCGCGCTTGATTTCGTCGTTTTGGGAAAATATCGAATCGAACGTTCCGCAATTTCAAGAACGATTCGATCGCGGTCAATTATCCGCGCAAGAAATCATTGACATTTTCCGCAAGGCGCCGCCGCACGACTGGGCATCCTATTGGTACAACCGCCAATTAAAAAGCGTGTTCGACTTGGATGTTTTCGCAGAACCCTTTGATCGCGAAAAAGGATATCAAATCTACGAGGGCGCAAAAGCGCGTTTGCTGCTCATCCGTCTTGAGGACCTAAATCGCATAGTCCAACCCGCGCTTGAGGAATTTCTGGGGATTCCCGGTTTTGTGGTCTCGGACAGAAATGTCGGTGAACAAAAAAAACACGGCAAGATATATCATGAATTTCTGGACCAACTCCGTTTGCCGACGGATTTCATAGAATCCGAGAACCAAACAAGCTATGCGCTCCATTTCTATACTCCCGCAGAATTGGAAGCGAGCGTCCGACGGTGGCGTGAATGATGAACGTGCCGCGCATCAGTATTGTCACCCCGTCCTACAATCAAGCCGCGTTCCTCGAAGAGACAATTCGGTCGGTCCTTGACCAAGACTATCCGCGCATCGAATACATTATCATTGACGGCGGCTCGACCGACGACAGTGTGGATATTATTCGGACCTATGCGGACCGCCTCGCGTATTGGGTCAGTGAACCGGATGCGGGGCAAGCGGATGCCATCAACAAAGGGTGGCGGCGCGCGACGGGCGAAATCATTGCTTATCTTAACTCCGATGATACGTACGAGCCGGGCGCCATCCGCATTGCCGCGACCTATTTGATGCAGCATCCCGAAACCGATTTGGTGTACGGACATTGCTACCAAATGAACCAAGCGGGCGAACATGTCGGTCTGTTGCGCGCCGTTCCGACAAACATTTACACGCTGCTGCAGCGCAATTCCATTATGCAGCCGACCACGTTTTTTCGCCGTCGCGTGTTGGACGAGGTTGGGATGTTGGATGTCGAATTGGGGCACGCGATGGATTTTGATTTGTGGCTGCGCATCGCGTTAAAGCATCGCATTGACGCCTTGCCCGTGCCGCTGGCAAATTTTCGCGCGCACGATGAGAGCAAATCGTTCGCCAAACCGTTTGTGTTCGTTCAAGACCGGAAACGCATTCTGGCGCGTTTCTTTGCCAATCCACAACTCGATTCCTCGATTCGCGCGATGGAACATCAAGCGTACGTCAATTCGTATCTCACGACGATTCTGAGTTGCTTTGCGCTTGACCAACGCGACGCGGGCAAAGAATTGTGGAGTGAAATGACGGACGAATACCCGGACTATCTCGCGCAGCCCGAAGCCGTAATCGAACTCGTTGCCAACACCGCCGTTCACAACGCAGGGACTCCCTGGCTCCGAAGCGCGGCACAAGACCCCTTGCAGTGGATTCATAATTTTTTGCGCGCGCTCCCGCCAAACGCAGAACCGCTGCGTCGGCTCGAACCGCGCATCGCCGCGCGCATTCACACCATTCGCGCGTTTCAAGCGTACTGGGCAAAGGATTATGCCGTGCCGCGCGCAGAAATTCCGCGCGCGTGGCTGCGCGACCCGCAGCTCTTGCTGAATCGCGGGCTGGCTTCGATTTGGCTTGAAACATTGGTCGGCGCAAATGTCATGCGATTTGTGCGCCGCCCGCTGCCCGCGCCGCCGACAGCACAATGAACCTTCTCTTTTTGACGCAGGAATATCCGCCGGAAACCGGCTGGGGTGGTGTCGGAACTCAAAAATACAGCATCGCGCGCGCGCTTGCGCGAATGGGACATCAAGTGCATGTGCTGACTGCCGCCGTTCCGCCTTCACCAACGTACGAGTATGCTCAAGATGGCGTGCATGTCCATCGCGTGCGACGTTGGAAATTTGAGGTTCCGCTCGTGCGGCGGTTGTGGGTCAACACGCTGCCATGGACCAAACATCAATGGGAGTATATGATTACGGTGCGGACTGAATTGAGTCGCCTCGTGACACAGTATGCGATTGACTGCATCGAAGGCGCAGAAATTTGGGGCGAAGGATTGCTGTACTCGTTTGCGCGGCACGCGCCCATCGTGGTCAAACTCAGCGGACCTTTTTTTTTGATTCGCAAACTCAACAGCGGCGGCTTGAATTTGGATTGGACGTTGGTGGATCGCGCGGACGAAATGTGGACCAAACGCGCCGACCAAATCACGTCGTCCAGTCACAGTCTGGCGCACGTGGTCAGTGAAAAATATCGGATTCCGCTGACAAACATTCGCGTGGTTTCGAATCCGGTGGACACGGAACGCTTTTTCCCGACGCCCGAAAAAATTCCTTCGACGCCGACAATTCTATACAGCGGGCGCATCGAGCCGCGCAAAGGAATTCTGACGCTCGTCCAAGCGATTCCCGATGTCGTGCGCGCGTATCCCGAAGCGCGTTTTGTTTTGGTCGGCGCAGATTCGAGCGGCTTGCGCGCGCAATTGCAAAACAATCTGGAACGCGCGGGGGTTGCGCGCAACGTGGAATTTGTCGGGCATGTGGCTTATGACGAAATTCCTCGTCATTATCAAGCAAGCACCGTTTGTGTCTTTCCCTCGTTGTACGAACCGTTCGGAAATGTCTGTCTGGAAGCCATGGCTTGCGCCAAACCTGTCGTCGCAACCGATGCCGGCGGCTTTGCCGAAATCGTCATACCCGGCGAAACCGGATTGTTGGTGCCACCTAACGATTCCGATGCACTCGCGCGCGCAATTCAAACCGTTCTGGCAAATCCGACCCAAGCGCGTGTGTGGGGAGAAAACGCGCGGCGGCGCGCCGAATCCGAATACGCCAGCGCGGTTATCGCCAAACGTTCGCTGGCGGTGTACGCCGAAACCGCCGCGCGCTGGAAACGCACACATCATGCCGCTTAGAGTTCTGTTGGCGGTGCATCATTTTCCGCCACAGCGTATCGGCGGCGCGGAATTGATTGCCCTTCGCATCGCGCGTTGGCTCCAAGCTCACGGGCACTTTGTTCGGGTCGTGTGCATCGGTTCATTGCGCGCCGGAACGCAGGATGACTTGTCATGGCAAGACGACGAATATCAAGGCGTAGCGGTGCGCCGTTATGATTTGAGTTTGTCGCAACGCACCGCGCGGCTGCATTTTGAAAACGCGCTGCTGGAGCAGAATCTGCGCGCGCTGGTAGAAACTTTTTCGGCAGATGTCGTACATGTCATTAGCGGTTATTTGATGGGCACTGCACCGTTGAATGTCGCCTTCACGCATCGCATTCCGAGCGTTGTGACGCTGACCGATTTTTGGTTTCTCTGCCCAACTTTACAGCTGCTGCGCGGCGATGGCACATTGTGTTGGGGTCCCGAACCCGTTGAATGTGTCCGCTGTATTGCCGATGAACGGCGTCCGTTTCGCCTGTTGGACGAGAATGTGCCTCGCGTGGCGCAAGGGTTTTGGCGCACTGCCGCCGCGCATCCCCGGCTCGGTACTCGCTTCGATGTGCCAAATACGCTGTCCACCCTGCGCGAACGACAGCGCATCTGCATCGAAACGCTGAACCGGGCAAACGCGCTTGCGCCGTTGACACACTGGGTTGTCGAAATGCACCGACGCAACGGTTTATCCGACGCGCTGCCCGTGCACAAATTGGATTTCTTTGACCTTGATGATTTTGAACCGGCAGCGCCGCTGCCGCGCGCACGCGCTGAAATTCGTTTCGGTTATCTCGGACAAATTGCGCCTATCAAAGGCGTTGATGTTTTGCTGCGCGCGTTTCAAAAACTGAATGCAACCTATCGCGGCGACAAACGGTTTTCCTTGACCGTGCACGGCAATTTGAATGCGACGGAGCGTTACGCGCAACAATTAAAGCGCCTGGCGCACGCGCCCAATGTTTTTTTGCGCGGCGCGTACGCCCATCAGGATACACTGCGATTACTGAATGAAATGGACGTGGTAGTGGTACCATCCATTTGGCACGAAAATGTGCCGCGCGTAATTTTTGAAGCGTTCGCGGCGAAACGCCCGGTGCTGGGTTCACGCATCGGCGGCATTACCGAAGTGGTGACGGATGAGTACGACGGCTTGTTGTTTGAGCGCGGCGATGTGAATGACCTCCTACGCGTGATGCGCCGCGTACTGGACGAACCGAACCTGCTGCCGCGCCTTGCGGAACATACGCAACCGCCGCGCGCATTCCAGGAGGATATGGAGGAATTGGTACAGCTCTATCATCAGGTGCGCGCGTCCCAAAAGACCCACGTCGAACATGTCTGACACGCCGTTGGTCTATATCATTGTCTTGACGTACAATCAGCGCGACCTGACGCTCGATTGTTTGCGCTCCTTGAGCGCGTCGGACTATCCGAATCAACAGCTTGTTGTCGTTGACAATGGGTCGGCAGACCGCACGGAAACCGATGTGCGACTCATGCACCCCACGTGCGTCTATCTCCAAAACGGCGCGAACCTGGGTTACGCGGAAGGCAACAATGTCGGATTACGGTATGCCCTCGCAAATGGCGCGGAGATTCTGCTGGTTTTGAACAACGACACCATCGTTGCCCCCGACATGGTATCCCGGTTGGTGAATGTCGTGCAAACGCATCCACACACCGGCTTTGTTGGTCCGTTGGTCTATCATTATGACGAGCCAACGGTTATTCAATCCGCCGGCGGATTGCGTACAGCGGACTGGCGATTCTATCATCGCGGGCAGAATCAAAACGATTCGGGACAATTTCAAAAAGTTGAGTCGGTGGTGTGGATTAGCGGCTGCGGTATTTTGACGCACCGCGCCGTGTTGGAGAAAATTGGCTTGATTGACCCGGCATTTTTTATTTACAGCGAAGAAGTAGATTGGTGTCTGCGCGCGCGCGCTGCCGGATACGAAAACCTCTTTGTACCCGCCGCGCATTTATGGCATAAAGGGGTCAAACGAAACTATCAACCATCCCCGCGCGTCACATATCTTTCTGCCCGCAACGAACTGCTGCTGTTGAAAAAACATCACGCCGGTTGGCGCGCGCTGACAACTACATGGCTGCGTCACTTGCGCACACTGAGCAGTTGGAGCATACGTCCGCGCTGGCGCACACAGCATGCACACCGCGATGCTCTGGCACGCGGGTTATTCGATTTTGTACGCGGCCACTTTGGCGCGCCCCCATCCTTTTGAACAGAAAGACGGATTCATGGCTCAAGCTCTCGTCACCGGCGGCGCCGGATTCATCGGCTCGCATCTCACGGATTATCTAATCGAACAACTTGGTTTTGACGTTGTGGTATTGGACGATTTGAGCGGCGGTTTTCGCGAGAATGTTCACCCGCGTGCGGAATTTGTGCAAGGCACGATTGTGGACCACGTCTTGCTGGAGGAATTGTTTCGTGCTCATCATTTTGAATACATCTATCATCTCGCCGCTTATGCCGCCGAAGGACTGAGCCATTTCATCAAACGCTTCAACTATACCAACAATTTGATTGGCAGCGTCAATTTAATCAATCTGGCGGTGAATACGGGCGTGCGCGTCTTTGTCTTTACTTCTTCGATTGCGGTCTATGGCGCAAACCAACTCCCGATGACCGAAACGCTGACGCCGCTGCCGGAAGATCCCTACGGCATCGCCAAACTCGCAGTCGAGAATGATTTAAAAGTTTCGCATGAAATGTTTGGCTTGGACTATGTAGTGTTCCGCCCGCACAACGTCTATGGGACACGTCAAAACATCGGCGACAAGTACCGCAATGTGATTGGGATTTTTATGAACCGATTGATGCAGGGTGAGGAGCTGGTCATTTTTGGCGACGGCGAACAGCGGCGCGCGTTTACGTATGTCGGCGACATTATTCCCGCCATCGCACGCTGTGTGAATACTCCCGCCGCGTGGAATCAAATCTTTAATGTTGGCGCGGACACGCATTACAGTGTC
>CAZXYP010000109.1:0-14483 GCA_964644955.1 uncultured Anaerolineales bacterium | reverse complement strand
GTTTGAAACGTGCCGCATTCTCGGCACCTGACTCGATTTGAATGTGCTGCTGCACGAAGCGATTGAAAATATCGTGACGTCGGTGGACCCGGTCATTGCAGGCACGGTCTTTATGTACGACGAACGCGAACACGCCATCGTCGCGCGCGCGGCATATCATCGCGTCAATGCCGATTTACCGCCCGATTTATCCGAGCGCGCGCGCGCGGAAGCGCAGCGCGCGTTTGAAACGCGCGAACTGGCGTACGAACCTGCCAATTATCAAGTCGCCATACTCGCGCTGCCGCTCATGTCCGGCGAGACGCCGATTGGGGTCATCAGTCTGGCGCACGCGGGCGCGTTTTCCAATCTCGCCGTTTTGCAAACGCTCGCGCGGCAGTTGGTGATTGCAGTTGAAAACGCACGGCTGTACGAACGCGTGCAGGAAAAAGAAGAACTGCGCGGTGAATTGTTGGAACGCGTCGTCGCCGCGCAAGAAGAAGAACGCAAACGCCTCGCGCGCGAATTGCATGACCAGACCGGACAGACGCTCACGGGTTTGGCAATGGGGCTTCATTCCGTCGGCGCTGTGGTGCAGACGAATCCGACGCTCGCCGCGCAGCGCGTCGGTGATTTGGAACGCATGAGCGCGCGCGCGGTGGACGATTTGCGGCAAATGATTGCAGACCTGCGTCCGTCACAGCTCGATGATTTGGGATTGGTGCCCGCGCTGCGCGAAATGGCAAGCAATGTCGCGGCGCGCAGTCAAATGCAAATAGATTTCACCGTCACCGGACCCCGACGCCGCTTGCGCGCGCAATTCGAAACGATTTTGTACCGCCTCGCGCAAGAAGCGTTGAACAACGCCGCGCGTCATTCGCAAGCCAAACGGGTTGCCATCCAACTGCACTTTACGGAACAGGACGTGGCGCTGGACATTCGCGATGACGGCGTCGGTTTTTCACCCGAACAGATTTTCAAGACGCAAGCGCCGCGCCGCGCCTGGGGCTTGTTGGGGATGCAGGAACGCGTTGCGCTGGCGGGCGGGACCTTGCGCATTGTTTCTGCGCCGGGCAGCGGCACGCATCTGTCGGCGCAGATTCCCTTGCAAGAAGTGGAGCAAACAGACATTTATGCGCCTGCTCTTGGTGGATGACCACGCGATTGTGCGCGCGGGCTTGCGGATGCTGCTCGAATCACAACCCGACATGGAAATCGTCGGCGAATGTGAATACGGGCAAGATGCCATTCGCCGCGCGTTGGAATTGAAACCGGATGTGATATTGATGGATGTGGGCTTGCCCGACATTCCCGGTTATGAGGCAGCGCGCGCCATCAAAAAAGAATTGCCCGCCGTGACAATCCTGGCATTGACGATGCACGAGAGCGACGAGTATTTTTTTGAAATGCTGCACGCGGGCGCGTCGGGCTATGTGCCCAAAAAAGCCGCGCCGACAGAGTTGGTCAACGCGATTCGCGTGGTGGCTGCGGGGGGGGTGTACCTGTACCCGTCGCTGGCGAAAACGCTGGTCAAAGATTATTTGACACACGCCGAACAGAACAACGACAAATCCGCGTTCGACGGCTTGACGGAACGCGAGCGCGAAGTATTGACGCTGATTGCGGATGGCTTGTCGAATCAAGAAGTCGCGGACAAATTGGTCATCAGCGTCAAAACGGTCGAACGGCACCGTGCCAACATTTTGGCAAAACTCGGCTTGCACAGCCGCACGGAATTGGTGAAATACGCGATTCGCAAAGGGCTAATCCAGATGGAAGGATAATCCAATGAGCCCACGGGGAACAGCTGCACTGTTCCCCCTTTTTTTCGATTTTTCGCTGTGACCTGCATTGGATTCGTGCGTATTCAAAAGTGCCACCAAAAATTTTAGCCAAACGGGAGCTCCTATGTTTTATCGGATCGGTTTTTTGGTCCTCCTCACTGCCGCGTTAATCGGCTGCGGCAGTTTCAATATCAACGCCAAGCGCGGCTCGGGCAAAGTAACGATAGAGAATCGCGCGGTCAACAATTTTCACAGCGTCGTTCTTGCCGGTATCGGCGACCTGACCATCATGCAAAGCGATTCGGAAAGTCTGACCATCACCGCCGAAGACAATTTGCTGCCCTTGCTTACAAGCGAGGTCAAGGATGGCGTGTTGACCATTGGCGTCAACTCGGGCATCAATGGCGCTTCGATTCTGCCGACCCAGCCCATCAAGTATGAACTGCACGTGAACAATTTGGATTCGATTCAATTATCCGGCGCGGGCAATATCCTTGCCCCGGCGCTCCAGAGTGAAACTTTGAAGCTCGGCACCAGCGGCGCGGGCAATGTCAATCTGAGTCAACTCGCCGTCAAGCAGCTCGCGGTCGCGTTGAGCGGCGCGGGCAACATGACGATTGCGGGACAGGGCGATACCCAGCAAGTTACCGTTGCCGGTTTCGGCAGCTACAACGCGGGCGATTTCAAAACCAACACGACGGATGTCACCTTGACGGGCGCGGGCAGCGCGACGGTTTGGGCGGAACAAACGCTGAACGGGAAAATCAGCGGCGCGGGCAGTATCAATTACTATGGCAGTCCGCAAGTCACGTCCAGCGTCGGCGGCGTCGGCGCGGTCAAACAATTGGGAACGAAATAAAAAAATGCGGGGCCGCGGCCCCGAATTTTTTTAACCACGCGCGCGTTAATGCCCAAACACGCGCGCATTGACAAATTCCGCGCCGCGCCGCAGCGCCAATTTGTTTGCTTCCAACTTGTGGCGATGCTTGGCGCTGACGTGTTCCTCCAATACCAAGTCCATCGTTTCGAGCGCGACCACCCCGGTTGCGGCAATCAACGCGCCGAGCATCACCACATTCGCAATTTGCGGCACGCCCAATTCATCCGCGATTTGTTTCGCGGGCAGCGCGATTTCGTAAATGTCCGCGCGCGCGCTGCGCTGTTCAATCAACGTCGCGTCGAGAATTAATACGCCATCCGGTTTCATCAACGGCGCGTATTTTGCATGCGACGGCGGATTGAGCACCAAGGCAGCCGTCGGATGCTGCACGAGCGGCGAACCGATTTCTTGGTCCGACACAATCACGGTGCAATGCGCCGTGCCACCGCGCATTTCGGGACCGTACGACGGAATCCACGTCACATGTTTTTCTTCTTCCAACGCCGCATACGCCAACAATTGTCCGGCAAACAAAACGCCTTGCCCGCCAAAACCGGAAATAATAATTTCGTGATGCATGTCTTTTTATCCTTTGAGGGCGCGCACCTCATCCGCGATTTTGTAATCACCCAACGGAAAGTACGGAATCATTTTTTCCTCGATGTAATGGAGCGCGTCCACCGGCGTCATGTTCCAATTGATGGGACACGACGACAAAATTTCGACGAGCGCAAAACCGAGTTTGTGCTGCTGCACTTGAAATGCGGTCTTGATGGCTTTTTTCGTCTGATTGATGTGTCCCGGGTCATGCACCGAACGCCGCACGATATAGCTCGCGCCGCCGAGCGTGGCGAGCAATTCCGACATGCGAATGGGATAACCCATCGTCGCCACCTCGCGTCCCGCTTGCGATGATGTCGTTTTCATGCCCGGTAACGTCGTCGGCGCCATTTGTCCGCCCGTCATGCCGTACACCCCATTATTGACGAAAATCACGGTGATGTTTTCACCGCGTGTCGCCGCGTGCGTAATTTCGGCGAGACCAATGGATGCCAAGTCGCCGTCGCCTTGATAGGTAAAAACAATTTTATCGGGATGCACGCGTTTGACGCCGGTTGCCATCGCAGGCGCGCGCCCGTGCGCGGCTTCGCAAAAGTCACAGTCGAAATAGTTGTACGCAAAGACGGAACAGCCCACCGACGCGACGCCGATCGTGATGGCGCGCAAATTCAATTCTTGCAGCACCTCGGCGACAAGACGATGAATCACGCCGTGCGTACAGCCGGGACAATAATGCGTAATCACGGGTGTCAGCGTTTGCGGGCGTTCATACACCACACACAAATTTTCGGTCATCATTCTTTATGCTCCTGATTGAAAAGCTCATCCGGTGCAATCTGAAGCGGCGCGCGTTTCGTCCCCACACGCGTTACGCTCAATGGCTGCTGCCAATTCGTCTAAACCGCACCCGCGTTCAATCAATTCCTTGAACCGCGCCGTAAAGCGCGCGGCGGGCGCGCCGTCCACAATGTCATGGTCGAAACACAACGTCATACAAAGGTACTCGCGCAGCTCGATGCGCCCATTCACCGCGCCCGGTTTTTCCGCAATGCCGCCCAGCGCAACATCCAACGTATGCACGCCGAACGGAATCGCCCAACCGCCGCCTTTGCCAAACATGCCGATGGCGGTCATGCCGACGGTGCAAAACGTTTGCTTGAGCAGCGGCGGATTTTTGAACGCGTACCAATAAAAAAGATCGCGCGCAAACTGCGGCAGTCGCGCAAACCAGCGCGCGCGAAATTCTTTTGTCGCTTCCGGTTTGTGTTTAACCGCGCGCAGTGCAGCGTGAATCTCGCGCGCTGTGCGTTTGTTCGCCGCGCGAACGAAATATGGCAGGGTCACTTTGCGTCCTTCATGTTCGATTTCCACAATTGTATTGACATCCACTTCGTCGAACACGATGAGCCGATTGCGCCAATCGCGGTAGGCGTGTACCAATTTGTTTTCGTCAATCGCCTTGCCGAGACAGCCGATGATGAATGCCGTGAACGAAAAGGTTTCCCCCGTGCGCGCCTTGTGTTGGCGCAAAACGCGGCGCGGCTCTGTCACATCTACTTCAATTAATCCATACACCGTGTGCCGGCGCGCGGCGATGCGTCCGCCGTCCACAATCACCTGCCGTTCGCGCGGAAACGGCAGTGTCGTGTATGCCGCATGATGTTCAGACATCCGCGCTATGCCATTACCGCAACCAATTTGGCTTGTCGTTCATATTCATCATGCAGCGCGCGCGCCCATTCTGCCGCGCGTTCCAATTCGCCCTCGTGCAGCGGACCCTCTTTGTCCGCGACGAAAAAACTTTCGGGCGACAAAAGCAGCGTCGCGCCGTGCTGCTTGAGTTGTTTTTCAATGCCTTTGGCAGCCGAACCGGTCAGCCAGCGCGGTTTTTCATAACGCGTATCGAATTCCGCGCCAAAGACGCGGTCCAAATCGTCCGGCTGCAAATGCGCGAGCCAATTCTTGATGGGTCGCGTCGCGCCCCACGCCTGCGTCGGTCCGCCCACGACGAGCAAATCCACGCCGCGCAGCGTCAAACCGAACGCATTGTTGACATGTTCCACGCGCGTTTCCCCAAATGCTTGCAGCGTCGCGCCGATTTGGCGCGCGATTTTTTCCGTATTGCCAAATTGGGAATCATAAATAATGAGTGTATTCATTCCGAATCTGTCCTTCCAACGTTTTCCCCGCCCGCGCGCATCGCCCGCGCGCCCCGGCGCTCAATTCGTGTACGCAATGTCCAACGCGGCGCGTTCAATCATCGGCTCTTGCGGCGCGACAACCGGCATGTGTTTTTCAATGCGTTCCAAAATTTCATCCGGCATCGGCACCAGTCCGCCCATCGTGCCAAAGAAATGCACGTCCGCGTCGCGTTCGACGGCGAGCCGCACATCCTGCACCATTTGCCCCGCGTTCATTTCGACGACGAGCATTTGATGCACGCGCGTCGAAAGCTCCGCCAAACGTTTTTCGGGGAATGGATACAAACTGATGGGACGGAACAAGCCGACGCGCAAACCGCGCGCGCGCGCGTCGCGGACCGCCGTTTGCGCGATGCGCGCTGCCGAACCGAACGCGACGACCACCAATTCCGCGTCGTCCACAAATTGTTCAACATGACGCGTTTCCTGCGCGCGAATCGCCGCATCTTTTTCCGACAAGACGCGGTTCATTTCTTCCAATTCTTGCGGCTGCAAAAACAGCGACGTGTTGATACGGCGCGGACGATTCATTGCGCCCGTCAATTCCCAGCCGTGGTCGCGTTTCTCGATCGCGCGCATGGGCGGCATGGCAACGGGTTCCATCATTTGCCCGATATTGCCGTCAATGGCGATAATGACAATGGTGCGATATTTTTCCGCGAGGTCGAATGCGTTGTATGTGAGGTCAACGGCTTCCTGCACCGTTGCGGGCGCAAGCACGATGGGATGATAATCGCCGTGCCCCCCCCCCTTGGTCAATTGAAAATAATCCGCTTGGGTCGGCGCGAGGTTGCCGAGACCGGGACCGCCGCGCATCACGTCCACCAACACGCACGGCGCTTGCGACGCGGCAATGTAACTCAGTCCTTCTTGCATCAACGAAAAACCGGGCGACGATGACGAAGTCATGGCGCGCGCACCCGCGACCGCCGCGCCATAGACCATATTGATGGCGGCAAGTTCGCTTTCCGCTTGCAAGAAAACACGCTTGTCGAGCGCCGGCAAGCGAGTCGAAAGATATTCCAACAATTCGGTTTGCGGCGTTATCGGGTATCCAAAATACGCTTCCAACCCCGCGCGGACCGCCGCTTCTGCAATGGCTTCATTGCCCTTCCACAACTCGAGTTTTCGAGCGGATGAATTTCGCAAGTCCATTCTTGCGTTTCCTTCCACTGCCGCCGCATACATCACCTTTGACGTACACAGCCGCAACACCCTTTTGGATACAATCGCGCAAAACTTGCAAACGCGCGACGGTGCCGTCTCGTCTCTGAGGCGACACGGGTAATTTTATATTGCAACGGTCAAACTCTCGTCCGAATCCAGTCCAGATTTCGATTCACCGTCCTGCCAAAAGAAACCGGATTCGGACGAATCCAGTCCAGATTTCGATTTAAGGGCTTGCACCGTTCACTTTTGCATCACACGGTCGCTTTGGCGGCGCGCACAATGCCCTCCAAGAACGCAGACTTGAGCGGCGCAATCGCGAGCGCTGCCTGAAACGGCGACGAATTTTCCACGACGTGAATGATGCGGTTGAGCGCGCGATGACTCAGTTTTTCAGGCGGGACAGAAAAAATCAAGTCCGCCAATTTACCGCGTTCGAGCGCCATCGCAATCACGCGGTCGTACATGGTTTCGGGCGTATAGACGCGCTGCGCGCGCGGTTGAAACGTAATCGAATTTTTGCTGCACGTTGACGCGCACACGCCGCAGCCCAGACACAACGTTTCATCCACCTCGACCCAACCGCGATTTTTGCCGTCCACTTTTTCGACGACCAGACGAATGGCATTCACGGGACATGCTTTGACACATTTCGAACAACCCGTGCACGTCGCGCGGTCCACGTGCATCAACCAATTCGATGTCACAATCGCGCCGCGCAAATCAAACGTGCGAATCGCCTGCATCATGCCGCAGCAGCAGCCGCAGCAATTGCACATGTACGACGGCTCGCGCTGTACATTGTCCACCACTTGCGCGAGTCCTGCTTCTTTCGCCTGCGCCAAAATATCAAATGCTTCGCCGCGCGTAATACGGCGCGCATTGCCCATGCGAATCATGGTTTCCGCGCCCATGTTCAAGGTCAAACATGTTTCCATCGGACGCGCGCACGCCTTGTCGAGATGCATGGCTTTGTGGCGGCACGAACAGAGCGACACGCTCAACGCGCTCGCTTCGCCAATCACCTGACTTGCGCGTTCCCAATCCAATACTTCCGAATAGTCATTGTCGGACAGCGCTTCTGCACGAATCAACGCGCGTCCCAGCTGCGTTTGTCCTTGAAACACGGAACGCGCAAAACGGTCGTTCTCGTGCATGTACGCGTCAAACAGTTTGGCGAGTTCTGCGAGCGGCACATTGTCGCGCGTGCGCATGAAGGTATATTCAAAAAAACCAATGACCACCGGCGGCAGCGCAAAATAGCGTTTGTCATCGTGACTCAAATCAATCACCACGCCGCGCTGCGCCATTGCCGTCAATTGCTTGTCCAATTCCGGCGCAGGCACATTCAATTGACGCGCAAGTTTTTCCAGCGACGTCGGCACGGTCGGCAACTGCGCGGCGAGTTCCGCTTCGCGCGGGGAATACAACAGTTTGAGAATCTTGATAAAGGTCGGTGATGACGGGGCGCCCGTCACATTGCGGTCGAGTCGCGTTTGCAAATCGAGATATGCTTGTTTGGAACTGACACGATGTCCCATCGTTTCTCTGCCCGTCCGAAAAAAACAGAGCTGCATACAAGATGCAGCTCTGTTTTTTTTAGCTTGTCATTTCTTGGCGTCACTCCGTTCGCGTACCACTCAAACTGCGGACATTGGTGTCGCTGCCGCGTTCTTGCGTTCAAACAGCGGCGTAATCCAGAACAGCAGCGCGCCGAGCGCAAAAATTGCGACCAGGATTCCGACAAAGAAATCCACCACCGGAATCAGCAGCACGAGCGAGAGCAAAATCAAGCCGACGGTAAACTGGACAAAACGATTTTGCGCCCACGCTGCCTGCATCCGTCCCAACAGCAATCTCCCGATGAGGTAACTCACCACAATCGGCGCCACATACGTAATAAACAACCAATATCCGACCGTCAACACGCCAAACAACACGGTCCCGACCAACACCACCGCGCCCGCGAGCGAGCCGAGCGTCAAGAGGCCAAACATCACCGCCAACATCGCCACCGCAAGTACCAACACGGCAGCCGCGACAAAATATCCGACGACCATCAAAATGCCGCGTCCGAAACTGCCCAACGGTTTGGTCTGCACAAAATCCGCCATTGCGCCAATCCATTTTGGCAGCAACCACAGAACGAGCAAACCGATGAGCAGCAGAATAACAAAGTCACGCAGCGCGTTCAGAAAATAATCAATCGTTTGCTGCTGTTGTTCGGCTTGAATTTGTTCGGGCGTCGGCGGCGCGCGGCGTTCATCCGGCGTCGGCGTTTGCTGTACAATCGGACCGGTCACTTGCGCGCTGCTTGGCACATTCACCGGCGCGTTGGATTCGTACACCAAATCACCGCCGATTTTTGCCGTCGGCGCAATGGTCAAGCCCGGCGGCACCGTTGGCATGGAGATATTGGCGCGCGGCATAAACATCGTCGGCGCCACGCCCGCGTCGTTTTCGCCGACACTCACGCGCACGTTGCGCCCGACAGTACCGCTAATCTCAATGCCGCCCGCGCCCGCAATCACATCATGCTGTACCGTTCCACCCAGCGCGGCTTGATACGCGCCAAACACCAAATCATGTCCGATGACGCTGCCGCTTTTTGTTTCAATAGCAAAGGCAGCCAACAATGCCGTGTGCGCGATATTCGCTTTGTCGCCCAGCACAACCGTTTGTCCGCCGGCGCGCAGCGTATCGCCGATGGTCCCATTGATAAATACATCTTGCGCGCCTGCAATCACATCGCGTTCGACAACACCATTCATCGTGACGATATTGCCGAACGCATAGACATCGCCCTTGACGGTACCGTCAATGACGATTTCCCTCGCCGTTACGTACAAATCATCATCAATTACGGTCGCGGCATCAATGACAACGCGTTCGCCGCTGCGAATATCGGCTGCCTGCGCGGGCGCGGCGGCAGAGAACAGCAGCACACCCAAACAGACCGCGACCAACGCCGGAACAGTAAATTTCGTTTGTGGGAATTGCATACATCACTCACTTGAAACTGTGCGACACATTTCTTGCGAACAAGGTTCGCCATTTGTCCTACCGCGTCCACATTTTCATTCGTCGTGGGTGTGCGGGTCGCACATCTTCAACTCCTTTGGGCAGTTTGTAGAATGACACTCTTTCACGCCGTAATCATTTACGCTCACTGCCCGCCGGGTGTTACGCGGGGACGGGCGCTTTGACGCGCGCTGCCCGATACACCGTAATCGCCGCATCGGGGCAAATCGTCGCGCACAATAAACACCCCGTGCACAATTGCTGCGGATCCTCGTATAACGCGGGACGATACCCGCGCGGCGTAAAATAATCCGCCATCGAAATCACATGTTTCGGGCACACCCCTGTGCACAGTTCACAACCCTTACAGCGGTTCTCGTCAATGCGAATCGCGCCACGCATAGAATGCTCTCCTCTTGAAGAAACCATTGGCGCACAACCACGCTGTTGCGCGCGAATGGATAGACAAACAGAAACCGAAAATTCAAGAAACCCGAGGAGATGAACCTACAGTTGTCTGCCTGCCTATCCGTCATGCTTGTACCATCACTGCGTATTCATTTCCGACAAAATCGAGTCACGAACAGGTCAAAACCACGCACCAAACCATCACGCGCTTTGGACGCAATTCAGACACTGCGGCACGAAAATAAAAAAGGCGGGTCCGGAGTTTGAATCCGCCCCTCGATTCCAAATGACTCTCAATGAGGAGAGAAGACCATGCATACCTTGTGGGAACATCGCTTTGCCCAACGCACCGAACGAATGTCAGGGTCCGCGATTCGTGAATTGTTGAAATTGACCGAAAGTCCCGACATTATTTCATTTGCCGGGGGACTCCCCGCGCCCGAAGTGTTTCCCAAAGACGAATTTCTTGCTGCCGCCGCGCGCGTGCTGAATGCTGAAAACGGCGCGCTCGCGCTGCAGTACAGCACCACCGAAGGGTTTCGTCCGCTGCGTGAAATGATTGCGCACCGCGCGACCCGCTACGGCATTAACGTCAACGGCGACAATGTGCTGATTACTTCGGGTTCACAGCAAGCGCTGGATTTGCTCGGCAAAATTTTCATCAATCGCGGCGACCGCATCGTCGTCGAAGCGCCGACCTATCTCGGCGCGCTCCAAGCGTGGAATGCTTATGGCGCGGAATACGTGACCGTGCCGCTGGACGAAAACGGCATGGACACGGACGAATTGGAAAAGGCGCTGCGCACCGGACCGAAATTCATTTACGCGCTGCCCAATTTTCAAAATCCGAGCGGCGTCACCCTTTCGCTCGAACGCCGCCAACACCTCGTCGCATTGGCGGAACAATACGGCGTGCCGATTGTGGAAGATGACCCGTACGGACAATTGCGTTACGAGGGCGAGCATTTGCCGTCGTTGGTCACGCTCGACGCGCAGCTCACGGACCACTGCGATTTGTGCTACACGGGCAACGTCATTTATCTGAGCACCTTCAGCAAAACCCTCGCGCCCGGTTTGCGCGTCGCGTGGGTCGTTGCGCCGCCGAATGTGATTCGCAAGTTGGTGTTGGCAAAACAAGGCGCCGATTTGCAAACCTCCACGTTCAATCAAATGGTCATTCACGAAATGTCGCGCGACGGCTTTCTCGACCAACACGTCAAAATCATTCGTGAAGTGTATCGCGCGCGGCGCGATGCCATGTTGAGCGCGATGCAAGAACATTTCCCGCGCAGTGTGAAATGGACCAAACCCGCGGGCGGATTATTTTTGTGGGGCATTTTGCCGGAAGGCGTGAACGCGCGACATGTGTTGGAAGCGGCGGTGCAGGAAAAAGTGGCGTTCGTGCCGGGCACGGCATTTTATCCAAACGGCAAGGGCGAAAACACAATGCGGCTCAATTTTTCCAACATGCCCATTGTAAAAATTCACGACGGCATCGCGCGACTCGGACGCGTGCTCGAACGCGAATTGGGTGAAGCGGAGGAAGAAAAGGTCTTGGCTTGATAGGATTGTTCGCCTTGTAAAGGACCGCCGCGCGAGTGGGACGCGCGGCGGTCTTTTTTTGAATTCCCTTTCGCTTTGTGTTAAAGTCACTGCATCTTGAACGGGGGCTACATTATGGGTTCACGCGGCGAGGGTTGGGTCATTGGACAATTTGTGATTGGCGCGGCGATTTTGGTTTCCACATTTTTTACGCGCGTGGAACTGCCGTTTTTTGTGCAGCTCCTCGGCGGGGCATTGTTCGTCATTGGCGGCATCGTCGCGGGCGCGGGCTTGCTGCACCTCGGTTCGAATCTCACCCCGTTTCCTAAACCCAAAGACGGCGAACATTTTCTTGTCATCGGCGGAATGTATGGCTATGTGCGTCATCCGATTTATTCCGGCATCGCGTTCGCCGCGCTCGGTTGGACGTTATGGTGGGGCACGCTGCTCGGCATCGCGCTCGCGATTCTGTTGTTCATCTGGTTCGACATGAAATCACGGCGCGAAGAAAAATGGCTCGTCGAAAAATATCCCGACTATGTCGCGTATCAAGCGCGCGTGAAAAAATTGATTCCGTTTGTGTATTAAAGCGACCGGAGACCAGAGACTGGAGACTCGAGCCGTGCCGAACGGTCCAAAGCTGATTCTTGCGGGAATTTTATTGTCGCTGCTGGCGGGCATCCTCGCGTTTCTTTTCGTTTCGCCGCAAGCGAACGCGTGGAGCAACACGGAACTGAAAACACTGCGCGCATTGTCGCTCGCGAGTTTGCCGCCGCTCGCGCCCGACAAATCGAATCGTGCCGCCGATGACCCGCGCGCGGTCGCGCTGGGACACAAATTGTTTTTCGATACACGTTTCAGCGCGAACGGACAGGTGTCGTGCGCATCGTGTCACATGCCGGAATTGAATTTTCAAGACGCGCGGGCGCACGGACGCGGCATCGCCGACACACGCCGCCGCACACAAAGCATCGTCGGTACGGCGTATCAAACGTGGTTTTTTTGGGACGGACGCCGCGATAGTTTGTGGAGTCAGGCGCTCGCGCCGCTGGAACACATTTATGAACACGGCGGCGACCGCGCCATGTACGCGCGCGTGTTGGCAGAACACTATCGCGCGGACTATGAAGCATTGTTCGGCGCGCTCCCCGATTTGAAAAATATCCCCGCGCATGCCGCGCCGTTTGGCGATGACAATGCGCGCGCCGCGTGGGACCAAAAGTCGCGCGCCGACCAACAAGCGATTTCGCATGTGTACGCGAATTTGGGTAAAGCGCTCGCGGCATACGAACGCAAAATACTGCCGGGACGCGCGCGGTTTGACGAATACGTGCGTGCATTGACGGCAAAGGATGCTGCACGCGCCGACGCCATTTTTTCCGCCGACGAACGCGCGGGCTTGAAATTATTTATCGGCAAAGCCAACTGCGTGAAATGTCACAATACGCCGCTCTTGTCCGACGACGAATTTCACAACACGGGCGTGCCGCAAACCGATTACGAACGCGATTTCGGACGCGCCGAAGGCGTCGCGGAAAATTTCACCGACGAATTCAAATGCTGGAGCGAATACAGCGACGACGCAAAACGCGACTGCCCGACACTGCGCTACATGCTCGCGCGCGAAGGCGCGTTCACCGGCGCGTTCAAAACACCGTCGTTACGCAAAACGCAATTCGTCGCGCCGTTCATGCACAATGCGGTGTATGACACACTGCCCGCCGTATTGGAACATTACAATCGCGCGCCCGCCGCGACGGTCGGAACAAGTGAATTGAAACCGCTGCATTTGAGCGAAAGCGAACTGCGCCAACTCGAAGCATTTTTGCAAACGCTCGCCGCGCCCGTGAACGCGCCATCAGAATTGTTACACGACCCCTTCGCCACACCGTAACGCGTTACTCTTTGGTCGCCAACAAATTCGCGGCAGACGCAAACAACGCGTCGCGCACGCGCGCGGCATCCATTCCCGCGTGCGTCATGCCCAACAACACGCCGCCCAACACCGGCGGCTGCGTGAGCGCGACCAAACGCGCGCGCGGCGCAACGGCGTGAATTGTATCTTGCATCGCATTCACCAACAGCGGACTGCCGCGATACAAATTGCCCACGAGCACCGCGTCAAATTCCAACGCCTCAAAATGCAGTTGTCGAATTACGCCTGTCGCCAGACTGCCCAACTCGCGCCCCGCCCACAATACAATTTCGAGCGCAACCACATCGCCTTCGCTCGCTGCGCGAAAAATCAAGCGCGCCGCATTCGCTGGCAATACGATTCGTTCCAAACTCAATCCTTCAATCAGTTCGTCCACATCGCGCGCGCCCGTGTGTTCGATAAAATATTTGGTAAGCATCGTCGGGGGACCGCGCCGCGACCATTCCAGCGAAACCGCCTGCACCGCTTTCCACAACATTTCCAAACCGCCCGCGCCCTCTGCCATGCGCGTGCCGTATCCCGTCATGTGCGCGACACGTCCCGTTTTGTCCATGCCCCAACAATTCGCGCGCGTGCCCGCCACAATCGCAATGCCCCAGCCGTCACGCGCGCCCGCAATCAGACCAATCACCGTATCGTTCACCAACGCGCAGCGCGCGTTCTCCAAACCCAACGCGTGAATCGCGTCAAGATGCACCGCGCGCTGCGATTCCCAATCATAACCCGCGATGCCAAACCCCGCGCCGCGAATTTGCGCGCGCGAAATCTGCGCGTCGTCCACTGCCCGCGTTGTCACCAACGCGAGCGTCGCGCGCATTCCGTCATAACCGACATCTTCCCAGTTCCCCGCGCCCGCTTCGCCAAAACCCACCGCGCGCCCCGCCGCATCCGCAAGCAGCGCATGACTTTTGGTGCCGCCAATATCCACGCCAAGAAAATATTCGCTCATGTCACCTCTTGTATAATAGACGTACCAAGAATTTGGTATCGGACTCATTTCATCG
>CAZXYP010000108.1:0-14613 GCA_964644955.1 uncultured Anaerolineales bacterium | reverse complement strand
CGGTGCAATATCTTTCGCAATGCCAGCGGCGCCGGTTCTGATTTCAAGTACGGGGGCAACGGCGGGGATGGCGGCGGAGTGTACAACAAACGCAATGCCACAATCAAACAGAGTGCCATTTACGGCAACACGACCGGCAACGGCGGTAAGGGTTCGACGGGGAACGGCGGACGCTCGGGGCATGGTGGAGGCATCATGAGCTATGCCGGAAAGGTGATACTGGCAAACAGCACGTTAAGCGGCAACAAAACAGGCAGGGGAGGCGACAGCGAGCAGCGCGATGGGGGGCAAGGTGGTTGGGGGGGCGGCATTGCAGTCGGTGGCGGCAAAGTAACCATTACGAACAGCACGATTGCAAATAACAAACCCGGCAAGGGCGGAAATGGTCTCGGCGCGACTTTGGACGGCAAAGCCGGGGGCATCTGGAGTATGAATATCGGGAAAGTAGATGTCGCGAACACGCTTTTGGCAAACAACGCGCCGGGCGGGAATTGCAGCGGCGTCGTGAACAACATCGCCAACAATCTCGACACCGGCGCATCCTGCGGTTTTGGTTCGCTGAACGGTTCCCTGAGTAATGCCAACCCGAATCTGAAAAAGCTTGCCGATAACGGCGGTTTCACCATGACGCACGCGCTCGAAAAACCGAGCGATGCCCTCAACAAGGGCAAGAACAGCATCTGCAATGCCGCCCCGGTTGACGGGCAAGACCAGCGCGGGGTCGTCCGTCCGCAAGGGAAACGATGCGAGATTGGCGCCTTTGAGTTCGAGCCGTAGCTTGGGCGTTCGCCAGACGTATGCCCGTTTTCAAACCTGCGGTTGTGACATGGTCAATGCCAGAGCGCGCCGAATGTGGCGCGCTCTGGGCATTTCAAAACGGTGTATCGCTCGACCATTCCGGTCCCGCCGGACTGCCGCCGAATTTCCGCTTGCCGTTACTCGGACCGCCCACCGCATTGGCGGAATCGTTCACCTTTTTGCCGGCGCCCTCGTCAAAATGATACAGCCCCAACGTTCGCGTGTCGGTTACGAACGGCTGCGAGGGGGGGGGGAAATTATTGACGTAGCGGATGCCGCGCGAAATGCGCACCTCATCAAGCCAGCCGCGGAAGGAAGGATACGCGGAACCCGCATCGTGTTTTTCCGCGCCAATGACGAGAAACGGGTCGCTGTTGGGATAACCCGTCGCGCGTCCATTGCGATAACTGACGTTGCCCGTCGCGCTTGTGCCCTGCGCGTCCAAAACGCCGTCCACAAAAATTTGCAGCGCGCCCGTTTGCTTGTGGCGCGTGACCGCGACGTGATGCCATTGTCCATCTGCGATATTCGTCGCCCCACAAATCGTATTTCCCGCGCTCCCTTTGCTCACGCCAAACGCGACGCGTCCGTCGGACAACGCAATGCCGTAATCGCCGTAATCGCCCGCGCCATATACATCGCGGTCAAAAATGATGTTGCCCGTAATCCAGCCGTCGTTTGTGTCGCATGCGGCGACGCCAACATTTTCGCCGTCCAACGCTTTCATCCAAAATTCGAGCGTGAACGAACCGCCCACATCCACCGGACGCGCGGGCGCGTCGAGTTTGATTTTCACGCGGTCAATGTCATTCGCCCCATTGCCGTAGAAACGAAGCGAGTAATCCGCGTTGGGCGCGGCGTGTGTGCGCGCGGCGGTAAGCAGGAGCAGAAAAATACTCGTGATGAAAAGAATCTTGTTCATACGCCCTCTGAAGATTTTACCGAAACAAGCTCGGTCGAATTGTCACTTGGAATTACGGGTTGCCCAAACGCGGTGTGAGGATACAGTTCACCCACGCAGACAATTTCGCCCAATCAAAAAACAATCCCGCGCGAAAACGCCGATTGCATTTTGCCGGTTCGGATGGTGGTGTCGGTGACGAAGCCGCCGCAATGGTTGTTGCCCGGGGCAGCCCGGTCGGCTGCGCGGCGGTGACGAACGGCAAAGCGTGGTTGCCCAATGCCAGCGCGACGGTCGGCACATTCGTTGAAGCGACCGCGTGTTCGATGGCAATTTCGGGACCGATGGAACAGCCCCACTCGTTCTTGCCAAAATACACGGTCGAGCCGCCAATCCAAAATGGATATTTGCACGCCGCGCCGGTTTGCGGGTGCGCGGTGGCGATATTGTTTTCCAATGTGTTGCCCTGCGAAAACGTAAATTCAAAACAATTGTTGGGCGACGCCGCGCAATAGTTATTCACAAAGCGATTGTTATTGGAATGTAAGCCGCGCTCGCCGCTCAAATAATAACAGTTGCCCGAAGACTCGCAGTGATTGTTGGCAATCAAATTTTGATTGCACTGCAAACAGACCCAGCCCGCCGTTTCACAGCCGTTTTCAAATTTCCGTCCGTCCGGCGTGGTGCAGGGATGGTCGTCGCGATTAAACGTGTTGCCCGCGAAAACGCTGTTGCGGCTTCGAATGTTGAAATTGCCCCAGCCGTTCAAATCGCTCAGATTGTTGCCGACAAGCACATTGTTGTACCCGTCCACCGTTGCCACACCGATTGTTCCGCCGCGCACCGTCGTATCATGCACCACATTGTTCGCGCCGAGCAACAAAATTCCGCCGCCGTAAGCCAGCCCGCCTTGAATTTTTGTCGGTTCGGGCTGTGTGGGAAAAACACATTCATCGTATTGACACAAGAACGCGCCCGCGTCGCGTTCATCCGGCGCGGATTGAATCACTACGCCGTCAATCCAATTCCCCGTGCCTTCCATTACGACGACAAATTGTCTGCCGCCGTCGTTAATGACGGCGGAACGCGCGTCGTCGCCAAACAAACCGATACCGTTGCCCACAAAATGCATCGGCGGATAAATCTCGTTCGGGCAGAGTTTGATGCTCGTGTTGATAATTTGCGGCAATGCGTTCGCGGGCGTGCATTGCGCCGGGATGACCGGAGACCGGAGTTGGCGCGCGCCGGTCGGCAAATCCACGCCGAGCGTGATGCGCCCGCCTTGTGTGGAAACATTCGCGTTGGAGGGGGGGGGGCTTTCGACAATGCGTCCCACTCCGCTGACACTTTCGCCCAACACGACGAGACTGTACAAAATCGGACCCGGCGTGTTGTTGGTCACGATTGCGCGATACACGCCCGGCGCGCGAAATTTTCCCGCCCAAATCATTTCATTGCCGCGCCGCGTGCCGCGCCCAACAGGTTCTGTCGCGTCAGGTTCATACACGCCGAGTTCCACGCCTTCGGGCGCTTCGGCGACGACGGTAATTTCGGTGCGGTCGCCTTTGTATTCAAAACGCCAAATGTGCTGTTGACCGGGGAGAAGGGTGAGTTCGGTTTCTTGCTGCGCGAGCGCGAGGGATGAGGACTGAGGACTGGGGACTGAGAAAAGGGTAAAGAGTAAAGCGTAAAGAATGAATAAGCGGCGCGAATTGAAATGGGATGAGTTGTACACGGCGCGAATTTTACAACAGGATGAGATGAACCGAGAAAATTGTATTGAAAGATTTTTGTGGACACAAAAATTTTTCAATACAATTCAACTCACCACAAGCACGCTGTCATATTCCCCATACGGATTCGTTCTGCGCTGCGCGTTCTCCGGGTCGTCAATCCACGTTTTATTGTCAATGAAAAAACGGTACGCGTAAAAACCGTTCGCAGGTTTGGGCATTTGCGCGTGCCACACGCCTTCGTCAATGCGCTGCGCGACGAGCGATGTTTGCCAATCGTCCCACTCGCCGCGCACCTCGACGCGTTGGGCGCGCGGGTCACGATACAGAAAATGCACGTCCGTTTCCGTAATGTGCGGCGATTTTATTTGCGCGAATTTTTGAGCGGTGAAATTCAACGCGGCGCGCACCGCGTCGCCTGCCTGTAACGCGCCCGCGCCTTGTTGTTCCTCCGACGCGTTCGGCACGCGCTGCGCGGTCGCAATAAGAATACGGCGCACGTCAAACGGCGTGAGCGACGGATTTGCTTGCAACATGCACGCAACGGTTCCCGCTACCATCGGCGTCGCAAAGCTCGTGCCTTCGACGTGTTGATAATGCGGCGTAATCATTTTTTGCGCGGCGATTTGGGCGCGGTCATTTTGTGCGAACCACTGCGCGGCTTGCGCGGCGAGTTCGCTGTGTGGCAAAATCGGCGCGGCGACCCAAATGCTCGGCGCGACGAGTTCGGGCTTGGGCAGCTTGCGATTGCTTTCGCCGTAATTGCTGTGCCACAATGCAATGTCGCGCGGGTCAAAATTATTTTTGTCGTCCAATCCGCCGACGGTCAACGCGTCGGGCGCGGTTGCGGGCGGCGTCAAACGGCGCACGCCGTCATTCCCTGCGGCGGCGACGACGACGATGCCGTGTTTCACCAATTGCGCCACTGCCTCGTCAACCGGATTGCCCAACAATTTTTCGTACGGGTCGCCCGCGACGGAAAGCGAAACGACGCGGATATTGTAATCGTCCGCGCTCGCGCGAATCCAATTCAGCGCGCGCACGATGTTTTCGTTGGGGATGCCGCCCTTGTCGCGCGACACGCGAATCAAAACGATATCCGCGTCGCTCGCCATGCCGCGATATTTTCCGTCGCTCAAAAAACCGTTGCCCGCGGCGACACAGCTCGTCATTAGCCCGTGCCATTTGCGCGCGGCATTGTCGTCAAAACCGGGCCACGTCGGCGCTTCGTCGCATTGAAACGGGATGGCGCGCACCGGATTGTCGTTCGCATCCACCCACGCGCGCAGGCGGTTCGTCGGTTTCACCAAATCATCTATCGGATAAAAACCGGAATCTATGAGCGCGATGGTGACGCCTTTGCCGTTGTAACGCGGGTCGGCGCGCAAACGTTCGGGGGTCGCCGGAATTTCATTCGCGGTGTGATTCATTTTTGTCTTTCCATTCGGACGCCAAAAGAGAATAAATGGCGACATCGCGCAATGCGTCGTCGCGTTTCCAACCTTGCCGCGCAATGCCTTCAAACGTAAAGCCCGCGCGTTCCGCCAACGCGCGCGACGCGGTGTTGTCAATTTCCATTCGCAATTGCACGCGATGGACGCCGATGGTCGCATACAGATATTTCAGCACTGCATCCAGCGCGCGTGACATGATGCCGCGTCCGACAAACTCTTTGCCGAGCCAATAGCCAAACTCGGCGGCATTGATGCGGCGGTCGAGCGGAAAGAATGCAAAACCACCCGCCAATTCGCCGCGCGCATAGATGCCAATGACGGGCAACCCGTCGCGCGCGAAATCGTCCATGCCTTCCTGCAAAAACGCACGCGCGTCCTCTTCGGAATGAATGTGCAGAGACCACAACAGCCATTCGTTCAAATGCGCGCGATTGTTTTGCACGAACGCGAAAAATTCGCGCACATCGTGCGTTTGCAAAATACGCAATTCTATTTCGTCGTCCACGCGATAGGAAAACATGACAAGAGTCCTATGGCACCGGCGCGCCGCGCGCGGTCTGCAAAAGCAAATACCATTCTTCGCGCGTCAGGGTGATTTCATCGGTGCGACAGCTGTCGGTCACGCGTTCGGGTTTGGTCGTGCCGAGAATGGGTTGAATCGGCGCGGGATGTTTGAGCAGCCACGCGAGCGCAATCGCTTCGCGTGTGGTGTTGCGCGCGTGCGCAATGTCCGCAATCAACGCGGCGGTGGCGCGCGTGCGCGCATCCACATTCGGCGCGGGATTGGTCAATGCGCCGCCTGCAACGGGCGCCCACGCCTGAATCAACATGTCGTGCGCGCGACAGTAATCGAGTGTGCCGCCGATGCCCGTGTAGGGACGCGGCGCGGTGTTGAAAAATAATCCGTCGTCGAGCAAGTCCGCGTGCAAGAGATTGATTTCGACTTGATTGACCACCAACGGCTGCCGCACAAATTTTTTCAAGAGTTCGATTTGTGCCCACGTGTGATTGCTGACGCCGAAATGGCGCACCATGCCGCGCTGCTGCAATTCGTCAAACGCGCGCGCGACCTCTGCCGGTTCCACCAGCGCGTCGGGGCGGTGCAAGAGGAGAATGTCGAGATACTCGGTTTGCAATCGCTGTAAGCTGCCTTGCACCGCGTCCATGATATGGGTGTACGAAAAATCAAACCGCGTGGGCGCGCCGGACGCGGGGGTGTCGGCAAAACGAATGCCGCATTTGGATTGCAAAATGATACTCTCGCGTTTTACGCCGAGTTCACGCAGCGCGTCTGCAAAAACAATTTCGGATTTCCCGCGACAATAAATGTCGGCGTGGTCGAAAAAGTTGATGCCGTGCGCGAGCGCGCGTTCGACGACATTGCGCGCGCGTGCGCGGTCAATGGAGGTCAAGGGCGCGTCGTCCCACGTGCCGCCGATTTGCATGCAGCCGTACGCGAGACGCGAAATTTTCAATTCGGTGTGCGCAAGGGAATAGGTGTGCATGTGATATAGCATATCCCATGCGCGCGGTTTGTCAATGGGGTCGAACGCGAACGCGTCCCGCACACATGGTGTGTATGCGGGACGCGTTGGTCAAGACAAGCGCCGGGTCATGTCCTGAAGGAAGCTATTGCTGTACTTTTTTGGCAACTTTGAAACTCCACCATTCACTGCCGCTGCACTTGCCGTCGGCGTTGCAAGCCAACACGCGCCAGACATAGGTTTTGCCCTTTTCTAGTTTTTGCGTGCTGAACTGCGTCTTGGTCAAACTCTTGGATTCGACGACCAGCTCGCCTTTGGGCGAATCGAGTCGAATCTGTACCTGATAGGTTGCGGCGCAGTTCACGGCATCCCAACTAAAGGTCAGTTTGCCCGGATTCTGTTTGCTGTCGTTTTCGGGCGCAAGCAAGACGGCTTTGTCGGGTTTGCCCTGACAGACGGTGTTTTCACCGGTCTTGACCTTGACTGCTTCGCTCTGTTCGGAGGTGTTGTCCGCGCGCACCACTTCAATGCGATAGAAATAGGTCTTGCCCGGTTTCACATTGCTGTCGGTGAATTCATAGGCGTTGCCGGTCACTTGACCGGGCGAGAGTGCGGCGATGAGTTCGGTGTTTTGCGCGGTCTGTTTTCCGTTGCGTTTGGCGGCGCGCAGGATGTTAAAGCCCAGCACTTGCAGTTCGGTGCCGGTTTCCCACCGCACAATGACGGTGCCGTCGGGCGCGGCTTCCGCGTTGACAGTGGACAACTCCAGATTCGTGGGCGCGGCGGGGATTTGGTAATCTTCAACTTCGCCATTCGGCGCCCAGCCGGACGCAAGCGCATCGCCAGTACCGGAACCGCCCGTGATGGTGCCGGTAGTCAAGCGGAACCGCGCATAGGTTGCGCCGCCGACGACGCCGGATAGATTTGTCCACGACAAATTAACCGTCTGCTGCGAGCCGCTGGAGGGAACGCTGACGGTCGTGCGTTCGCTTTCTTCGAACGCGCCGTCGCGGTCAAAGTCCACCCACGCATACAACGTTGCCGTGCTGCCCGTGTTGTTCAAGACCGAGACATCATTGAGGGCGTAACTCGTCATGCCCGTGGTCACGTATGGGAAGGATGTAATCGTATTTTCGTCATTCTGGTTGTTGAGGTTGTCGGCAGTGGCGGCAGTGTTGGTCAAGGTGCCATTGTCCGCATCAATCACTGTGCCGATGCGAATGTTGCTGGCGATAAAGTGTCGCGGACCGTTGCTGGCATAGGTCGTGCGATAGCTGTTGGGCGCGTCGCCGTAATCCAATTTCGTGTAACCGAAATCGTAACTTGCCTGTGTCCCTTCATCGGAAGCCGGGGAGGTTTGGTTAACGCCGGTTACTCCTTCGGTGGCGCTGGCGGTGACGCCGGCGGGATCGTCCGAATCGAGTTTGTCATCGCCGCCCTGGTCAATTGCGGTTGCGGCATAATCGGTGAGTGCGCCGGTGCCTTCGGCGGTGACGACCGAGATGCTGAACGACGGTTCGCCCATGTTTGCGCTGTTGGCGCCGTTGTAATCTTCGTCCTGCAAGAGGTTGGCGAAACTATACCAACCCGTCTGGGTGCCGCTTTGGTTCGGATTGTCGCCGGTGACGGTGCGAATCGTGGTGACGGTATCATCGCCGCCGCCAATCGCATTGTCGGGACCGGGATAAGTGATGGTAAGTTGAACGACCACGCCGTTGATGCCGGACTCGCCCGCATCCTGAATGCCATCGCCGTTGGCATCGTCCCAAACATAGTTGCCGACGGCGCCGGGCAAGACGTAATAGCCAAAGTCAACTGTCGTCACATCTGGCGTCGAAGGAGTCAACGTGACCGCATACGGGTCAGTTTTGCTTTCATTGTCCGACGCGCTGCTTTGGTTGCCCAACGAATGCCAATATCCTGCAAGTACACCCGCGCGGTCACTCACATCCACGATGTATTGCGCGTTTGTGCCTGCTCCATCATCGGTCGGTAAGTTGCGGAAGCGATAGAAACCGATTGCATCGGTTGAACCATCATTGTCCACATCTTGCGAACCGTTGGAGGTCGTTTGGGTGGCAATGCGCGGTTCGCCCGGGTCAATTTTGCCGTTGCCATTGGTATCAAAGTAAAGGTCAACCGTGACGCCGCCGATGCCGCTCTCGCCCGCGTCCACATTGCCGTCCGCATTCACATCGTTCCACACGAGATTGCCGATGCTGCCAAGCGTACCGCTGCCGCGATAGCCAAAGTCTTCGGTCAGCACCGGTGTCGTCGTGAGGTCGGAAACACGGGAGACACCGTCCAGCGAACCATCATTGTCATACGTTTGCGCCAAACCGCCGGGCAGGGTTGAAGTATCCACGACGATGACGTAATCGTCTGTGCCTGCCCCATCCGTCGTCGTCAGGTTGGTAAAGAGATAGTAGCCATCGGGACCGGTGTAGGTCGTGGCAACGAGTGGCTCACCCGCATCAACATCCCCATCGTTGTTGCTGTCTTGATAGAGATAGACGCGCACGTTGGGAATGCCCACTTCGCCGGTTTCCGGTGACGTGCTGCCATCGCCGTTGGTATCTGTTCCTGTCGCATTGGGTCCGTTGGCATCACCGTCCATATCAAACCAGACAAAGTTGCCAATCGTGCCGGTGTTCGCGTCCAGCGAAAGCGTGGTGCGACTCGCTTGCGTGCCGCTGTTGTCGGGTGTGTAACCAAAGTCTTCACTTGTGACCGCCGTTGTCGTCAAGTTAGTGACGATGGACATGTTGTCGCTTTGTGAACCGTCCGCGTCATAGGTCTGCGTGAGACCATCCAGCACGCGATTAACATCCGTTACCAAAATCAGGTAATCGTCCGTGCCAGTTCCATTTGCGACTTGCAGTCCCCGGAAATTGTAATAGCCGAGCGGGTCAGTCGTGCCGTCATTGTCAACATCTTGCGAACCGTTCGATGTGAACATGGATGCAATGATAGGTTCGTTGCTGTCCCACACTCCATCCGCATCCAGATCGCGAATCAACGCGACGGACACGCCGCCAATGCCCACTTCGGTCGTATCACCGCCACCGGGCGCATTGGTGGGACCAACATCATCCGCATCGCGGTCATACCATACAAAGTTGCCGATGCTGCCCAGCGTAATGCCCGTATCATCGTAACCAAAGTCCGCGTCAAGGAACACATCGCCGGGTCCGAGAATCACGGCGGTTGTGGTGCGATTGTCGTTATTCGTGCCTGTAGTGCCGTAATGGTCAGGGTCGCCCGTTTGCGTGAATTGCGATGTGTTCAAGACATTGTGGCTTGCGCTGCCGCTGCCGGTGACTTGGACGGTGTACGCGCCGGGGGTCAAACCATCAAAGATGTAATAGCCGTTCTGGTCAGTGGTCGTCGTGCTGACGAGATTCTCTGCATCAATCGAGCCGTTGTCATCATCGTCCAAATCGCCGTCGTTTTCCGTGTCGCGGTAGAGCGAGACGGTTACGTTATTCACGCCCACTTCACCCGCGTCTTGGCGTCCATTGCCGTTGTTGTCAATCCACACGCGATCGCCAAGCGCGGCAGTCGCGTTTTGCGTGCCGCTGTTGACATTCGTACTCGGATTCCAGTTGTATCCAAAGTCCGCCGTAAGATTGTCTTGACCCGCGCTCAATGTGACTTGATAACCGTAGTCATCCGTGCCGGTGCTTTGGTCTTGATTGAACAGGTCCACGCCGGGATTTGGATTGATTGTGATGTCCGTTTGCGTCATACCGGATGGAATGCCCGAAGTGACGCGGACGAAATACGTTCCCGCCGCGAGCCCGGTAAAGAGATAGTAGCCGTTCGCGTCGGTGACTTTGGTGGCAAGCGCCGTGCCGGAGGAATTGTACAAAGTGACGGTGACATTGGCGATACCATCTTCGCCTTCGTCTTGAATCCCGTTGGAGTCTTCGTCAATCCACACGCGATTGCCGATGCTGCCGAGCGGCGCGAAACCGAAATCGAGTGAGTGATTGCTCGAACCAATTCCGCCGGTGGTGTAGTTGATAACATAATACGTGCCGTTGTAGCTTGCGTCGGAATCCGCGACGTCCGTAAAGCGGTCATTGTTTGTTGCGGAAGCGTTGCCGTTTGCCGGTTGCGCGGCATTTGCCGTTGTCGCGGTCAAGCCGTTCAGCAAGTTCGTATTGCTGCCTCGCCCCGTCTCTATCCGAATTTCGTAGTTGTGTGTCAGCCCCAATGTGCTTGGTTTCAGTCCGTTCGTTTCCGTGTCATCGTCCGAGCTGTTGGGAATGCCATCCGCGCCCCAGTTACCCACCGTCGCGCTGTTGAAATACCATTCGCCGTTCGCGTCGGTTGTCGTCGTGCCGATAACGTTCGTGCCTTCCATGAGCCGCACGGTGAGTCCCGCGATGGGCATTTCGTTCGGGTCTTGAATCCCGTCGCCGTCGTCGTCACGCCACACGCGATTGCCGATTTCGAGCGGCGCGGGCAGGAAAATCAATTCGAGGTCGCCGAGACCGTTCGCTTTGCTAAAATAACTGCCTGCCGTGCAGCAGCCGCCATCTTCATAGATTTCAAATTCGCGGACGCGTTCGCCGTCATTGTTCGTGCCGCTGATACTCGCATGATCATCCACATTGCTCAGTTGAATCGTGCCGCCGGAGGTAATGTCCCACGGATCAATGGCGGTCAGAATCACTTCTTGCAAGCCGGGTCCTTGCGCCAAACCGCCCAGCGAGATTTCGGCGTGAACGAAACTGGTTCCATTATCGCCGTAAAGACCGTTGTTAGCCCATCGTTCTGCGTAATAAAATTCGCCGCTGCCCGGACCTTCGCCGCTGCTTTGACCAAACACGATATCCGGGGTGGCGGCAGTGTTGGTGTAGCTGGCAGGACCGAAAATGCCGGTGGGGTTGGATTGAGTGTTGTTTTCGATGTTCCAATAGGGTCGTGTTGCCGAGCCATTTGGATTGGCGCGTAAAATGTCGCCGGGGCTTACCGCGTTTAGATTCACGCCGCGCGGGTTGCTTCCCCCCGGGCCGGGGTCGTCAATGCCCAACATGTCGGCGCCGCGATCACGGAGCCCGAGAATCATCGTCTCACCGTCGAAGACAATATCGGTGAGCATCGGCATCGGATAGGCGCCAAAACCGTCAGAGGCGTTGAATGCCCCGGCAACGGCGATTGAAGCTTCGCTATCTGTCCAAACCCGCCAATCCGCGTCCGCGCCGCGATCTCCCGTCGAATCACAGGCGGGCATGGGAGAGGCATAGGAACTCCCGTCGCGGTCGGCGCATTCGCGCGGATAGTTCAGGTCAATGCGAATGACTTCGTCATTATTGAAAGTGTTGTCGGTTGGATTAAAGGTAATGACATACGCATCAAGATTCGCGGTCGTTCCGCTCGCGGCATCGCACACGCCGCCGATATAGAGGAGCCCATCTTTCCAGCCCAAGCCAAAGGGACGCGCGGTGCCATTTGTACAGCCGTCGGCGGGCGCGGGAATCGCACCACGGTCGGTGACTGTCCGGCTGTTTTGTGAGGCGGCATCCAAATTGCCGATTTCGTACAAGCGACTGTTGAACAAGCTGATGGTGAACAATTTGGTTTCGTCACCTGACAGCTCCAAATCACCCAGCCCCGCTTTGCCCACATTGGCAAATGCAAAGCCATCGCAGTTATCCGTTCCGACAGTGCAACTGAATGTATCTCCGTGCAAGCTATTGCCCGTCAAGTTTCCACCAAGCCACTCGTCAATATCTACAAATGCTGTGCCATCCGCCGTGCCACCCGGCACAACGCGGTAAATCGTTCCCGAACCGTCTGAAACGGTGGTTCCTGCGTCTGGACCATCCATTCCGGGACCAAAACCACTGTTGCGTTTGACGTAGGCAGCAGCAAAGATATGGTTTGATGTGCGGCGATATGCCAAGCCCCAAACCGCGCCAATGTGCTGATGCTCGGACTGGAGCGTTGGCGTCGTCGTGCAGGGGTTTCCACAATCCGTTGTGTATGCATGCGAAAACAGCACATCCGCGCCGCTGCCGCTCGATGCGCCATACGCATACGCGTTTGTTACTGCTGTTGGAGCGGTCGTATTCACATATTGCGACGGATCGCTCACCGCGAAATTGATGTTGCTTTGCGTCCCATCCGAAAGAAAACGCACGCTCGTCTTGTTGCCGCTTGTGCCGCTGCCAAATTCACCGGCATAGAAATTCGACCCTGCGCCGGTGAATTCGATGCGGTACGGACCGGATGTGCCTGTAGTGTCAAGCGAGTACGAACCAAGCGCGGGTGTTCCTGCGCCGGTACAGGCGGCGTTCGGATTCCCCGCCGAAGCGCAGACATATTGAAAGGTTGTTGTCGAAACCGGTGAACCGCTCGTAGGATACGCGGTGACAGTGATACCACCAACTCCCGGTTCAATCGGCGCGGCGGCTGTATCTTGGACGCCATCGCCGTCGTAATCGCGAAAAGCAGTGCCGCTTATCGTGCCTGCCGCGTACGCAATTTTCCCCGGCGCGCCGAGCTGCGCCAGCACGTACAATGCCGCGCCGAACAAAAGCGCGAGCACAAGCGTGCGCTTGAGTGTGTCGCGGGTATTGGATGAGAAACGGATTCCGTTCATAGAAACCTCATGGTGAATGATATCGGGATAAAAGACAATGTCGTCGCAAGAAATGTCGTGTACAAAAAAAAGACCGCGCGTCCTTGAAAGATTCAAGCGCTACGGTCGGTTACGCCACTCGCTCCACCCAATCCGCGCGTCTACCTGCTGCTGCTTGCAACCAGGTAGGACGATGTTTTTGGCGTCCATCTATCTGCGGGTCCGGCGCAGCAGGACTGGGTTTCATCGCTTCCGTTATGTCAGAGCGTATTCGGTTTTGTAATTCCGAAAAAACACTGCATCTATTATATCACGCCATGTCAAGATGTCTGACCTTCTATTTTCGGAAGTCGGCGCTTCCAAAAAAGGAATCCCTTATGGCGCAATCCATTTGCCCTGCGCGGCATCGTACATGAAACGATAGTCCGTCTGCCGGTCCTGACTCGTCGCCGCGAGCGTGAAATTGAAATCAATCGCGCGCACCTGCATTCCTTGCTGCGGCGAAAATTGAATGCGCCGCGCGCGATTGTACGGTCCCGTTAAAACAAGTTCCGTCTGCGGCTCACCCCAAAAATTGCCCTGCGCGTCCAACGCGAGCGAACGAATTTCCGGGTCGCGCGCCGAGCCGAAATACAAGCGTTTGCCCGTCGGCAAATTGTACGTCGCCACGCCGAACCCGTCCACGTTGTCGTACTGCGCGGCGATTTTGCCCGTATTCAAATCCACGCGAAAAATGCGTCCCACTTCTTGCGCGCGCGTCGAACCCATCACCGTCGTCACGTACAGACTGTTGGTGTCGCAATCATATGTCAACGCCAACGCGCCAAACGGATTTTCCGGCGAAGGCGGCTGTGCCGGAGGCAGGTTGATGAATTCGCGCATGACGCCGGTGTTGGTATCAATCTTGTAAATGATATTTTGTTTTTCCGGCGGATTGTCAAGCAAACTGATGCGCTGGCTTGGCGCGACATACACATTCCCGTCGCGGTCCGCCGCAAACACGCCGAGATAGCCGCCCATGGTCCATGACGGATGCTGATATGTTTTCGCGTTGGTCAGGTCGCCGTCCGCGCCCGGTTCAATCAACTGCATTCCTTTGTTCAAACGCTCGGAGGTGCTAAACACGACCGCGCGCGAAAAACCCAACTGCAAGGGAAATTTTGGCGAACCGCGACATTCATTCGTCGGCCCCACCGCCCAATTCGCCGCAAGCGTTGGCGGACCCTGCGGCGCGCTCGACGCGTTCATCCAAACGAACGCGCCGCCGATTGCCAAGACCGCAAGAATTCCCAAGCCGACAATGAGTAACGGCAAGCGCGCGGCGGACGCATTGGATGACGGCGCCGGCGCGGGCGCAGATTTTTTCTTGGACATTTTATTTTTGAATCGGCACAAACATCGGACCGCTGAAACACGGATACGCGTGCGGCTGCGGCACGCCCCGTTCCAAAATCACATTCGCCCAACAGTATTCTCTGCCCGGCGTATTGTCGTTGCGCAGCTGCGCCACATACCACAACACGAGCCGCGCGTTCTCGATATTTTCCGGCGGCGTGTCTATAAATTTTTCCGGTCCCTGTTGATAATCGGTATTGCAGCACGGACCAATCGTCGGCAAATCCGATTTGCCTTCATCGCGCCCGGGATGGTC
>CAZXYP010000107.1:13681-14641 GCA_964644955.1 uncultured Anaerolineales bacterium | reverse complement strand
TAGACGATAGGGACACTCGCCGATGATTATATGCAGATTGCGCGCTGCGTCAAAATAATTGACGCGTAACCTTCTCGCCGTTTTTAAACAGGTGGCCAGGGAATGTGGGGCCAGTCGTCGGGCGGTGAGGGATAGACGCGCGTTTCCAAGAGCTCATTCAAACGGGCATTCAAGGCGCGCAGCTCGGAACGCGCGAGCAGCAACTCTAGTTTTGCGCGGAGGACCCCATTCGGCTTGAGCGCGAGGCGTAGATTCTCCAATGCCTTGCACAGCGGCGCGGGAATCGGCTCGTCCACAAAATCCCAAATCACTGTCCGTAGTTTCGGATCCTCGTGAAAGGTTACGCCGTGGTCAATCGCCCAGACCACACCCTTTTGGTCAATCAGAACGTGCCCGCCTTTGCGGTCCGTATTGTTCACCAACGCATCAAAGACTGCGATGCCTTGCATCGCGGCGCGATGCTTGTCGCGCACCGTAAAAAAATTTTCGCGGCGTTTGTGGTCAACAAATTCCTGCACCATGCCCAATCCTTGCGGCGCGTCCTCGCGCAGCACCGTGACCGGAATATTTGGAAAACCAAGAAATTCGCTCAACTCGTACGCTGCCACTTCGCGTTTGCATAAGGTGCCGTCTTCAAAATCCCACAACGGACGTTCGCCGCATTGCGGTTTGTAGATGGCATACATGGCGCGGGTGTTGTCTTGGACCGTGACCAAATACGTGTAATTGGAACTCCACGGCACCATGCCCTGCATTTTAATTTCGCCGCGCGTCAAGAGCGCGCACACTTGCGCGCGCTCCGTCGCGCTGCGCGCGGCGGGGATGAAATTTTGCTGGTTATCCTGTGGACCGCTCATGCTCATTCACGCCATGTTGTTACATCATTTGCACAAATGTGCCGTGACCGTTGCGGCGCGCGCAAAAGTGACCGCCCGGGTCAATCGGACGTCCGCACAAGAT
>CAZXYP010000107.1:0-13671 GCA_964644955.1 uncultured Anaerolineales bacterium | reverse complement strand
ATACCGCAGGCCTTCATCGTATCAAAGCGGGAAGCGCCCTGCGGCTTCGACTTTGCCGATGTGATGTGACAGCGCGAGCATTTGGTCGCGCGTTGCCCAGATTCGAACTACATCTACGCTTTCCGCGTCTTCGGATTCGGGAATTGCATACGCTACAATGACGAGCAAATCACTTTCCTGGTCAAAGCCCAAACCCAACTGCCCGATGCGAAACAGCGGCTCGACGGGTTGTTCCAAAGCGAGCTCATACGCGCTCACTGTGTTGGGAGCGTCGGTTTTTTCACCGAGACGCGTCAATAAATCGCCAATGCCTTGTGAGAGCGATTGCATCTGTTCTTTTTCGGTGACCAGACTGACCAGGATCCCCGCTTGCCGCGCCTGAAGAAAAAAAGTGCGCTGCCCGGGTTCGCCCAACGCACCGACGGTTACGCGCGAAACCGGATTGAGGTCGTGCAAAATGTTTGCTTCTGCCATATTCGGTTCTTTCTGTGGTTGGGTATCGTCTGCTTTTGCCGCATCCTTTGCCGGCGTCGGTTTTGGTATTTCGATTTTGGTGAGCGCGCCCGTGTCGTTTAACCGTACGAGCGTTGCCCCGTTGTCGTTCACTTGCAATACGGACACCGAGGCGGGATGGATTGCAATCCGTTGAAAGTGATTCAGGTCCCAATTCAGATAATGAGCAATCACGCTCTTTAATGGATCGGCGTGAGAGACCACCGCAATCAACCCATCCGGGTGTTTTTGGCGCAGTATTTCAATGGCGGCGACCATGCGCGCTTGCACTTCGTCAATGCTTTCGCCGCCCGGCAACTTGACGCCCACCGGTTTGGTTTGAATGGCTTTCCATATATCCGTGTCTTTTAATTCGTCAATCTTTCGTCCCGTCCACTCGCCCGCATCGGTTTCCATCAACCCCGGCACAATCTCTACCGCCAACTTTTGGCACTGTGCGACAGCATTGGCGGTGTCCAGCGCCCGTTCGAGCGGACTGGAATAAATCGCCTCAATCGGTAAATGCGCGGTCCGTTTTGCCAACGCATCGGCTTCGCGCTGTCCGTCCGCGTTGATGTGAACGCCGGGCGTGCGCCCCGCAAGGCGTCCTGCTTTTACAAAATCGTTCGTTGCATGTCGAATCAATAAGAGTGTGGTCATCGGTCAACGGATAAAGGTTAAAGGATGAAATGTGCGCCGCATACCCGCGCTGCATCTTTTTACCTTCAACCTTCCACCTTTTGCTCAACTCCATTCGCTGGCAGAATCCAAAAGTTGTTTCTCGTCCGCGTGCAGGGTTTTGCCGGCTGCCGCCAGCGCTTCGTTCAACTGCGCGACGTTGTTTGCGCCGATGATGGCGGAGGAAATCGCGGGTTTGGTCAACAGCCATGCCAGCGCGGTCACGGTCATGCTTTCGCCGCGTTCACGGCTCACTTGCGCCAAGGTGTCGAGTAAATGTAACGCGCGTTCGTCCCGCATCCATTTTTGAACACGCTCATTGTTTGCGCCGCGCGCGTTTGCCGGAATGGGTGCGCCGCGTTTGTATTTACCGGTGAGAAAACCGCCTTGCAGCGGACTGTACGGAATCACGCCGAGCTGTTCACGGGCGCACAAGGTTTCCAATTCACTTTCAAATTCACCGCGCCAAATCAAATTGTAATGCGGTTGCAGTGTATCATACCGTGCCGTGTTTGCGCGGGCGCTCGTGTCCAGCGCGTCGCGCAGCTGCGCGGCAGTGAAATTCGAGCAGCCGATAAAACGCACTTTGCCGTGTTGTATCAAATCGTCAAACGCGCGCAGGGTTTCTTCCTGCGGCGTATTTTCGTCCGGCGCGTGACTTTGATACAAATCAATCTGCTCGATTTGCAGACGACGCAGAGAATCTTCTACCGCGCGCAGGATATGCGCGCGCGACAATCCTTCGCCGTCGGGTCCGTCCCACATGCGCCCGCGCACTTTGGTGGCGATAACGATTTGGTCGCGCGGAATGTTGTGCGCTTGCATCCACTTGCCAATGATTTCTTCGGCGATGCCGCCCGGATTGCCCGGCGCCCAACGCGAATACACATCGGCAGTATCAAAAAAATTGATGCCCGCCGCAAATGCCGCGTCCATGATGTCGTAGGCATCTGCTTCGCTGCATGTCCAGCGAAACGTCATGGTGCCGAGACACAATTCCGACACGCGCAAGGTTGTCCGTCCGAGAGTACGATAGTGCATGGTCAGTCGTCAGTCATCCGTGATCAGTCTTCGGGTGGCGGTTTATGAGGCGAGAATCTTATTGGACTTGAAATTCGACAGTACGGTCCTCAATGCCGTTCAAAAATATGACAACTTTGTATTTGCCGGGCGTGAGGTCGCCGGCGCTCGTCAGCGCAAATTCGCCGCTGTTGTTTAACGGATCGAGCTTCACTTCGTTTTCGAGCAGCAATTGATTTTTCAGACTGCCCGCATCCACGGCATACCATTTCACGCCCAAGGCGGTGCCGCCCAAAATATTTTCGGTCTCGACGACGAGATACAAGGTGTGGTCGGCGGGTTTGAATGTGGTGGTTGGCGCGGATATTTTTCCCGCATTGACTGCGGTACCCATTGTCGTCGCGGTGATACGCGGCGGCGGCGGACTGCAAGCCACAAACAGCAGACTCACCAGAAACAAACCGAGCAATTTGCGCACGTGTGTCATTCGACCAATTCTCCTTGTTGCGCGCGGAGCAGCGCCGAAAATTCGCCCAACAGCATCGCCGTCGCGCCCCACACTTTGTAGCCGTGCAAAAGAAAAAATGGCACCTGCACAGGGTAGCCGCGTAATTCCCATTCTTCTTCCACGATATGCGATTCATCCACAATGTCCGCGAGACGCGTTGGCAAAATTTCAAGGACTTCGCGTGCCGACGCGCGTGTGCTGGGTTCCGCGCAGCAATAATATCCCACAAACGCAGTGACCCAATAATTGCTCACGGGAATATACAGCGGCGTCAAGGGCGCGCCCAAAATTTCAATCTGCGCGGGGTCGAGTCCCAATTCTTCGCGCGCTTCGCGCAATGCTGTCGCTTTTAGAGTTTCGCCCGTCTCCTGCTGTCCGCCGGGAAGCGAAATTTGTCCTTTGTGGCTTCCCACACTTTCCGTTCGCCGCGTGAGAAAAAAATACAATTCGCCGTCATGTTCGTACAGCAAAATCAACACGGCGGCTTGCTTGCCCGACGCGTGTTCGGGCATCGGAAAAATATCGCCCGGACGCGGGCGCGGCGACATGCGTTCTTGCGCGGCGCGTCCATTGCGCGGTGCGGCAAGCGCGCGGCGGACAGCCGCAATGTTCAAGTTAAGCAAAGACATTCGGCAAGGATTTTAGTGGAAAGCGAAACCTCGGTCAAGAAAAATAGGTTTTGATGGTGCATTGAGAGTCGCTGTTGTTTTGCTATTCTGACGAGGACTGCGCCTTTTGAATGGATGCTATTTGCGGAGGTGAATCAGAAATTCGATATTGCCTTCCGTGCCTTGAATCGGCGATTGCATCATTCCGATTTGTTTCAATCCGATTCGCTCTGCCGCGCGCGTAATTTTTTCAATCACCTGTTCGTGTACTTGAGGGTCGCGCACGATGCCGCCGCGTCCCACCTGTTCGCGTCCTGCTTCGAACTGTGGTTTGATGAGCGCAATGATTTGTCCTTCGGGTTTGAGCAATTGCTGTGCAGGCAGCAGCACCAATTCCAGCGAAATAAATGATACGTCAATGACGACCAAATGCACCAACTCGGGCAGTTGTTCCAAAAATCGTACATTGACGCGGTCCATGACGATAACGCGCGCGTCTTGACGCAATTTCCACGCGAGTTGTCCGTACCCCACATCAATGGCGTACACGCGCGCCGCGCCGCGTTGGAGCAAGACATCGGTAAAGCCCCCGGTGGACGCGCCCATATCGGCGCAAACCAAGCCCTGCGGATTCACGCCGAACGCATCCAGCGCGCCCGCGAGTTTGTATCCGCCGCGACTGACATAGGGCAGGGGTTCGCGGATGGTAATGTCCACCGCGCTGTCCACTTGCGCGCTCGCCTTGTCCATCACGCGCCCGTGAATCATCACCTCGCCCGCGCGAATCAGTTCTTGCGCGCGCTCGCGCGATTCCGCCAGCCCGCGTTCCACCATTAACACATCCAGACGTTTTTTCATCGTTCAAAAAAAATCTCCGAACCGTTACGGCGATTCGGAGGGTTCAGCGGCTTCCGTCGGAAATTCTACTTTGGCATACAGCGTTTCAATCGGAATGACAAGCTCCAAGGAGTCCAATACCAATCGCTCGCCCGGACGCGTTAGAATTTCAATCGTCCACCTGCCGTCCGACTCGCGCCGCAACAAAAACACGACCATGCGCTCCGAGTCTATCATCACGTACTCGCGCACGGATTCGATTTGTTTGTAAAGCGCGAATTTTTCAATACGGTCATGTTCACGCGTGGACGGCGACAGTACCTCCACAATGACGATGGGATTGGTGACCACATCATTGCGTCCGGCTTGAAATTCTGTTTTGCCGCAAATGACCATGGCGTCCGGATAGGTATAGGTCCGCATCGGTCCGATGAGGAGCCGCATGTCGCTGTTGAATACCTTGCAGGGTCTATGTTTGAGCGCTGCGCCAAGTTCAACGATTGTATTTACGGCGATAATACTGTGCGGTTCGGTCCCGCCAGCCATCATGCGGATTTCACCGTCATAATATTCGCTCTTGTATTCCGCCTGTGCTTCCCGCGCCAGATATTCTTCCGGCGTGTATTTCGTTTTGGAATGAATCATTGTCATGTTTTCAACCTGCCCGAAACAAGTTTCGCGTAATTCAAATTATACCACGCTCACTTTGACTTGCTTAGACTTTCGGTTAAGATGCCATGCGGCATGTTAAAACTCATTCTCAAGGAAATGCGCCCGCGCCAGTGGCCCAAGAATTTCTTTGTTTTTCTGCCCTTGATTTTCACGGTCAGTCAATACTGGCGACCTTTTACCCCAACCATGTGGGTGTTTTTGGGTCTGACCATCGGCGCGTTCCTCGTGTTTTGTCTGGCGTCGGGCTTTGTGTATTTTGTAAATGATTTGGTGGACGTGGAAAAAGACCGCGCCCATCCGCGCAAACGCACGCGCCCGATTGCGTCCGGCGCGCTGCCCGAACGCATCGCGCGCGTCACGGCGATTGTGCTGCTGCTGTTGACCTTGCTGAGCGCAGTGCTGTTGGATACGTTTTCACAGCAATTCCCGTATCCGGCGGGCGAACCGATTTTTGCATTGCCGTATGCGTTCACCATCGTGACCATCGCGTACCTGGCGCTGCAAATCGCGTATTCGTTTTATCTCAAGCACATTGTCATTATTGATGTCTTTTGTATCGCGGGCGGTTTTGTGCTGCGCGCGGTCGCAGGCGCGGCGATTATTCAAGTGCCGATTTCGCCGTGGCTGTATGTATTGACGACGCTGCTTTCGCTCTTTATCGGCTTTGCGAAACGGCGCAACGAAATCGTCATCTTGGAAGACAACGCGAAAAATCATCGCGCGATTTTGGAAGAATACAGTCCGCAGCTGCTTGACCAGATGATTGCGATTACGATGGCTTGTACGGCGATTGCGTATTTTTTGTACACGTTCACGGCGGAGAATTTGCCAAAGAATCATGCCATGATGCTGACGATTCCGTTCGCCTTGTACGGAATTTTTCGGTACATGTATTTGATTTATATCAAAAACGAAGGCGGCAGTCCCGAAGAAGCGCTGCTGCGCGACCGTCCGCTGTTGATTGACGCGATCTTGTGGGGGGCGACGGTTGTTTTGATTTTGTATTTTTTCGGATAAACCGCGCGAAATCGTAACCGCGCAAGGCAGAATGCCTTGCGCGGTTTTTTTTCTACTTGTCATAGGTTCGATTGCGAATCTCTTCCAGAAATTCCGCAATCGGTTCAAAGCCGTACAGCAAATCGTGGAAATACTCGTTCAACAGATTCATCACATCTTCGCGCGGTGTTTCGAACGTTTTGTCGAACGATTCCAGCATCGGTTGCAAGCCCAGGGCTTCATCGCGTGCGCGCATCAATGCGCGCACGATGCGTAATTCGCGTTCGCCTTCGGTCGAAATGACAACCTGCTCAATCAGTTTGTCGTACTGTTTGAGCAGCACCACGCGGTCCAATTTCGAATCGGGCGTTGCGGCGCCGCTCAGCGTGTCAAACAGCGACCACACGCGATACAATGCCGTCGTCGGCTCGTCAAACAGTTCGCGCATGTAGGCGGCTTCGGCGTGACGTCCGGTCAAACGGAAAATGTTATAGGCGCGTTTGGCGACTTTCCCGTAATTCAATTGTTTGACCAGATATTTGTACACTTCGTATTCGAGGTCGGACACGTATTTTTGTAACGCGTTTTCGCTGACTTCGCGCACGATTTTGCTAAAGACCGGCACCGATGTCGGGTCGAGATAGATTTCTTGAAAGTACGGGTCCACCGCGCCGTCGAGCGGCGTGATTTTGCCGTCGGGCGCTTCCCACGAGACGTCGAGTAAATTGCTCGCGTTTGCCAGCGTGCCGCGTTCCGCATTCGCCACGACCCAATCGAATTTGGTCCAGCCCGGATCCGCCATCCCATCTTCCCAATGAATGGTTTGTTTGCTGCCGTCCGCAAGTTCCACTTCGAACGCGCCCGCTTCCAAATCCAGCGGATACCAGGTCATTGGCGAACCTTTTTTAATGGGCTTGCCGTTGCGGGTCGCGGCATGTGTGTGCGTGCCAAATTTCACCGCGAGCAAATGGTAATTGGGACCGTTGCGCGTTTCCAAACCTTTGGCGCGCATGAGGTCGGCAAGGATTTTCACGGCGGCATCGCGCGTTTCGGCTTTGATATTGACACGTTGGAAATAATCCGCGTCGCCCGGATTTTTTTGAATTTTACTTTGCGCCGCGCTGCCGCTCAAGGCGAGCGCGGTCTCGACCACGCCGGGTTGGTCAGGCACGGCAACAATGTTGCCGACAGCGCGAAAGTATTCCAAGTCCTGGGTGGAAAAATCCATGATGGCGATGCGCGCGCCGTACACTTGATTTTTTGTGTCAACAGTAACTTCGGTCGCGTCCTGCACCGCCATTTGCGCGAGCCATTGCAGCGCCTCTTGTTCATCCAATTCGATTCCAAGACGCGCGGCGGACTCGCGAATTCGTTTTACTTCATCTTCCGGCGAAACGCGGCGCGGCGAGAGGGGCGCGCCGCTTGCCTCCGCGCGGAGCGCTTCGTTCATCCCTGCGGATATCACAGTGTTGTCTGTTTTTGATTTTGCCGCTTTGGTTTTTTTCGTACCGCCGGCGCGCGGCGAGGTTGCTTTTTTCGCAGGTTTGGTGGTCTTTATTTTTTTCGCGCGGGACTTGGTTTTGGGCGCGGCAGCTTTGGTTGTTTTTTTCTTGTCTGGCGTAGTTGCCATATTGTCACCTCCGGCACATGAAATAGCGTGTGGGTTAACTCACCGCGTCCAACAACTGCGGAATCGTTTGACGAATGATGTTCACCATGCGCTCGATTTGTTCGTCCGTGATGACGAGCGGCGGCGAAACACAAATCGCGTCAAAGAGAACGCGCGTGTACAAACCGTTCGCCATGAGCATGTCCATGCCGCGTTGATTCAATTGACGGTCGGCGGGATATGTCGCTTTTGTCATTTTGTCTGCGACAAGTTCCACCGCGCCAATCAACCCCAAACCGCGCACATTGCCCACGCCTTCCATTGCGGACAAACTTGCTAATTGGGTCTGCAATTTTTTCCCTTGCTCTGCCGCGCGTTCAATCAAATTTTCATCTTGCATGATTTTGATGTTTGCCAACGCGACGGCACATGACGTAGGGTGCGCGGAATAAGTGAACGCGTGCATCCAGCGCTGCGCGGGAGGTACGGAATTCAACACAGTCATCAACTTGTCCGAAACGCCGATGCCGCCAAGCGGGACGTAACCGCTCGTGATGCCTTTGGCGAATTGCATAATGTCGGGTTCGATGCCGTAATGCTCGAGCCCGAACCATTTGCCCGTGCGCCCGAATCCGGTAATGACTTCGTCGCTGATGAGCAGCACATCGTACTTGTCGCAGATTTCGCGGATGCGCGGAAAATAATCGGGGGGGGGGACAATCACACCGCCCGCGCCCTGCACCGGTTCTGCGATGAATGCCGCAATCGTGTCCGCGCCTTCCTCCAAAATTTTTTGCTCCAACAAATTTGCGGCGGCAATGCCGGGGCTGACCGACGCGTCCGGATTTTGAAAGCGATACGGATACGGCGATTCGATGTGCAAAAAGTTGGGTACGCGCGGTTCAAACATGGTCCAGAACGCGGGCATGCCCGTTGCGCTCATGGCTGCCATTGTCAAACCGTGATAGGCGCGCATGCGCGAAATAATTTTCACCTTTTCCGGTCTGCCCTGCGCGCGCCAATAAAAACGCGCGGTCTTGAACGAGGTTTCGGACGATTCCGCGCCGCCGCTGGTAAAGAAAAAATTGTGGATGGACGGATACGCGATTTCGCTCAATTTTTCCGCGAGCCGAATCGCCGGAATATTCGTGCCGCCGCTGTACGCGCTGTGATAGGCAAGCGTGGACATTTGGTCGAACGCGGCTTGCGCGAGCTCGCGGCGTCCGTGTCCGACATTGACGTTCCACAAGCCCGCGAGTCCGTCAATGATTTCGTTGCCTTCGGCATCATAAATCAGCGCGCCTTTGCCTTTCACCCACACGCGCGGCGCGCGCTGAAAATTCGGATGGTGCAAGGGATGGATGAGATGTTCATTGTCGGCGGAGATGATTTGGTCGAGAGTGTCCATGAGAAGTGAGCGAACCGTAATCAGTAATCCGTAATCGGTAATCCGTTCCGCGCGTAAAACATGTTCACGGATGACTGATAACTGTTCACTGTTCACTGTTCACTGATAATAATGTCAACAACTTCGGGATTCACGATATGTCTGTAATCCTGCGCGCGCATCGAAACGGAAAAACTGCGGTCGCCCGCGTTAAAGACAATGTTTTCGTTATTGAACAAGGTGGGGTCACACACAAGGCGCAAGCCAAACAAATTGCCAAAGGGCGGAACGCCGCCGGGTTCGACGCCGTTGGTCAATGCGGCAACTTCCGATTCCGTCGCAAAACGAATGTCGCGCGCGTGGAAATAATTCTTCACCTTGCGTTTGTCGAATTGTTTGTCGGCGGGGAAAACGAGCATGATAAAGAATTTTTCGGTTTCACTTTTTTTGACACGCGCGAGGATGGCTTTGGCGCCCTGTTTCAACTCGTAACCGGGACGCGTGCGCGCCGCTTGTTCGCTGGTGCGGACGGGTTCGTGTGTAAAGGTTTCAAACCGAACATTGGCTTGGGTCAAGAGTTCGGTGATTTGGTTTGTTAACGGATGGTAATCCATTTTCAGGATGATTTTAACATATTCTAATCCAAACCTATTGCGCGCAGCGGATTTTTGTGGTATAACACAGCTGTAGACTTGATTGGTTTCTTGCGAAACCGAGATTTACGGAAGCGATGAATGCAAGTCACGCTGCGGAATTGTAGCAGCACTTTGGACGCCTTGACTTGCAGGAGCGAATGGCGTAACCGACCGTACACAGGCAAAACGCTTGGTACGGTTTTTTATTTCCAAACTATATCAGATTGCAATATACGGGGGCAATGAAACCCTGTCTTGTTTGCATGGTCGGCAAAAGTTCGCCGACTGCCGACAATATGGACGCTCAATGCGCATAAAGCGCATGGGCAGGGTGGAGCCGGAAGCGTAACCGACCGTTCGCGATAATCTCGTGGACGGTTTTTCATTTGTCAGCCGATACAAGGAGCATGGAAAAAATGACCAATCCATTTTTTGCCCGCATTGTTACCCACCGCCGCAACAATGGGAATTCAGAATCTCGATGTCGCGGATGGTTTGGAATGTTAGTGCCGGTTACCATTCTGGCGCTTGGGCTCATGGCGCTCTTGCCGGCGAGTGTTGCGTTGGCGGCGGAACGCGATTTTACACTGCGTTACGACGTGCTGGCGCCCGGCGCGAATCTGGCGCAAATCGGCAACGCGGTGACAACCTGTCAAAGCGGCACAAATAATCTGGAGTATCCATCCCTTTCGTGTGCCGCGACCCGGAGCGGCTCGAACGGGGACGCGGACCGTTGGTATAACGACCAGTACGAGATTGTGTTTGTGGATGTGGATGGTGACAGCAGCACGTTTAATTCCAGCACGGCGGATTTGACGCTGCCTTCAGGTGCGACGGTTTTGCACGCACAGCTCTATTGGGGCGGCTCGTTCAACCCTTCGACGCTGTGGAATCAATCGCTGGCGCAGGTCATGAAACTGAAAGGCCCCACGGGCAGCTACTATGATGTGACGGCGACGCAGCTGGATTACAAGGATGTGACGACCGGCACGCTGAATCCCCGCACAGGGCGTTCCTACGGCGCGACGGCAGACGTCACAAATCTCTTTACGGCGAATTCGGCATGGATTGGCGCGTCGAAAACGTTCACGGGCGCAAACGTCAAATCCACGCTCGGCTGCACGAGCGGAAACAGCTGTTCCGATACCGAATCAGCAGGACGCGGTTCGCTCGGCAACTATGCGGGATGGTCGTTACTCGTTGTGTATCAGGACCCGAACGATACGACGCACGTGCGTTATGTTGGCATTGATGACGGCTTCAAGTGCGTCGTTGGTGTGGGCTCCAGTTGTCCGACCGATGTGACGGTCTCGTTCACCGGGTTCAATGTGCCTGCGGGTTCGACGGGCAATCGCTGGGGCATTTTGGCGTGGGACGGTGACCATGGTACCGGCGACAATTTCTACTTGAACAATGTGCAGCAATCTGATGCTGCACATCCCGTCAATGATTATTTTCGCAGTCGCATTTCGGTCAACGGTTCGCTCGTCACCTCGCGCAATCCCAGCTATACCAACAACCTCGGCATTGACATTGTCGAAAGCAACACCGGAAATTTTCCGGGGGGAACGACCACCGTAAGCGGGCGCTTCAACACCGGCGGTGAATTGGTGCTGCTGCACTATTTTTGGTTGGTCACCGAGTCGGTGGTCATCAATTCTGATTATGCCGATGCGCCTTCGTCATTCGGCAGTGTGAGCCATCAACTGTCCGGCAACAATTCCGCGAATAACTTGCGAATGGGCACAGCGGTTACAGATTATGAAGCAGGGATGCAACATTCTGTTTTGGCAGACGGCGACGACCTTCTCAATACGGATGACGAAGACGGTGTCGTGTTTCCCCCATTGCTTTCGAACGCAACTTCATACAGTGTGCTGGTCAAAGCGACCAACAATTTTGGCGCGGCGGCAACGCTGTATGGATGGATTGATTTGAATTACAACGGGGTCTTTGATGCGAACGAGTTTGCCAGCATCGCTGTGCCGAACGGCACGACCGACCAGTCCTTTATGCTGTCATGGAATTCCTTTGCGGCGATTCCCAAAGATACTGTCCTGTATGCGCGGTTCCGTCTGACCACCGCGACTTTGACCGGCGCCAATGCGACAGGGAGCGCGCCGAACGGTGAAGTGGAAGACTATCGAATTGTGGTGCAGGGTACGGCAACTGCTTCCCTGTTGAACTCTTTCACCGTCAAGGCCAATGCCAAAGCCATCACCGTCAAGTGGGAAACCGGCGCCGAAATGAACATGCTCGGCTTTAATGTCTGGCGCAAAGTGGACGACAAAGAATGGCGTGTTGTGAACAAGGAACTGATTGCGGCGCAGCAAATGGGCAGTGTCAATGGCGCAAGCTACACATTCAAGGACGCCAACATCAAGCCCGGCAAAACGTACCGTTACAAATTGGAACTCGTTTTAACGGATGGTCCGTCGGATTGGAGCAAAGTCGTCAAAGTACAAACCAAGTGAAACAGTTTCAATGTGACAGACGCAAGCGCGGCTGCGTTGGCAGGCATATCTGAAACGCAAACGATTCCACCGCAGGCGGTTGATGGGGGCGCCAGGCGCAAAAAGGATCCTATCCCTAACGCGTTTGGCGGACGCCTGCCCGGTGAAACGCCGGCTGCGTATCACCGGAATCGGAGAGTAGCCAGGGCGCGAGTCCAAGTTATTCTCCATGCCAACACCCTCGAGAGGTAGCAGCTCGAGGGTGTTTTTGTTTTCGCTTCAAGAATCCGCGCGATTGTGTTTTTTTTTGCCCCTCGAGTTTCCTATTTTTTTTGCTTCACGGTGAACGGATGCGTTGAAATGCTCCACCAGCCGGTGGCAAACCCATCCTTGTAGAGGCGGGTTACAACGACTTGCCATTGACCTGTCGGCGCGGTATCCGGAATTTTGCATGTGCGTGTGGCGAATCCATCCGCGCCGGTCGCACGCCGCAGTGAACATTGTTTCGTGCCATCAGGTCTGTTCACACGAATGCGTACCTCGACGCCCGGCAGGTTGTTTCCAACGTCATCCAGAAGATGCGCGCGGATTTGCGCCGTTTCACCGCGCCGAAACGAATCGCGCTCCACAAACTGACCTTGTTTGTTGCGCTTGCCGGTCTGGAGCGAGTCCACAAACAATTCGCGCAAAGCGGTTGGCGCATCCTGACGAATCAGGAACGCGCTTTCTGCCGTATTCCAATGGGTAGCGAGGTAGCTTCCGGGCGCGGGATTGGTATTGAAATAGTCGTCGCGGTTGCAGTCGAACAGACCGGACTGGGAAATATCGCAGAGATATTGTAGGACTGTGGTGCCGCTGTCTTGATAGCACATGATGTCATGCTCATCCGTGCAATGTCCATACGCGGTTGCATGTGGCGCTGATGATTGCACCCCGCCAAGGTTGTGCATCATTTCGTGCGCGATTGTGGCGCCACCCCAGCAGCGCGCGTCCACGCGCGAATAATACGGACCTGTGTTGTGCGAGTTGGAAGCCGTTGGGTTGTCGTCCGAGACGATGGTGGCGATGCCGCAATACACGGACGCGTCGGCAAAGATTACGTAATTTCGGTCGGCACGATTGAAACCTTGAAAGAACAATTCCATAATGATATTGCTAAGGGAATCGTCGCCGGAAGCAGTGACTGTGACATTTTGCACGATGGGTATGCAGTTGGCGTCGTGTACATAGCGGAAATGACGAATGCCGCCGGTTGCGGCGGCGCTGGCATTGAGAATGCCATCTGCGTCGCGCGCCCACTGCTGAATCGAAGCTTGATAGTCGGCAAAGCGGTCCGGCATGTCGGCGGCGCGCACATACAAGAGTTGAAAGCGGTTGCCGCTCGCGCCGTCGCCGTCGCACGTCACTGCGGCTGCAGCATCGAGTTCTAGTGCGGGAACGGACAGAGTCCCCTCCAGTGGAGCGGGAACGGGGTCGGGACCATGCGTGCAAAGCGGAGCTTTCCCGTTGCCCAAAAAGACATCGTACCCGTTTTGACATTCGGAGCGGTTGGAACGCGTCAACCCGTCATAGACGAGTCCCCGGCGTGGTTGGTTGGGCGGATTACCACCCTGCGCACTGACGTTTTGAGGCGCAAGCGCCGGAAGCATCACCATTGCCAGCAAAACCAGAAATCCGCCAAGCGCAAAAAAACGACGACGGCGTCCACGCTCAAGGAATGCAAACAGCATGGACGCAGCGCTTGTCGCCGCGTTGTGCTTCAAGATATTCATTTTC
>CAZXYP010000106.1:0-14747 GCA_964644955.1 uncultured Anaerolineales bacterium | reverse complement strand
TCGAACATTACGAGAACGGCACAATGACGCTGGACAATTGGCTGGACATTTATACGCGGCATGTGCCGGAACACATTGCGCAAATGGAGCGCGTGTATCGGGCGTGGCTGGGGACAAGCGCAGAATAAAAAACGCGGTGCGTGAAATCACGCACCGCGTTTTTTGTTTCAGGCATCAATGCGCACCAAGGCGCGCGAATCGGATTGCGCCAAGCATCAGGACGATGCCCAAGCCCGCCAATGGAAGCATCCACCACGCCGCCCCATCTCCGCCAACTGTCGGCAGTAATGTCGAAGCCGCCTTGGGCACAAATAGCGCGCTCCACATAATTTCCTGATTGGTCGTCGCACACACGCGGCTGCCTGCAACATCCAGTGTGGGTTTAACTACAGTCCACGTTCCATTTGCCCCTGCGAAACCAATTAACATGGACTCGGGTTTGTTATTGGCTGCGGCAACTTGTTCCGGTCCGAAATTCAAGCAGTACTGTACCGGTCCGCTAATCGTCGTTAAAGGTTCCGTGTTGGTACCAATCCAACCGTAACGAAAACACCGGTTCAAAAAATTGTTCCCTTCCGGCGATGCAGGACAGGGCGGTTGCCCAAACGGACCTTCAATGGTCAAAGCCGAACCCGCAGGCGCAGTGCCGGCGCCGACCACAATAATCAAGTCTTGGACGGTACACTGCGCGCCGTTTTCTCCAATCGCACAGACGGAACCACTTCCCGGCGCCACGGCGGTGGGCACGGTTACATCGCCGCCGCTGTTGTCTTGTCCGCCGTTCCCCTGACCACTACCGTTGGTGCCTCCCCCGCTGCTGCCACCGCCGCCGGTTGACGTCGGCTGTGCGGTTGCATTGGGCGGTGTCGGAACAGTGCCTTGTGCGTTCGGAGCTGCCCATGTGGTACTTGCCAACGCAAGCGCAACCATGACCATGAATCCAAGAATGAAAAAGACGAGCGCCATGCCATTTCGACGATTTGGGACTTGCATCCTGCCTCCTTGTGAGCAAACTCTATCCACCGCGCGTTTATCGTTCACTGCTGTAACGGACAAGCCCTAACGCAAATACTATGAAAATTATACCATACGTCGGCGCGCTGCTGAAAACTGTTTTGGCGTACACGACAAATTCTTTTGACAATGAGTTTGAATTTGATATACTCAAAGCGTTGGAGCAAGCCAATCCGAGCTACGAAAAATCCATTTTCGCTTGCTTGCGGGTCCGATGTCGTTGACCGAAGCGGCGAAAATGTTTGTGTACGGCGACTACCACACAAGGGCATGCGCAAATGAGCGAACCGCAGCAAGACTTGCTGACGGACCGGCGGAGCTTGCCCAAAATTCGGACCCGTCCTCATTCCGATGAACACAGTTTCCATCGTCATCCCGGCATTTAATGAAGAGGACGGTATTGTCCAAATCATCGAACGCGTGCGCGCCATTGCGCCGGCTTTAACCGCGCAGAATACGGCTTTGGAGTTGCTCGTGGTTGACGATGGATCGCGCGATCGAACAGCAGCGCTTGCTGCGGAGTGCGCGGATACGCGCGTCATTCGGCACACGGTAAATCGCGGATACGGCGCAGCGTTGAAAACGGGTTTTCGTCATGCGCGCGGCGAATATGTCGGCTTTCTCGATGCCGATGGCACGTATCCGCCGGAAGCATTTCCCGAATTGTGTCGCGCGTTGGAAACACAAAACGCGGATATCGTCGTCGGTTCGCGAATGAGCGGCGCGTCGAGTGAGATGCCGCTGATGCGCCGTGTCGGCAATGTGGTGTTTGCGGGCATGTTGAGTGTATTGAGCGGTGTGCGGGTGCGCGACAGTGCGAGCGGAATGCGCGTGTTTCGTCGCGAAATCCTGCCGCAGATTTATCCGCTGCCCGACGGTTTGAATTTGACGCCGGCGATGACGACGCGCGCGCTGCATGAAAATCTGAAAATTGTCGAAGTGCCAATTGCCTATGCGGAGCGCATCGGGCGGTCCAAACTTTCGGTGGTGCGCGACGGAATGCGTTTTACCAACACGATTGTGTGGACGACCATGACCTACAATCCGGTGCGGGTCTGGGGCGGAGTTGGTCTGGCGATGGGAGCAGTCGCATTCGTGCTTGCGGCATTGTTGGTGCTGGATTGGCTGACGGGAAATCAGACGCTCGGCGCCGTTGCGCCGTTCGCCGCGTTCTTGATGCTGGTGTTTGGCGTTTTGGGCGCAAGCATCTTTTCGCTCGGCGTCATGTTTAGTTATTTGATTGCAATTTTTACCGACAAGCCGGTACGGCGCGGCATGTTCGGGCGCGTGATTTTTGACCCGCCCCTGGACTATTCGTTTGGTTGGGTCGGCATGTTGACTGCGAGCGCCGGCATTGTCGTGAGCGTCGCCGCGTTTGTCATGTCAATGCAAGGCATGGGGCTGGCGGAATTGTGGTTGTGGTTTTTGCTGGGCGCCTTGCTGATAATGGTCGGGGTTCAACTCGGCGTTTCGTACGTGGTGATTCGCGTTCTGGATGAATTGACGCGCCGTCAGGCGTCTGCCCAACGTGACCTCGTTGAATCGAACCAAGAAACTGTTTTCGTCGCCTCCGAAGTCCCCGTCAAACCGTAATGAGCCGCGCTGAGTCTATCCCTGCCACAGAGAAATTCACACTTTTCTACCCGGACCTTGTTCTGGACCTGGCAGGGGTGGGGTTTATTGCGGCAGCCGGTGCGCTGCTCGCGGCGCGATTGGAGGTCGCACCCGTTGCGCTCGCGCTAATTGCCGCAGGGCTGGGCGTGCGCGTCGTGCAGTACCGCACCCGCGTCGTGACCGTTCCCCTTGCAGTGCCGTGGCTTGCCTTTTTACTGACGACTGCCGTAAGCGCGGGCATTGCCTTTGACCCGACCGCGGCGCAGCTCAAACTCTTGCTCATTCTTTCGGGCATTGCGTTGTATCTTGCCTTGGCGACCCTCAAGACATCATTGGCAATGCGGATTGTCATTGGGGGGTTGTTGTTGATTTGTGTGGGCGTTGGACTCTTTTTTGTCACCCAGACGGATTTTGTCGCCGAACCCGCCAAGTTCGCGCTGATAAATCAAATCGGCTTGGCATTGCATCGCCTTGCGCCGCAGTTGGGCTGGCATACGCCGCACGCCAATTTGATTGCCGGGATTTTGCTCTTGGGTTTGCCGTTCGCGATTGGAGAAACGTACCACACGCTGCGGCAAAAGCAGTGGATTGCCTTTGCCGTCTTTGCCCTCGTTACGCTCTTTATTTTCTTTGCATTGTTCATGACGACTTCACGCGGCGCGTGGTTTGCGGCATTTGCGGTCGCGGTATTGGGCGGCATGGTGTACGGGGCAATGCAGTTGGCGCGACGTCTGGGATATTCGGGTAATATCGGCCTTGCCGTTTTGTTGAATTTGATACTTGTTACGATGCTGCTTGGCGCTGTGGTTGGCGGCGCACAAGTGTCGCGCTTTCTGGATTCTCTGTTTGGGGTCATTGGCAATGTCTCGCGTCTCGAATTGTACAATCAGGTGTGGCAGCTCATTCAAGATTTTTTTTGGACCGGCGCGGGGTTGGAAACTTTTTCGCCAATGTATTCGACGTACCTCCTGTTGATTGATGTACCCTTCTTGGCGCATTCGCACAATCTCTTTTTGCAGATTTGGTTCGAACAGGGCATCTTGGGTTTCTTGGCGTTTGTCTGGGTCCTGGGCGCGTTTTTTATATGGGTCTTGCAGCGACGCAAACGCATGAATCATATCGCAATGGCGGGGCTTGCCGCCGTCACCATGCTGCTGTTGCACGGGCTTGTTGACGTTCCGCTCTATTTCAGTCGCGTCATACCGCTCATGTTTGTTCCATTCGGATTGACGATCGCCGCCCTGCAACCCCTCAAGCCGCAGAATCCGCGCGAAACCCTTGCCGCGCGACGGATGAATCTCGCGCTGCTGGGCGTTGTCGCGGTGCTTGCCGCAGGCTTTATCATTTATGAAGTTGAACGCCCGGACGCGTTTCGCGCGGAATTGGAAGCCAATCGCGGCGCGTTGGCGCAAGCGGCGGTGGAATTACCGTCTGTCAAATTTGACCACGCCCCGCCTGCGCAAGTACGGCGCGCGGTCAATTTGCAAACCGCCGAAGACCTGTACGGAATGGCATTGGCAATTGACCGACACAATCGGTTGGCGCATGCGCGTATGGGAATCATTGCCCTGGACCGGTTGGAATTTGAGCAAGCCGTTGACGAACTCGAATTGGCATACGAAGCCGACCCGCGACATCGCGCCACGCTTAAGGCATTGGGCTTGGCGTACGTGTGGACGGGACAGCCGAATAAAGCAATGGTTTTGTTGGAACAAATTCCGGACGCCGAAACCGAACTCTTTCACGCTCAAGATAAATGGCGCAAGTTAAAGCGTCCCGATTTGGCAAAAATGGCAGCCGCGGCGTTGGAGCAGTTGAAACGCTGAGCACAAGATTTGCGCGCCGTCTCATTCACCCCCTACAAAGATGTCTCGTCGAAATCGTCAAGTCATTCGCCCTCTTTTCGCTGCCATCAGGGTATCAAGGTCCGGCGCTCGTTTTGATCCTCTTGCTGCTGCAAGTTTCATTCGGCATGGCAGCCCCCCATGTTTCGGCTTCTCCGCGCGCGCAACACGACCGCGCGCCCCGCATTTCTGAGGTCAACCTCCTGACGCCGCTCGTGCCGCGTTACGAAAAATTTGAAGCAGCATTTCAAATTGACACGTCAGCAACGAACCTGAATCTGCCGTATGATGCCAAGCCCCCGCCGGGCATTCTTCCCGATGAGGGCATCAGTGTGGACGTGCTATTCTCACCCGACAATTGGCACACCACAATCGTTCAACCCGCCTTTTGGTATCAGCCGGTGCTCGTCCAAACACGCGACAAACAAAACTATTTGCTTCCGCAGGGGGAACCCGGATGGCGCGTACGGTTTGCGCCACAGCGCGCCGGCGCGTGGCAGTTTCGCATTCGCGCTCAAGACAAGAATGGAACAACGGTAACTCCCGCCCACGAGGCGTTTTCATTTCACGTCACGGAAGGCAGCGGGCGTTACGATGGACTGCGGCAAAATCCCTCGACGCGTCACGGCTTTTTGCGCGTCAGCAAAAACGATTCGCGCTATTTTGAATTTCAGGACGGCACGCCGTTTCACGGTCTGGGATATAACCTTGATACAAAAAGAATTCATGATGTTGCCGCGCGCTTGCGGGCGTGGGAACAAAACGGTTTGAATTTTGCACGCGTTTGGATGAGTAACGACGGCATCAACGGACAACAAGAAAGACCCTGGCTTGCCTCCCAAGAAGCCGAAGGGAGAGGCAACCCCAATGCGCTTTTGGATTCGCAAACCGTCTTTGGGAACGCGCAATTGTCCTATCGTCTTGATAACGCGCTTCCGTGCATGTTTGGGTATTTCGGTCCGAACTCGATTGCCGTGGAACCCAACACAGCGTATTCCATCACCATTCACGCAAAACTCACTGACGTTGAACCGCGCTCCAACGCGTCCGATGCGGGACTAACCGTGCTTGAGAGCTTTTGGCCCTCCAAAGGATGTGCGAGCGTCAAGGGAAAGCCGCTGATTGCGCCGCGGGTTGGAACAACCGATTGGTACACCGCGACGGGCAGCTTGACCACGCGCGATGGACAGCACTTTATTCGATACCTCTATCTCATGTTGAAGGATGTTGCAGCAGGCAGCGCGAACATTGATTCCATTGCGCTGACCCGACGTGACGACCCCGCGCAAATCAATCTTTTGCGGCGCGGGCGCGCCGACAGTCATTTGCATTTTGACAGCGTTGCAGCGGCGAAATGGGATTTTATTGTTGACCATGCCGCGCAGCACGGCGTTTATCTCAAACTCGTGGTTGATGAAAAGAACGATTGGATACGCAATACACTGCAAGCCGATGGCACATTTGGCAAACGCGACAACAATAATTTTTACGCGGCGCCGGATACGGCAGTGCGTTGGCTTCAGGAAGCGTGGTGGCGTTATATCATTGCGCGGTGGGGGTACAGCACGGCGATTCACTCCTTTGAGTATGTCAATGAAGGAGACCCGTACAACGGCAATCACTACAAAGCGGCAGCGGCGATGGCGGAGTATTTCGACGCGCACGACCCGGCGCAGCACATGGTTTCGACCTCGATGTGGCATTCGTTTCCCGCGGCAGCGTTTTGGGCAAATCCAAAATATCAAGCGCTGGACTATGCGGACTTGCACGCGTATTTGACGACCAACATTGACAGTGACGAAGGCGCGTTCCCGCCCGCGCTTTTGGAAACGCGTCGCGATTTTGTTCACTCGGGCGCGCGTTCGCTGCGCGTGCCGGCGAATCAGGCATTGAATGTGTCCGTTACCCCGCGCGGCTTGGCATTGAACGAACCGGGCGAGTGGACGATTCGCTATTGGGCAAAAGCCGAAAATTTTCAGAGCCACTGTGAGAATGGTTCAAAGGGGGGAATGCTGCGCGTGCGTTGGATGCTGGACGACGGCTCAAGTCAAGGCGGCAGTGAAGGGATTGTGCCGGCACGCGCAGACGGTAAAAATTTTCTGTGCAATTCCGCAGACGGCACATTTGATTGGACGCAATTCCGTTCAACCCACGATCGCGACGGGAATGAACTCGCGTCGGAACAACGTCTCGTGATTCGGGATGCCAAAACACACGAACTGCGGCTCTATGTCCAAAACACGGCGAACGGCGACGGCGAAGCATGGATAGACGATATCGAAATCATCAGTCCCTCGGGCGCGCGCGTGTCGGTGCTTGGCACGTTCGAAGATAGGAATTTCACGCAGGACACTGCGTGGTACACCGCCGCGTATAGTCTGCTGCGCGGCGCGACAAGCCCTGTCAGTGCGCGCAAACCGTTAGTGCGCGGCGAGGCAGGCATGAACAGCGTCGAATATCCAAACGGGCTCCTCACAATGAATCAAGACCGGGAAGGGATTTGGCTGCACAACTTTGTGTGGGGCCAAATCAATCCCGGCGGCATGTACGATTTGCTTTGGTGGGGCAACAGCATGATTCAAGACAATCCGCAAAAAGGGCGCCACGGCGATTTGTATGCGGTATTCACCCCATTTGCAAAATTCATGCAAGACATTCCGCTCAACAATGGACACTATCGCGACGCGCATGCGATCACGTCCAACCCGCGCGTGCGCGTGTGGGGACAGCGCGATGATGTGAACGGACGCGCGCATTTGTGGATTCAAAATCTCGACCACCAATGGGAGACTGTCGTTGCCGGTGAACCTATCGCGCCGCAAAGCGGCACAATCACGCTGCGCGACTTGCCCGCCGGATTGTACCAAATCGAATGGTGGGACACGTACCGCGCCGAAAATCAAATCACCCGGAGCCAAACATTGCGCGTCACCGACACGCTGAACTTGACACTGCCCCGCGCATTCACAAGTGACATTGCAGTGAAAATCAAACGAATTGCCGAATAACATTTTGCGCGCTTTATTTGGTGCAGTATTGCTTTGCTCGTATAATTTTTGTTTGCAGTTCTGATTTCGCAGACATGAAACAATCCGCTCTCACTCCGGAAATCGAATCGGTTCGCGTTTCGCCCGAACGGCAAGACAGCTCGCTCGCCGCGTTGGCTTCCGACCGCACCATTGTCATCGAACCCGCGCGTGGTTGGTCGCCGTTGAATCTGCGCGAGCTGTGGGAGTACCGCGACCTCTTGTACTTTTTGACCTGGCGCGACATCAAAACGCGGTACAGCCAGACGGCGTTGGGTCCGATATGGATTGTCTTGCAGCCGCTGTTTTCGATGGTGATTTATTCGCTGCTGTTCGGGCTGGTTGCCAAATTGCCGACAGGCGGTGCGCCCTATCCGGTCTTTACCTATGCGGGTTTGCTGCCGTGGGATTTTTTTTCGGACTCGATTAACAGCGGCTTGAACAGTTTGTTGAACAATCGGCAGCTGTTTGCCAAAATCTATTTTCCGCGTCTGCTCGTCGTCTTGTCACGGGTAATTTCCAGTTTGGTAGATTTTGCAATCTCGATGGTGATTTTGGTCGGCATGATGTTTTTTTACGGACTCGCGCCCAATTGGACGATTGTGTTTATTCCGGTGTATCTGGCAGTGGCGGCAGTGACCGGCGTCGGAGTTGGGCTTACAGTTTCTGGTCTGGTGGTCAAATATCGCGACGTCGGGCAATTCGTCGGGATGCTGACGCGCATATGGATGTATGCGACGCCGGTGGTCTATTCGGTCGAATTGATTCCCGAAAAATGGCGGACTTTGTACCTGCTCAATCCGATGGCGAATGTGGTCATTGGCTTTCGTTGGGCGCTGTTGAGTACAGGGACCGAACCGGATTGGGTCATGTTTGGCATCTCTTCGCTGCTCGGCGTAATGCTGTGTGTTTTCGGACTGTATGTGTTCAAGCGCGTGGAGCGCACGATTGTGGATATTGCATAATGGCATCGGCTGCAATTCGCGTTGAAAACCTGAGCAAGATGTACCGCATTGACGTCAATGAGCGCCAACCGACGTCATGGGCGCGTTCGACACTGAACGTGCTTGGTTCACCTTTTGCGTATTTGCGGCGCATGATGCGTCCGCCCACCGACCAAGAAACCTTGTGGGCATTGCGTGACATTTCTTTTGAAGTGGAACGAGGGCAGGTCCTCGGACTCATTGGGCATAATGGCGCAGGCAAAAGCACGCTGCTGAAAATTCTTTCGCGGATTACCGACCCGAGCGGCGGACGCGCGGTGCTGCATGGACGCGTCGGCTCGTTACTCGAAGTTGGCACCGGTTTCCATCAGGACTTGACCGGACGCGAGAATATTTTTCTGAGCGGGACGATTCTCGGCATGAAAAAAAACGAGATTGACCGCAAGCTCGATGAAATTGTGGCTTTTGCCGAAGTCGAACGCTTTCTCGATACGCCGGTCAAACGGTACAGCAGCGGCATGAGCGTGCGCTTGGGGTTCGCCGTCGCGGCGCATTTGGAACCGGAAATCTTGATTGTGGACGAGGTCTTGTCTGTTGGCGACGCGAATTTTCAGCGCAAGTGTCTCGGCAAGATGAATTCGATTTCCAAAGAAGGGCGCACGATTCTGTTTGTCAGCCATAACATGCCTTCGGTGCAGGCGCTTTGCGAACGCGCGATTCTTTTGGACAAAGGGCGTTTGGTCATGGAAGGCAGCGCCGGCGAGGTCATTGAAAAATATCTTGGAGGGCTTGAGGCGACACAATCTCCGGAAATCAATTTGGTGTCAACGCCCAACCGCATCACACCCTCAGAGACAGCCGTATTCAAGCGCCTGCGTTTGCTGAATCAGGCGGGAAAGGCAACGAGCATTTTTTCGCTTGGCGAAAAGATTACATTTGAACTGCTGCTTGACACGGGGAGACTAGAGTTTGATAGTCCGCTCGTCACGATGGCGATTCATAAGCAAGGGCTGCTTGTCACCAACCTGCTGTCCCATTACATGGTCAAAGACGAGTATCGGATTCGAGGACGGACACGCGTCCGCTGCACGTGGGACCCGGGTGGGTTGGCGCCGGACCTGTACACCATTCAACTCCTTGTGTTCAAAAAATACGCGGGCGGCGAGCGGATTGACGCCATACAAAACGCCGCCTCCTTTGAAATTGCGCCCCGCGACATTTATGGTACCGGCAAACTCGGGCTCAAAGGGAGTCTGCTGATACCAAGCGGCGCTTGGGAATTTGAGGCGCTCTCTGCCGCGTCGAACGAAGCACAAGCGCTCGAGCGCGGGTAAAGGATTGAACACACACACCGAAAGAAGACTCGATGCAAAAACCACACTTGGTCATTGACCACATCGCAGTTGACGACGAAAGCCCTTGCTATGTGATTGCCGAAATCGGGCACAATCATCAAGGGGATTTGGAAAAAGCCAAAGCGCTGTTTCATGCCGCAAAAGAATGCGGCGTGCACGCGGTCAAACTGCAAAAGCGCGACAATCGAAATCTTTATACGCGTGCCTTGTATGATTCGCCCTACGCGAACGAAAATAGCTATGGGGATACCTACGGCGCGCACCGCGAAGCGCTCGAGTTTGGACGCGAGGAATACGTCGAGTTGAAAACATACGCCGCCGAAATTGGAGTGACTTTTTTTTCCACGGTCTTTGATTTTGCCAGCGCAGACTTTTGCGCCAACCTCGATATGCCGGCGTACAAAATTGCTTCCGGCGACCTGAAAAATACGCCGCTGCTCAAGCATGTCGCGCAGTTTGGCAAGCCCATCCTTCTCAGCACGGGCGGCGGCACGATGGAAGATGTGTGGCGCGCGTACGATACGATTATGCCGTTGAACACTCAACTCTGCATCCTGCAATGCACGGCAAACTATCCCGTCGAACCCGAAGACATGAATCTGCGCGTCATTCATACCTTTCGCGAATCCTTTCCCGATGTCGTTGTCGGTTTGTCTGACCATCAGAACGGTATCGCCATGGCAATCGTTGGTTATACGCTAGGCGCGCGTGTCATTGAAAAACACTTTACGTTGAATCGCGCGTGGAAAGGGACCGACCATCCGTTTTCGCTCGAACCGGTGGGAATGCGGAAAATGATTCGCGACCTGGAACGCACCCGCCTTGCGATGGGCGACGGCATCAAACGCGCTTTTCCGTCCGAACAGCGACCCCTGTACAAAATGGGGAAAAAATTGGTTGCCGCGCGTGATTTGACGGCGGGGTCCGTTTTGAGTCGCGCCGACATCGCCATCAAATCGCCCAATGACGGTCTGCCGCCGTATGAGCTGGAACACGTCCTCGGACGCACCCTCAAACGCAACTTGACGCAGGACGAAAATCTCACTTTTGAAGATTTGGTCTAGACGCACGCATCCTTTTGCGTTCGCGCTTGACCGATAAAGAACCTTGACTCCATACACATTGTGTTGAACGATTCATCGCTCGCCGAGATTTGCCGCGCCATTCGTATCGTCGTGTTTGATTTCGACGGCGTATTTACCGACAATGCGGTGTATGTTTTTCAAGACGGAACTGAAGCGGTGCGCTGCTCGCGCGCCGACGGTATCGGCTTGCGGGCGTTGGAACGCGCGGGCATGTTCCCCATCATTCTTTCGACAGAAACGAATCCGGTTGTCAGCGTACGCGCCGAAAAATTGCGCGTGCGTTGTTTGCAAGCCGTTGACAACAAACTCGTTACGCTGCGCGCGCTGCTGGATGAATTGCAATTCACAATGGCGCACACTGCGTTTGTGGGCAATGATGTGAACGACCTGGAATGCTTGCAAAACGTCGCGCTGCCGATTGTGGTTGCGGACGCGCACGCGGATGTCCTGCCCTATGCAAAGTATATGACCCGCACACGCGGCGGTTATGGCGCGGTACGCGAGGTCTGCGACCTGCTCGTGACATTGCGGAAACAAGATGACAGACCCTCTGTTTGATTTAAGCGAACGCATCATCGTCGTCACGGGCGGGTTGGGACAACTCGGCGCGCAATTCACGCAAACGCTATTGGAACGCGGCGCGCGGGTTGCCCTGCTCGATGTCACTGCCGACGAACACAGCGTGCGAAAAAAATTCGGCGACACGTTTTCGCGCGCGCAACTGCTTGCGTTGAAAACGGATGTGACACAGCGCGCGTCCATCGAACGCGCATTGGAAATCATCACCGCACAATGGGGCACGCCGCACGGTCTCGTCAACAATGCCGCGCTGGATTCGCCGCCGAACGCGCCCGCCCAAGAAAACGGTCCCTTTGAAACCTATCCCGAAACCTCTTGGGACAAGGTGATGGATGTCAATGTCAAAGGCGTGATGCAGTGCTGTCAAGTCATCGGCGGTGCAATGGCGCGCGCGGGACGCGGCTCGATTATCAACATCAGTTCCATTTACGGACTCGTTTCGCCCGACCAACGGATTTATGAATATCGCAGACAGCGCGGTGAAATTTTTTTCAAACCCGTCGCGTATGCGGTTTCCAAATCTGCGCTGTTGAATCTCACGCGCTATCTCGCCACGTATTGGGCAGAAAAAAATGTGCGCGTCAACACCTTAACCTTTGCAGGTGTGTATAATCAGCAGGACGCCGAATTTCTGAAACACTATACGCCAAAAGTTCCGTTGGGGCGGATGGCGCGTCCGAACGAATACAACGGCGCGATTGTGTTTTTGCTTTCGGACGCCTCCTCGTACATGACCGGTTCGAACATGATTATTGACGGCGGCTGGACCGCATGGTAAATCGAAAATGACCGACCAACTCGTCCCGGAACAAATCGGCAATCAAATCGTCGGCAGTGAACGCGGCGCGCGCGCGGACGAATGGTTTGAAAAAATAAATCCGCACAATGGACGCGTGATTTGTCGCGTCGCGCGTTCGCGCGCCCAAGACATTGACGACGCTGTAACGGCAGCGCAGTACGCGCAGCGCGCGTGGGCAGATATTCCGCCCGTCAAACGCGGCTTGCTTTTGCACGATGTGGTGTTGGCGTTGAAACAACATCGCGAAACGATTGCGCGCATCGTGGCGCTCGAAACGGGCAAGTCGTTCAAACTCGCGCTCGGTGAAAGCGACGGCGCGATGGAATTGGGGCTCTTTTACGCGAGCGAAGGACAACGGCTGTACGGACGCACGACGACCAGCGGGGCGGCGAATCGCTTTGCAATGACCGTCCGCCAACCGCTCGGCGTCGCGGGACTCATCATTGCCGCGAATACGCCGATTGCGAATACCGCGTGGAAAGTGTTTCCTGCGTTGATTTGCGGCAATGCGGCGGTTCTGAAAGCCGCCGAAGATACTCCGGGAACGTCATGGATTTTTGCGAAACTCGCGCACGAGGCAGGATTGCCGCCGGGCGTTTTGAACGTGGTGCATGGGTACGGCGAAGAAGCGGGCGCGCCGCTCGTCGCGCACCCCGGCGTGGACGTCATCAGTTTCACCGGTTCGAGCAGTGTGGGGCGCAGCATCGGGCGCGTCGCGGGCGAGCAATTGAAACGCGTGTCGCTGGAACTCGGCGGCAAGAATCCGTTTGTGGTGTGTGACGACGCCGATTTGGAAAATGCGGTGAAATGGGCGCTGCTCTCGGCGTTCAGCAATGCGGGACAGCGCTGCGCGGCGGCGACGCGTATCATTGTGTTTGACGCGGTGTATGAAACATTTCGCGACATGCTCGTCGAACGCGCTGCAAACTTGCGCGTCGGTCCGGGCGACGACGATGATTTCGGTCCGGTCATTAACGCCGAGCAATTGGAAAATATGTTGGGCGCGGTGGAACGCGCGCAAGAGAACGGCGTCCGCATCTTGTGCGGCGGCGCGCGTTTGACCGACGACGCGCACCGCGACGGTTTTTACATGGCACCGACGTTGATTGAAAACGCGGACGCGCATGCGGAGATTTCCACGACGGAATTGTTTGGACCGATTGCGCTTTTGTATCGCGTGCAAAATTTCGCGCAAGCATTGGCATTGGCAAACGATTCGCCGTATGGTTTAACGGCTTGCATTCATACGCAAAGCGTTCATCGCGCGCTCGAGTTTTCACAGCGGGTGCAAGCGGGTGTGGCGATTGTCAACGCCGGCACCTACGGGAGTGAACCGCACATGCCGTTCGGCGGCGTCAAACAATCGGGCAATGGTTCACGCGAACCCGGCACCGAAGCGCTCGACATTTATTCCAACCTCAAAGATATTTATCTCAATCTCAATCCGGCAGTTACTTGACATGCGCGCATACGACCCGAACCTGCCACTCTTTTCGATTCACGTGCCAAAATGCGGCGGAACGACCATGTCAAGCGTCTTGCGGCAATGGTTTCGCGGACGTTATTATCAGCATTATGAAACCCCGGCGACCAATGCGTCGCCACCGCATCATGATTTGCGCGCCGGGATGAAACGACGCGATCGTTGGCTGCGCCCAAAGGCGTATCCGCCGCACGTTTGCGTGCATGGACATTTCAACAATATTCTCAAGCAAGGCGTTCTGGATTATTATCCGGACGCCAAGCAATTTATTACCTTCTTGCGCGATCCGTTTGATGTGAGTTTGTCAGTCTATTTTTATGCCAAAGCCAAAGGGGAAAATTGGTACGACACCGGACAAGCCAATGCCAATTGGGCAAAGCATCCAACCCTCGACGCCTATTTGGAAAACGTCATGTTCAAGAAACCGAGTCTCGTGCCGAATTATTTCCCGTTTCCGCCGGATGTGAACGCCATTGAAAAGAATCTGCAAGCATCGTTTGTGTATGTCGGCATTGTGGGAGATATGGCAACGAGTCTCAGGCAGCTCGCCAAGCGATTGGGTTTTCCCGAACCCGAAACGCCTCACAAGAACGATACGCAATGGGATGAGCCCATCCCGGAAGACGCGCGCACAGAGTATCGCAAACAAAACCCGGCGGCGTACGCGCTGTACGATTTCGCGCGCGCACATTACATGGATTGAGATGCACGTTCCATTCGAGGATTCCCAATGAGCTCGCTTGAACGAAATGCCCCGCTGGTGTTTATTCATATCGGACGCACCGGCGGCACGACGTTGCGCGGCATCGCCGCCCGACAATTCACGGCAGCGCGGTGCCTGCATCTTGCCAATTATGCCGCGCTGACGGAATTGGCGGCAATGCCGCACGCGGCGCAAGCGCGCCTCGGCTTTATCGAAGCGCATCTCGGTTTTGATTACGACGCGATTCTCACCGGTCCCGTCAATTACTTGACCTGGCTGCGCGAGCCGATTGCGCGTGTTG
>CAZXYP010000105.1:5041-14782 GCA_964644955.1 uncultured Anaerolineales bacterium | reverse complement strand
CGCTGTCACTTTACTTTGCCCTCCGGGAAATCAATCGCTTTGCGATGCTTATCGGTGTTGCATTTATCGGACTTTTTGTCATTCTGGAAAACGCGGTCAATTGGACAAATTATGGCGCATTGATCTTGCTGAGCCAAGAGTATGCGGCTGCCACTGGCGAGAGCCAAAAAGCGCTCGTTGTCGCCGCGGCGACGTACGCGTCTGCCGTGCTCGAGTCCCCGTTGGCAGGGGTCTGGGCAATCGGCACCCTCTCGTTCGCGTTCCTGATGATTGGTATTGTCATGCGGAAAAGCGTGTTCGGCAAGCTTACGGCATACATTGGCATTGTGACCGGCATCCTCGGGATCGCCGCTGCAGCGGGCGTAGGCATCGCCGTTATCCTGAATGCGGTGACTGCGACCGTCTGGCTCTTTCTTGTGGGTTACCGATTGTATCGCATCGCTCAGTTGTGAACTCTGGCATTCACTCCCGGGTCAATGACTCAACATGGCATGCCGCCGACAGATTTGCCTTTTTCATTGACCCCGCAGGAAACATTTGAGAGATTGCCGAATAGACCAGGAGGCGTTTTAATGAGTTGGCGCAAAGCAGCTGCAATCATCTATGCCGTCGTTACTTTGGGCATCGTCGCATTTCAAATCGCATTGGCTGCCGGCGCGCCCTGGGGTGCCTATGCAATGGGGGGCGCTTTCCCGGGGCAGTTTCCGCCTGAATTGCGTATTGCCGCACTTGTTCAGGCAGTGATATTGGTAGGATTGGCTGTCATTGTCCTGGCGCGCGCCGGACTCGTGTTGCCCCGCTGGGCGCGAGTATCCCGTTGGCTTGTATGGGTCGCAGTGGCATTCGCGACGCTCAGTCTCATCCTTAACCTTATTACACCCAGCGAAGGGGAGCGAGCTATTTGGGCGCCGACGGCGCTCGTCTTGCTGATTACGAGCGTCATTGTGGCGCTCTCTGGTGCGGCGGACCGTTCTGCCACATAACAACGCGCACAAGCGCTCATCCCAAGCCCTTATGCGCGAGCAGTCCTTTTCGCTGCCGCGTTGGCCAGTGATGCTGCACTGCGCCAATCACTCGGCACATCCGCGCAGTCAAGGCGCCGCCATCTTGACGGAACTCGGACACGAACGCGACAGCGCCGACCTGTCAGAATTCTGTCTGGAACGCGCAAGACAGGGGTGCAAAGCGACAGGGAAATTCTGACATGCCAACGTTTGACGTCATTGCTTTTGATGCCGACGACACCTTGTGGCACACCGAGCGTTTGTATGTGAACGCGCAAGCGCGCTTTGTGGAACTGCTCGCGCATTATCACAACCCCGAATGGATTCAAGAACGTCTCGACGAGACCGAAGGGCGCAATCTCGCGCATTTTGGTTTCGGCATCAAGGCGTTCGCGCTCTCGATGATTGAAACTGCCGTCGAATTGACCGAAGGGCGCGTGTCCGGCAATGACATTGGCGCGTTAGTCAAGCTGGCAAGAGACATGCTGCATGCGGAGGTCGAGCTGCTCGATCAAGTCGCGGAAACAGTCGCCCGTTTGGCACAGCAATATCCGCTCATGCTCATTACCAAAGGCGACCTGCTCGACCAAGAAAACAAAATCGCGCGTTCCGGCTTGGCGCAATATTTTCCGCGCATCGAAATTGTGAGTCACAAAACGCCGGAGAGCTACGCGCGTGTACTGGAACAACACCGCGTAGCGCCGGACCGCTTTGTCATGGTCGGCAATTCACTCAAGTCGGATATTTTGCCGGTCCTCGCGCTGGGCGGCACTGCCGTGCACGTGCCGTACGAATTGACCTGGCTGCACGAACGCGCCGAGCCGCCGCTCGGACACCCGCGCTTTTTTGAAATCGAACGCATGGAACAACTGCCCGCGCTGCTCGCGCAATTGGAACACCCAAAGTGAATCGCCAACGGATTGAATACGATATCCGTCGCGCCGCTCACAGCGACGCGCCAGAGCTCTGCGCGCTCGCGCAAAAAACCTACACCGACGCGTTCGGCGCATCCATGTCTGCCATTGATTTGCAACGCCACCTTGAAAATCATTTGGCATTGTCACAAGTCGAAACATTTTTGCGCGACGATATCGTTTTGGTCGCCGCGCACAATGGGCAGCTCGTCGGCTTTGTACAATGCGGCGCGCTCGATGGGAATGTGCGCGTTCAGGCATTGCGCCGCTTGTACATCTTGAGTGATTTTCAAAAGCAAGGCATCGGGACACAATTATTGCAAGCCGCACTCACGCACCCGCAGATGCAGAATGCCGAAAAAATTGTTTTGGATGTGTGGGAACGCAATCACGGCGCGCGGCGCTTGTACGAACATTTTGGTTTTCGCGTCAGTGGCAAACAAAAATTTACGGTTGCGTCGGGCGCCGAAACCGATTTGGATTTGATTATGGTGCGAGACCAAACATGCTGACGATTACACCAACGCTTGCGCTGGACGAAAGCGAGCTGCAAGAATCTTTTGTGCGCGCGTCCGGTCCGGGCGGGCAAAATGTCAACAAGGTGGCAACGGCGGTGCAGCTGCGTTTTGATGTCGCGCATTCGTCCCTGCCGCCTGACGTGCGCGCGCGTTTGATGCGCCTCGCGGCGACGCGTATTTCTGCCGATGGCATTCTCACAATTGACGCGCGCCGCTTTCGCACGCAAGAACAGAATCGTGAAGATGCGCGCGCGCGTTTGATTGCGCTGCTACAACGCGCGCTCGTCCCACCCAAAACGCGGCGCGCCACCAAACCGTCGCGCGCGGCAAAGGCGCGGCGCTTGGAAAACAAAAAGCGCCACAGCCAAACCAAACAGCTGCGGCGCGGGTTGGGCAGCGTGATGGATTTGGGCTGACGGATTTTGCTGGAAAATCGAATTCTCGGTGTTGGTTTGATGGACGTCTTCGCGTTGTCATCGCCTTGTACCGCAACAGCGCTTTCGCGCCGCGCACGCCGCAAAATGCCCTTTGAACAAATCTGATATATACTCTGTTGCCGTTCCGATTTCATCACCCTTTGCGGTCACCCTCCATGCGTCTCAAACAAGTCCACGTCCACGGTTTCAAAACCTTTGCCAATCCGACCACCTTTCATTTTCAAGAAGGCATCACGGCGATTGTCGGTCCGAACGGCTGCGGCAAGTCCAACATTGCCGACGCCATTCGCTGGGCGCTTGGCGAACAATCGCCGTCGAATCTGCGTACCAAAAAAACCGAAGACCTGATTTTTACCGGCAGCGCAACGCGCCCCAAAATGGGCATGGCAGAAGTCGCGTTGACGTTGGAAAATCCGTTTGCGTTGGAAGACAATCCCCAATCTTCGGTCTCCAATCTCCAGTCTCCCAACGGAAGCGAAGGAACGGAAGGAACACGCCGCGCGACCATCGTCGAAGAAATCCTCCGTACGCGACCGACCGAAGTCACCGTCACGCGGCGCGCGTATCGCAGCGGCGAAAACGAATACCTCATCAATCGCCAACGCGTTCGGTTGCGCGACGTGCATGAATTGTTACAGCGGTGGGGTTTGGCGCGTTTGACGTATGCCGTTATCGGGCAGGGCTTGATTGACCAGGCGCTTTCGCTGCGCGCCGAAGAGCGCCGCGCGCTGTTTGAAGAAGCGGCGGGCATCGGTTTGTATCAAAACAAAAAAGCCAACGCGCTTGAAAAGTTAGAAGAGACCCAGCAAAATCTCGTGCGCGTCAATGACATTATCAATGAAATCGCGCCGCGCTTGCCGTCGCTCGCGCGTCAAGCTGACCGCGCCGGCAAATATGAGGCCGTCTCGACCGCGCTGAATGAAAAACTGCGCGCGTGGTATGCGTTCAATTGGGCGCACGCGCAAGAAAGTTTTCTCGTCGCGCAAACCGAAGAACAAAACGCGCGCGAAACATTGAACGCGCAGCGCGCGGCGATGCACGAACTCGGCGCGCAATTGACCGACGCGCGCCGCACCGCGCAAACCCTGCGCGCGAAATTGTCCGAACACCGCCGCATCGAACAGCAGCGCGAAAACGAATATGCCGCATTGGAACGCGAATACGCAGTTCTGCAAGAACGCGCGCGTTTTGCCGAAACCCAAGAGAGCGACGCACAGCGCGAAATGGACGCGGCGCTGACGGCAGAACAAAACGCCGAAGCCGCGTTCCAAGAATTTCACGCGCGCGCTCTGACGCTTTCGGTTGCGGAAACGCACGCGTCCGACCCAAACGCGGCGATTGCTCCCGCGCCATCCCCCGAAGTCATCGCGCAGCAGCTCGCCGCATACGAAGCGCTGCAGCGGACCGAAATGGAAAACCTCGCGCGCGTCGCGCAAACTGCGGACGACGAACACGCCGCCCGCTTGCGTGCATTGGATGCCGACGCGCAGCGTGTGGAGGAAACCTGGCTCGCCGAAAGCGACCAACTCGCGCACGTGCACGCGCAAGAGCTGCTCGAACAACAGGCACACGCGGAACAACACGCCGCGCAATTGGAGCAAGAACGCGTCCAGGTGGAATATCGACGCGCCCGCGCTCTGGCGCAGCAGCGGCTCGCGCAATTACGCGCGGTCGAGTTTGAAACGCCGCAGTTGGGGACGCTCGCGGTCGCGGCGGACGAAGCCGCAGCATCGCCTGACCTTGCCGCCCATTTAATCGCGCTGCGGGAAAATTTGCCGCTGTACGAAACCGCACTCGCGAAAATCGCGGGACTTGCCGCCCAAGCCGACGACATGGCGCGGCGCGCACGCGAATTGCGCGCACGCGAACGCGCGCAAGAACGCGTGCGGATGGAGTTGAACGCCGCGCAAACCGCGCTCGCCTTGGCGGAGCGCGATGCGCAGCAAGCGCGTCTCGCCGAAGCCAACGCGCAGCGCGAACGGGAACGCGCCGAACGCGAACGCGCGGTCGAACACTAACGGAATCGCCGCGAGCGGTAACGCGAACGCGAAGGGGCGCGTGAACATATTGCGCGCGAACGCTAAAAAATCGCGCGCGAGCGCGAACGCCTCCAGCGCGAACACGCGCAGCTGCTCCGCGACCGTGAACGAATGATTCAAGAACACGCGCGCGAATTGGAACGCGAACGTGAACTGCACGCGCGCGAACAAGAACGTCTGGCGCGCGAACGCGAACGGGAGCGTGAACGCGCCGAGCGCGAATTTCAACAAACCCAAGAACGCATTGCGCGTGAACGCGAACGCGCAGCGCAGGAACGCGCTGCCAAAGCGACGCGTCTCGCGAATTTTTCCGCGCAGCTCGTCACACTGCGCGACCAGCGCGCCGCCCTGCAAACGCGCGTGGATGCCGCGCGCGCCGCGTTGGATGAATTCCGCGCGTTGGCATTGCCTGACGAAAACGCGTTGGCGGAAAGCGAGGCGCGGCAGAACGAATTGGAAGAACGCGAAGCGCAACTGCGAAGCGATTTAACCGTCGCGGAGGAACTGTACAATCGCGCGGTGCTGGAAGCGGAACGGCGTCGCGCCGAGATTGCGCGCCTCGAACAAGAAATCGAAGACGACCTCGGACCCGTCGAATTGGATTCCGCGACGCCGCGTCAATTGCGTTTACGCCTTGTGGTGCGAAATCGCCCGGCTTCCGCGTCCGCCGGCGATGAAAGTGAAACCCCCGCAGAAGCAAGTGCCGACAGCGCCGACGCGCCCGAAGAATTGATTACGCTGCCGCCGGTTGAAGCCCTGCCGGACGGTTTTGACAAAGAAATTCGCCGCTTGAAAAACCAGATGCGTTACATTGGCAATGTCAATCCGAACGCGCCGCAAGAATACGCGGAACTCAAAGAACGACATGCGTTTCTCACCGAGCAGGCGGCGGATTTGACGCATGCCATCGAACGCCTTCATCTCGCGATTCAAGAACTCGACGCGATGATGAAACAAAAATTTCTGGACACGTTCAACGCCATCAATAACGAATTTCGGAAATACTTTACGATTCTGTTTGGCGGCGGCACGGCACGGTTGGAATTGACCGACCCGAACGATTTGATTCGCAGCGGCATCGAAATCACGGCGCGCCCGCCCGGCAAACGCGCGGCGCAGTTGGTGCTGTTGTCCGGCGGCGAACGCGCCTTGACCGCCGCCGCGTTGATTTTTTCGATTCTGCGGGTCAGTCCCACGCCGTTTTGTGTAATGGACGAAGTGGATGCGGCATTGGATGAAGCGAACGTCGGACGCTTTCGTGACAGCTTGAAAGAATTGGCGGACGCGACGCAATTTATCGTGATTACGCACAATCGCGTCACGATGGATGGCGCCCGCGCCATTTACGGTGTTTCGATGGGCGAGGATGGCATTTCGCAAGTGTTGTCGCTCCGCCTGGAAGAAGCTGCTGCAAATGCGAGATAGCATGAAGGCGTTGTTGTCTGCCGAACGGATTTCGTTTGCCTATGCGGATGTGCCGACGCTGACGGACATTGATTTTGCGTTAGAGTGCGGCGCACTTCGTGCGTTGCTGGGTCCGAACGGCTCGGGCAAAACGACGCTGTTGAAAATCATGACCGGCATTTTGCCGCCGGCGCGCGGGGTGGTGAAGTATCAAGGCGACGATTTGAAAAACATGTCGCGGCGCGAGATTGCGCGGCGCGTTGCGTTGGTGCCGCAAGAACTAAATCTGCAATTTGGTTTTACGGTGCGGCAAATGGTCATGTTGGGGCGCACTCCGCATACGAGCGCGTTGGGCGGTCCGTCGAAACGCGACCGCGAAATTGTCGAACGCGTGATGGCGCTGACGGAAACGGTCGAAATGCGCGACCGCGTCATTACCGAATTGTCCGGCGGCGAGCAGCAGCGCGTGGTGATTGCGATGGCGTTGGCGCAAGAGCCGCAAGTACTGCTGCTCGACGAGCCGACGGTGCATCTGGACATTAGCCACCAAATCGAAATTCTCGACCTCGTGCGGAAATTGAATCGCGAGCGCGGCTTGACCGTTTTGGCGACGATGCACGATTTGAACCTCGCCGCGTTGTATTTTGACGATTTGGTTTTGCTGGAGGGCGGCAGAATTGTGGCGCAAGGCGCGCCGTCCGAGGTGTTGAACGCGGAACGCATCCGCAATGTGTTCAACGCGAACGTCTTGATTCAAGCGCATCCCGCGCGTGCGGATGCGCCGCAAGTGGTGCTGCTGCCAAATACAAAATGACCCCACTGTGATAAATCGAGTGGGGTCATTTTTTGTTGGATGTTGCTTTCGCTTTATGGGCTGGTGATCAAAAAGTTGTCCAGAAAAAGATTGCGGTCACACGGTTCGGGATTATCCGGCGCACAACCAGAGACGAAATAATCCTCGACAAATTCGATGGCTACCGCATGAGTGGCTGCTGGCCAAGTCCTCGTCAATTGTCGGCTGATTTGTCGCCGGGTGTCGTCGCCCGAAACCCAATTCATTTCAAAGACGAATTTGCCGTCAATGTAAATATTGACGCGGACGGGAGCCGGGTGATCGTCAATGCCGCTGATGCGGAGTGTATTGGTATGACCGCCAAAGGAATAGAGATATTCCACTTTATCGCCTTTACCTGTTCCCTTGATATAAGTGCCTGGTTCAGGTTCAGGATGCGGGTCTCCTCCCACCGAAACCATGTGGACAAAGCCCCAGTAACTTTCCGCTTGCCGCGAGACGCCCTCTGCGGTCACTGCATCAGTCCGAGCGCCTCCATTCGGAACGCTCGTTTGAAAGGGTGGTTGGTTGCCTTGCGTGTAAAACGCGGCAGTCCCATTCACCATGGATTGGGTATAGCCATAGTTTGTCATGTCCACGGCGAGGCCAGGAATATCAGAGTCACGGCAAGGCGTATCCGCGCGGTACAACCCCCTTGTTCGATCCGTTAAAATTTCCCGGTAATTTGCGAGCACACCTTCTGCTACGAGGCGATTAATTTCATCATGGTGGCATCGCTTGGCAGGGAATTTGCGTGTGCTGTTGTTCTGTTCCAACACTTGGCCGCCAGTGACCGTAACTTGGTCATTAGGCACATTATTGGCAAGTCCTGTGTTGGTAGCGCCTTTTCCGGGACCCCATCCACTAAAAATGCTCGTACGCAGATTAAAATAAAATCTGGGCGCGTTGCCACAAACAAATCCCGCGGTACTATCAGTCCATTCTGGATGCGCCGAGTAATATACGGCATTAGAACGAATCAAGATCGCGCCCGCGCGCAGAGAACCCACTGGGTCAAACGAGTACCACTCGCCAGCTAGCGCATCGCGAGTAAATGTATCTACATCATAAGCGCCATAGGCGAATTGCACGCACTGATTTGTTTTGTTCCATTTGGCGACCACCACAATCGGAGAAGCCGCTTCCGCTATTTGTGTAGGCACAAACAAAAGCGCGACAAGTAATCCAAACAGGGAAAATATTACATTGAAGTGCGGCTTGAGAGTTTTGTTCATTGTTCCTCCTTGTCCTCTATTCGGATATTTCGACAATCCAATTTCCCGTATTTTCGACCGAACGCAGGATTAGAATGTCAAGCCCGTCGTTCACGAGGTCTAACCCTTCGCCATTCGTAAACAGCTCTTTGAGTGTTCCTGTGCGTGGGTCAAACGCCATATAGTGCCAGTCTACTTCAAATGAATTTCCTCCTTCGGTGCAAACAAAGAGCAGAGTTTGTCCGTCGGGCGCCCATGTGACATACTCTAGCGTTACACATTTGTCGGTTCGGAAAATCTCGCGCGGATTGGTCCCGTTTGCATCGGCAAGCCACAACATGGAACCGTTGAACGGCAAAGGCGTAGTGCCATGTTCCGTGCGGGTACTATAAGCGAGTTGTGTCCCGTCGGGCGACCATGCCACCGGTAATCCCGATTCGCCAATTTGATCTGTGACCGTGACGACACTCCCCGCATTTATGTCTGTTATCGAAAGAGTCCCTTGGTCGTACCAGACCGTTGTAATTGCCATATACTTGCCATCGGGCGAAAGCAGAAAATCAGAGTCCGCCGTCGCGGCGTCTCCCGAAAATGCGCTATCCGTAATGGACTGGAGCGTGGGGTTTGTGGCGGAGAGTTCCATTTGCGCCCCATTTTGAGAGTTCCATGTCCTTAGCCCATCCTTGCCCAGAAAAAAGATCTGCCCATTCTGGTCAACTTGGAAATGCGAAGCATCGCTGGTTTGTCCGACCTCTGTTTTCTTGCCTGTTGCCAAATCAATTTCGTACAACTTGGTGGCGTGACCATAAGGCGCACCGACCGCATAAGCAATCCTTTTGCCATCAGGAAACCATTGAACATAACCTCCTCTTTCAGCGAGCTGTTTGGTCAGACCCCTTTTAAAGTTACCCAGCCAAACACCGCGCCCGTCTCGGACAGCAGGACAAACGAATCTTTTGCGGTCAGGTGAGACCATTACTCTCTGACCACACTGCAAGATGTCATCTACACGTCGCTCATTGACTACGTGGAGCTTGGAAACATCTATTGTCGAACCGGAAGTTGATGTTGCGGTCGCTTGTGGCGTTCGCGTCCGTCTCGGTCTCTGCGTCGCTGTCAGTTCCACTGTCGGCGTTTTCTGGCGCGCCAGCGCCGCCGCGCCGGTATTCGTTTGTTCATTCGGGGCGCTGAAACTGGAAAAGACGTAATTCAACCCAAACACAAACGCGACGAATGCCACGCCCGCTGCTATCCACAACAGCCCTTTCGAAAGCGTTTTCATTTTTCCTCCAAAGAGTGATTTGTGCGGCATTATATCGGGCGCCCCCCCCCCCCCCGGGGGGGGGGGGTTGGTGTGGGTGTTGGGGGGTGTTTGGTTT
>CAZXYP010000105.1:1578-5031 GCA_964644955.1 uncultured Anaerolineales bacterium | reverse complement strand
GCCACCCCCGCTGCTAACCACCCCACCCCACACCAACCCGTTTTCCTTTTCCCTCCAAAGCGTGTTTTGGGCGGCATTATAACCCCCCCCCCCCCCCCTACCTGTCAAGAGGTTTTGCTTTAGGTTTGGTCCTAATTTGGTCAAAATTACCAAGCGTTGAACGATGGAATGGGGGCATCTGTTTTCGTACTCTGTGCCATCTGTGCTAAAATCCTTGCCGTGTCTTTTCATCGCATCCGGGGCAAACAGCGTCGCGCGCTGCGCAGCCCCTTTTTGTTGGCGGCGTTCGCGGTGGTATTGGGACTGGTTGGTTTTTCGCAGTTCAATGCGCCTCTTTCGCAGCTCGTGATGTTGGCGACGCCGACGCTGACCGTGACTGCCACGCGCTTGCCGACGAATACGTTTACCCCGACCCAAACTGCCACGCGTACCCAGACGCCTACCAAAACGCGGACGCCGTCTCCGACCGCAACCTTGACGGCAACGTTTTCGCCAACCGCAAATCGCAAAGCCACACGTCAGGCGCGCGCGACCCGCACGGCGGCGGCGCCAACCGCTACGCCGACGCATACCGCGACTGTTACCCCGCTGCCCATTGCGCGCACGGCGCGCGTTCCGATTTTAATGTATCACCATATTGGCGATTTGCCGCCCGACGCGGATGCACTGCGTCAATCATTGACGGTTTCGCAAGAGCGTTTCAACGAGCAGATGAAATTCTTGGCGGAGCAGGGATATACGACCATTCACCTTGCGGAGTTGGTGAATCATTTGCAGACCGGCGCGCCGCTGCCTGACAAGCCGATTGTGTTGACGTTTGACGACGGCTATGATGACAATTACTTTAATGTGTTTCCGACCTTAAAAGACTTTGGTTTCAAAGGTACCTTTTTTATTATCGGCGCGCCGACCGATTACGGCTCACCCGGGTACATGCGGTGGGAACAAATTCTCGAAATGTATGAAAACGGCATGGAGATTGGGGCGCACTCGTTGACGCACCGATACAATCTGGGACAGTTCCGCGCGTCCATTCAAGACAATGAAATCAAAAAGGGGCATCAGTTGATGGTGGACCATCTGCCCAATTGGACACCGCTTTTTGCGTACCCGTCAGGAAGTTACAATCAATACACGTTGAGTTTGTTACACCAATTGGGTTATGTTGCCGCTGTGACGACGAATCAGGGCGCGAATCAATCGAGCGCGGCGCCGCTGGAATTTCGTCGCATTCGGATTCGCGGCGAGTGGAGTATGGCGCAATTTCTGTACTGGTTTAATTATTGGGCGTCACGTCCGTGAGATGGATTTGGGTTTGAAATTTGCGGATGCCGCTGCGGTTCGGCAGCCCGGCGACCAATTCGCGCACGGTGCGTTGTAAACGCGGGTGAATCAAGTCGGGCGCGAGGTCTTGAAGCGGAATCAGCACAAACGCGCGCTCTGCCATCCGCGCGTGCGGAATTTCCAACCGTTCGGTTTGCATCACCAACTCGCCGTACAGCAAAATATCGAGATCAATCACGCGCGGTCCGTAGCGCACCGTTGCCTGGCGTCCCATCGCCTGTTCGATGTTTTTGAGCGCGTCCAAAAGTTCGAATGGCGATAGGGTGGTAACACCTTCAGCCGCCATATTCAAAAAGTCCGGTTGGTCGGTAATGCCCCAGGGCGCGGTTTCATACAGCGGTGAAAGCTGCGTGAGCGAAACATACGGCGCAAGCCGTTCCAGCGCGCGCCGTAAATGTTGCACGCGGTCGCCTTGATTTGTTCCCAACGCCAAATACACTTTCGGCATGGGGTTATTGTAGCAGTGAATTGTCCGACTGGACGTTTATGATATACTTTTGTATCACTTTGCCCATGGAATCTGTATGTTGGTAATTCCCCGTGAAATCTGTCGTGAAACAAAATACGCGCTTGCTTTTGAATGGTGTGTGCGGAATGAGGGAGGCGCCTACGCGGCGGCAAGTATCGGCGGCGCATTGACGCGACGACAACATGGGTTGTTGGTGGCGCCACTGCCGAACGCGGAAACTCCGCACGTCCTGCTTGCCAAGTTGGATGAAGAGGTCGAAGTTGAAGGGCACTTGTACAAGCTGGGGACGAACGAATATCAAACGGATGTTTTGAACCCCGACGGTTTTTTGTATTTGCAGCAAGTGAGAACGGAAGGGGCATTCACACGCTTTGAGTATGAGGCGGGGCGTTTTCAGTTGACCAAAAGTGTGTGGATGTCGCCGCAGCGCGCGACCACGTTCATTCATTACCGGCTCGAGAATTGTTCCGCGCCCGCGCAATTGACGTTGGTGCCGTTGTGCGATTATCGCGCAGTCAATGCCGTGACCGCCGGTGCCGAGAGCTGGCATTTTCAAATCCACATGCTCGAAAATGGTTGGAGTGTGACCGCTCATGCCGGGGCAACCCCGTACAAATTGTTGACCGCGCCGCGCGCGACATTTACGCCGTTGGATTTGTGGTACTGGCGCTTTCAATTGCGCGCGGACGCGAACGCGGCGACCGATTTATATGTACCGGGACTGGTGCGTATCGTGTTGGACCCGGGCGCGACCTTTTTGGTGGTTGCGTCAACGGACGCGGAAGCCACCCCCGAGATTGATGTTCAAACCGCGATGCGCGAAGCGCGCGCGCGCGACGTGCCGGTGGATGGACCCGCGCTGCCGTTTGTCCCCGCGCTCTATTCCGCGCCTTGACTTATGCCTTCCATCAATGACCTCGCGCGCGCCTTTGCGCTGTTTGGCACGTACGAATTGGAATTGGGGCTTTTGATTGCAGTAGGCATCGTCGTTTTGGTTTCCGATTGGCGGTTTTCGCTCGTTGCCCTCGCGGTCCAGTACGTCTTGGTTGCCATTTTGCTTTCGACCCTCATTCCCCTCCAAATTGCGGCTGTGCGGATGATTGCGGGTGGGTTGGTGGCGATGATGTTTTATATCACGGCGCGGCGCGTCCAGCCCGGTCGCCGCCGCCACCGCAACACGTCTCAATCAACGGAGAGTAGTGTCCTCACGCCGCGCGCAGTTTTTTGGACGAATTTACCCTTCCGCATTGTCGGTTTGGCGTTGGTCGCGGTCAGCGTGATTGCGGCGAGCGACCAAATCGTGTTGTTGAACGCGCCGTTATTGTTTTGGGTCAGCGGTTTGTGGCTCGCGATGGGTGGGTTATTGGCGATTGCGTTGACGCGCGACGCGCTCAAACTCGGCATGGGCTTGTTATTTTTTACCTCCGGTTTTGGCATCATTTATCTTTCCATTGACAACAGTTTGGTCATTTACGCGCTGCTTGTGATTGCAGATCTGGTAATTGCGCTGGCGATTTCGCACATTGCCAGCGCCCCTGCCCGGTTTGAAGGCAAGCGGCGCGGCGAAATGTAACCCGGCAGCCGTGGCGTTACCCCTCCTCTGGATTGTTCTGACAGCCGCTGCATTGACTTTGCATGTG
>CAZXYP010000105.1:0-1568 GCA_964644955.1 uncultured Anaerolineales bacterium | reverse complement strand
CGCGGTATTGGCGTCCGCTGGCGTTTGTGGCGAGTGTGGCGGTCACTGCGGTATTGGTCTGGGCGGTGCAATCCGTCAATACAGGCACGAATGAATTGTTTGGCATGACCTTTGGGGTGCAACCGTTGGCGCGCGATTATTTGACCGTAGCAGTCGCGTTGTCAGGCATTCTGGCGATTGCGACTTCATTCGGCGATGTGCGGCGCACGCTCGGGTTTTTGCTGTGGAGTTGGATTGTTTGGTCGGTCGCGCTGGTGGTAGATGATTTTGTGATTGGCGTGTTTGCATGGGTGTCGGGGCTGGCAATCATTGTCATTGCGATGGAACCGCGTCATGCCCAACGCACGGGCGGCGCGGCATATTTTTTGGTATTGATTGTGGTGGCGGCGGGGTTGCTGCTGATTGGGCATCGCTTTGTGCAGCTCTATCCGTTGACCCCGGACCAAACCGCGCTGTTGGATTCGGCGGTTTTGTTCTTGAGTTGGGGTTTGGGATTGCTGCTGGCAATTGCGCCGTTTATTCTGTGGTTGGGACCGATGGCGGATGAAACGCCGCCGCCGATTATTGCGGTGTTGTTGGGGTTGGGGCAGCCCCTCGGCTTGTGGTTGTTGTACAATCTCATCGGGCAATCGCCGCGTCTTTTGGAACAGTCCGACCTCAACACGATTTTGCTGGTCGGCGGTTTGGGTTCCATTTTTATCGGCGGCGGTTTGTGTTTGTTTGAACGGCGTATCGGGCGGCTGATGAGTTACGCGGGGTTGTTTGCGTTGGGATTTGGGTTGATTGATTTGGCGCGCGGGACGTTGGAAGGGACTGCGTTTGCGGTGATTGATGTGTTCGCGCGCGCCTTGAGCTTGAGCGTCATGGCGGCGAGCATCGTTATTGCGCGCGTCATTCCCAATCGGTGGGTCAGTTATCTTGCGCTGGTTGTTTTTATTTTAGGCGGACTGAATTTAGCCGGATTGGCGCCCGGAGTTTCTATGGCGACGCGCTGGAATTTGCTTTTGGAGTTTGAGGCGACCGACCGGCGCATCTTTTTTCTGATTCTTTTGGCAACGGTGGGGGTTTTGATTGGTTTGGCGCGTTATGTTTTAACGTGGTTGGAAACACTGCCCGAAACGGTTCCCGCGCAAGATGCGTTCGCGCCGACGCCTCCACCCGAATCTCTCACCGGGCGCATGCGCTTTTGGCTGCGCGCAACGTGGTTGTCCTGGCGCGCGCGCGCAGGTCAACGCGTGCCGCGTCCCATCCAATACACTGCGCGCGGCGTCGCCGAACATTGGCGCGCGTTGTTTGCAAGCATCTTGTTGTTTGCCCTAGGCGCGTTTGTTTTGTGGTACAGCGTTTCGCCCAATCTGTGGCTGCAGCGCGCGCTCGACACGGTCGGGCAACTGGCATTCATTCGCTAACACGACTTTCCGTTTGACCTTCAAGCGGCGCAGACCGATTTTGCCATGCGTTGCCGCGCTTTGAATCGCCCGACATAAAGCGACAAAGTAATACCAAAATAAAATCGGCGTTCGCAACGCCGGGTAGCACTACATCTAATCGTGGTCAGGAACACCACT
>CAZXYP010000104.1:0-14899 GCA_964644955.1 uncultured Anaerolineales bacterium | reverse complement strand
CCCATTGCCAGCGCCGCCGCGCCGAGCTGCCACCAATGTTGGGTCTGCAAATAGCGCGCGAGCAAAAGCATGCCGCACACGCCGAAAAAAAGAAACGCCGGTTCGGACCACGCCATTGCATGAATGAGCAGCATCACTAACGCCGTGAGCATGAACCATGCGCCGAGCAGCGGGACCCAAAACGCGCGCGGCAGAATTATTTTCAAGGTGACGCCGACGAGCAAGATGTTTGCGCCGAAAAAAAACGCGTTGAGATACCGTGCGGCGTATGCGGGGTCGCCCAATAACGCGCCCCCCGCCGCCAGCAGCAGCGGAAACAACGGCGGAAAATCGCCGCCGCTTTGCAGCACAAAGCGAAACCCAAGTGCATTGAGCATTGCGCGCGCCATACTGATATATACCGTCGAGTCCGGTGAAACTCCCGCGCCGCGCGACGTCGCCGTCAACACCATTGCGACGCCTGCCAATGCAAGGGCGCTCAACGCGAGCCACCACGCATAGATTGAAATCTTGCGCTGCTCAAACCGCATTTTGAGTTTTTCGATTTTGGATAACACAATGCCTCGCGTTACGGTAGCCATGCCGGCGCGCAATGCCGCGTCCTTTATCGCGCAAGCGATAGCGAGTATACAACAACAGACGGATCTCGACTGGGAATTGATTGTGGTTGACGATGCGTCAACGGATGAGACCGCGAACATTGTGCGCGCGTTCCATGACCCGCGCATTCGGCTTTTGACGAACGAGACACAGCGCGGCATTTATGACTGTCACAATCAGATTGTCGCCGCGAGCCATGCCCCGTATGTGGCGCATGTGGACGCGGACGATTTTATTTTGCCCGGCGCGCTGCGCCAAATGGTCGCGGCGCTGGAAAGCGATCCGCGCGCGGGACAGGCGCACTGCCAATTTTACGACATTGACGAAAATGGCAATGTTTTGCGCGAGGTCCTGTTACAGCGCAACAAAATGTACCAACGCCGCGCGCAGGGCTTTGATTATCGCCGCGAGCTCATTCGCTGGGGAACCGTAACGAGCGGTTTGCGGACCTATCCGCGTCGCGTATTGCAAGAGCTTGGTCCGTTCAACACGCAGTTGAAATATGGCGGTGATTATGAGATGGCGGTGCGGATTGCGGAGCAGTACGAATTCGCGTTCGTGCCGCAGTATCTCTATGTGCGCCGCCTGCACGCGCGCAATACCACCGAAACGCTGTCGTTCAAAAACTTGCGCTATTTTTGGCAGCGCTATCATATCTGTCGCGCCTTGTCGCGTTCGGGGCAGGTCACGTATTTTCACCGGAAACCGTACCGGCTCAATCGGCTCTTGGCGAGCAGTTTGTTTGCTACTTTGGGCGTCGGGCGGGCAGTGGATGCTGCGCGCGACATGCGGTACGCATTGCCGCGCGCGGTTCGGCTGACCCTTCAAAACAAAATCGTGTCCCCCACGCTGGAGCGTCTCTATGAATTCGCGGTAAATCATGGCGCATGGTGGCGGTTGAAATGGCGCGCGCAAAAATCCGGGCACAAAGCGTCTTTGCGACTCGCCTATTATGTGTGGCAATTTCCCGCTTTGAGCGATACCTTTATTCGCCGCGAAGTGCAAGGGCTGCGCGATACAGGTATTGCTCTGGAAGTTTTTGCCGACGTTGCGGGCGAATTCGGCGACCCCGCGCTCGCGGAAACCACGCACTATCTATTGCCGCGCAATCCCGAACGTCTCGCGCGCGCAAAAAAATTTTTTCGCGCACGGAGCCGGCTCCGGTATTGGAATGTTTTCTTGTACGTTGTTTTGCATCGCTACGGCAGCTACAAAACGTGGCGCGAAGATATTGCGGTGTTTGAACGCGCGCTCGAATTGGCATATCCATTGCGCGAACATGACATCACGCACCTGCATACGCCGTGGGCAGACCGCACCGCCTTTATTGCGCTGCTCGCCGCCGCGCTGCTCGACATTCCGTACAGCGTCGAAGCACGCGCTCATGACCTCCATCGTTTCAAGAATCAATTCGCGCTGCGCGAAAAATTTTCGAATGCAAAATTCATTATCACCAACTCGGACTATAACGCGCGCGCCATCGAAATGGATGTGGGTGCCGCGCATCCGCCGCTGCACGTCATTCGCGAATTATTTCCCCTGACCGATTTTTCCATCCCTGCGGACAAACAAACTGCCGGACTATTTCGCATTTTGTGCGTGGCGCGGTTGATTGAGGAAAAAGGGTTGGTCTATTTGCTGCGCGCGTGCGCGCGTTTGCGCGAACGCGGCATCCCGTTCCGGTGTGAAATCATCGGCGGTCCCGAAGAACCGACCTATGTCAATTATTTGATTCAGTTGAAACGCTTGCACAAACACTTGCAGCTGCAAGACAGTGTATTGTTTATGGGCGCGCAGCCGTTTCAAAACATTTTGGATGCCTACGCGCGCGCGGATTTGTTTGTGCTGCCGTGCGTGATTGCCGAAAATGGCGGGCGCGATATTTCGCCCAATTCGTTGATTGAAGCGATGGCGATGGGCTTGCCCGTCATTTCGACACAGCTCTCGGCAATTCCCGAAATTGTGGAACACGGCGTCAGCGGCATTCTCGTGCCGCCGAATGATGACGCGGCATTGGCGGACGCGATAGACCAGTTGCGGCGCGATGAATCTCTGCGGCGCGCGTTGGGCATGGCGGCGCGGGCGCGGGTACAGGAACGCTACGATGCCGCAAAAAATATCGCGCAGTTTGCTGCATTGTTTCGGGGCGAGGCGCAATGAAACGCATTTGCATTGTGAATCGCGGCCTGCGTATCGGCGGCGTGGAGCGCAAAATCGCGGACATTGCACAAGAACTGAAGCGGAACGATGCGGACGCGCGCGTGGATTTGATTTTGGAACAGCCGCCGTCTGCGGACGCGAACGAAAATATTTTTTTGCAGCGCGCGCAAACGTCCGGTGCGCGCATCTTTTTCAAACCGGCGCGCGGCGTGCCGCTTTTTTTTGTCCTGTTGTGGTACGCGCTGCGGCACAAGCCCGATGTCATGCTGGCGTTTTCGCGACGTCCCGTGTTGTATGCGTTGTGGGTGCGCGAATTGTTATGGTGGCGCGCGCTGCGCGTGATGGTGGGCAACGATTCCATCACGTCACAAGCGTTGATGTGGTATGTGCCACAGCCGCTGCTGCGACGCATCCTGAAAATGCAAATGCGTCGGCTGTACCCGCGCGCCGCGCGGCTGCTTGTGCCGAGCGAAAGGTCGAAACGCGATTTGATGGAAAACTTTGGTGTGCCGCCCGAGAAAATTCGCGTGTTGAAAAATTGGACGCGGTATGCGCCCACGCAAACCGCGCCTAAAACATTTGATTTGATTTATGTGGGGCGCGTGGACGGCGTCAAGCAGCTCGCGCGTTTAGTGGAGATTGCGCACGCGGTGCGCGAACACCTGCCATTGCTGCGCGTCCTGCTTGTAGGCGACGGCGAAGAAACGGCAAACGTGCAGCAGCGGGTGCGTGAACTGGGAATGGAGCGCTGTGTTGAATGGGTGGGATTTCAAGCCGACGTCGCCAAATATCTCGCGCAGGCAAAAATTTTCTGCTTGACTTCCAAGTTCGAGGGGATGCCGCTGGCGGCATTGGAAGCGATGGCTTGCGGCTTGCCGATTGTGACGACGATGTATCCCGGCGCCGACGAGTTGGTGCATTCCGGCGCAACGGGTTTTGTGTGCGCGAACGAGCAAGAGTTCTGCGATGCAGTCGTCGCCTTGCTCACGGACGACGTGCGGCGCGCGGAAATGGGAAACCGAGCGCGCGAATTTGTGCAGCGCGAACATGGCGCACACGTTTTGGGTGCGTACGTCAAGAGTCTTGTACTGCCGGATTGAGTCAAGCGAAGCCGGAGAGTTCATGCGGTACCCCCCCTGTCATTTTGCGTCAAAATGTGGTGAAAATTATCCGCAACGATTCCCCTCCCGGATGCTGCCGGTTGATTCGGTAGAGGGTTTGTATCTTTTGTAGGGGGCAGTTGCGTCCAACCTCTCGCATTCTGATGTCCGTATCATCCACCAACGTAAACCCGCGGCGAAAACTCGGACCGGACGTAATTCCGTAAAGGTCAGAAAATTTTCCTGTCGAGGTGGCGTATGGCAAAACGCCTTTGGATTCCCCTCGCGCTTGTGATGAGTGCAAGCGCGCTTTTCTTTTTGTTCGCGGCAACGCGCAGCGGAAATGTTTTTGATGCGCGCAGTGAGATTCAAACCGCGTGGCAAACCGCGCGCAGTACGGGCGGCTATTCCTTTCGCGCAGATTTGATTGAACGCGCGATTCCTCTCGCCCAAACCTCCAACGTCGGACGCACAAGCAAAGAATATACCTATCACCTCGAAGGCGTGACCAGTGGGTTGAACGCGTTCGATGCTTCCGCGCGCAAATTTGAAATGTCATTTTGGGACAATGGCGGAGCGGTGGCGGACCCAAAAACTGCCGCGCAGTTTCAATTGACGAACGGCAAAGCGATGGCGCGACGCGGGGATACCGATTGGGAACAGGTTGACGACATTTCGAGCGGGTTCGCGCCCGACGGCGATTTCATGGCATTTCTCGCAGGCGCAAAAAATATCGTGAACGCGGGAAGCGAAACGCGTTGGGGAGGAACGGAACCGGGTTCCGTTCCTCCCCCGATTTCATTCACGCGTTACACGTTCGACATTGACGGAACCGGCTTTGCAATGTTTGTGCGCGACCAATTGCAGGCGCGGATGCGCGAAAGAGGTGAATTACCGTATGCGATGAATCTCGAGATGCCCGCGCAGTACGAACACATGACGGGCAGTGGCGAACTGTGGGTGCGCGAAAATGGTTTGCCGCTGCGCCAAAAAATCATCGCGCATTTTCCGCCCCCGTCCGCGCAAGATGATTCGCGCACGGATTATGAATTCACGGTTGACTTTTTTGATTACGCGGTGGTAGAAAAACAAAAGCCGTTTTATACGATGACGGGTTTCGTTGATTTTGGAAATAGTTTGCGTGCGATAGGTGGAGAGATTGCGGCGATGAACTCCATCGCATCGCAGAGTACACTCCTCGCAATGGCAAAGACAAGCGCGACGTACATTTTCGCGTTCGCGTTGTTTGGATTGTTGATTTTGTTTTTTGCAAAACATTATCGTGACCGCCGCGTGTACGCCGCGCTTGCGTTGTTTGTAATTTTTGCGATGGAAGCGAATCCGTTGATGCAGACCGCGCAGGCGTCAACGTTTGTCAACACACAACGCGCCAAGACGAACGAGCAACAAGAGAAAACGGATAAACAAAAAGCGGAACGCGAGTTGTATGAAAAATTTCAAGAGTACAACGAATGGAAGCCGCAGAGTGACCCGCGTGGTGTAGTCTCCAATCTCCAATCTCCAATCTCCAATCTCCAGTAATCCATCCTCACCGAACGCGAACGCCTTAACCGCCGCGTGTACGAACACATTGGACACCGACGGCGATGGGCTGTGGAATTGTGAAGAAGATGTGTTGGGCACAAACTCCGCCGCGCGAGATACGGATGAGGATGGCGTCAACGATAACGTTGAAATCAATGGCTTTAGTTTCAGTGGCAAGCAGTGGTATTCGAATCCCCAAGAACCCAGCACGATGCAAGACAACATCTTGGATGGGAAAAAATGCAATGGCACAAATTGCGCGATAGATACCGATGGGGATAGCACGCCCGATTTGTTTGACCGCGATATGGACGGTGACGGCGTGCCGAACGCGCAAGACGAATCGCCGTTCAAAAAAGCGGACGGGTTTAGCGGCGATAATCCTTTTCAACTCATCATTAACAGCGCGCAGCAAGACAAATTTGTGTACGCCGATTTCTTGATTCGTCCCACCGACCCGAAACATTTGTGGTACGCGTTCAACGTGTTGGATTGGCCCTCGGGCGACAAAGAGGGACAGATTCAACGCGACGATTGGGACGGCGATAAAACATTTTACGATGTTTGCCGTCACCAAAATCCGCCGAGCGTCAGTCCCTGCAAAATGAGTCCCGACGACAATGGCGACATTAAATTGTTGCCGATGCTGGAAATCGAAATTCCCAACGGCGCGAATTGGAATGGGCAAGGCGACCTATTCATTTATCTCGATTCGCAAAACGGCGGCGCGAACAATCTCTACAATCCGTATCCGCTCGCGACGACGACAGGAAATCGCGCGCGACAATCCGCCGTGGCATCTGCCAACATTCAATTCCCGAATGGTTTTGGCGCGGATTATCTCGTGTGGATTTTGGACGACGACACCGCGTCGCTGATGCGGTGGAACGGCAGTGCGTGGGAAACGATTCAAGACCTCGACGCCAATTCATTCCGCATCAACACAAGCGTCGCGCCCGTTCGCACCGACGTACTGTTGCCGTTCAGCGCGTTGAATCTCACACCCGCGTCATCGCTGAAAATTCTCGCGGTGGCGACAGAAGAAAATACTTTGCAGCTCTTTGCCGTCGCGCCGGACAAAAATCCGCTCAACAGTTCGCTCGTCACACCGATTGGTTTGCAGCGCACGCTCGGCGATTTCCAATTGCAGCAATACTATGCGTTCGATTCGCTTGGCAGCGACACTCGTCCAAACGATAACAAAACAATCGGTGGCGATTTTGTTGCGAACATTGCGAGTGACCCCGGCGGAATCGCTGTGCGCTATCTCGACGACGGCTTGTTCGATTTACTCACACCGAACGCGCGGCTCGATGCAAACAATGATGGGCAACCCGATGCAGATATTCCTGTCGCCGTCCAAGTGATTCCAGTCGGCAATGGCAGCGAAATCGCGTACACGATACAGTACGAAAATCGCGGAACGGAGATTGCGAAAAATGTTCAGGTTAAAGTGAAAACGTATGGCGCGCTCCGTTTGGACAACAATGATGACAGCGCGACCTACAATCTCGGCGATGTCGGCGTCGGCATTTCCAACACCTTGCAAATCGTCGGCAAAATCAACAGCGCGCTCAATCCGAATTCTGCCGAACTCGATGTCACACTCTCGGATGATTTGCACGGCGATTTCGATTGGCTTTGGGTTTTGCATCCCGTTCATACGGATGCGCCGCAAGAATTGACCATCAACTCGGGACAAAAATACGCGCAGCAAGGCGTCAATGTATTCAACGGTTTCGTGAGCGACGCGTCCGGCGTGCCGGGCATCACGCTTGAGGTGAACGGCAATCAATCCCAATGCAGCGTTGCCGACCCGTTCAGTGGTTCGTGGAATTGCCCGGAAGATTTGGGTGACCTCGCGGGTTTGAGTGAAGTGAACATGCGCGCCCGCGCGACCAACACATTTGGCATCACGAGAGATTGGACGGACACGATTACATTGCTCGTTGACACCACCAAGCCGACGGTCACTCTCGATGCAACCGTTGATGCTTACCTATCCGACGGAGTGCTTAGTCCCGCCGAAATGAATTGGAGTGGAACGGTTGACGACAATCTCGAAGCGCAATCCGCCGCGATTTGTCTCGGCGCCTACGAACCCGAATGTCCGCAGCAAGATGTTGTGCCGGGTGGAATGCCAAGCGGCGTGTGGAATTACAACATGACGTCCATCCTTGCAGGCGACGGTATCAGCACAACTCTTGCGTTCTTTGACCAAGACGCGAACGGCAATCTTTCCGATGGAGTGACGCGCACATTCACCGTTGATACCGGCGCGCCGCAAATTGTTGCCACGCAAGCGCCGACCGGGACTATTACGATTGATGAAGAAGAGAGCGAAGCTATTCAAGCTGCGTTTTCCGGCACGGTGACGGATGGCGGCGAGATTCAAGAAATGTCCGCGTTGATTCAAACTGCCGACGGGGAAACGATTGTCGAACCCATCTCTTTCCAACCCGATGGCGCGAATCAATGGCAGTGGACCTATGCGCCAACGATTGCGACGTCATCCGACATTGCAATTTATATCAGCGCGCGCGATGCAGTTGGCAATGTGAACCTTATCGGACCCTACAATGCGCGCGTGAATGCCACCTTTGTTCTGAATGTGCCGCTCATCGGACGCAAATTCGAGGCAGGCAATCAACCAAGCAACGCGGTTTCACCAACGCCAACCGAAACACCGACAACAACCGCTGTGGTTACCAAACTGCCAACCGAGGCGCCGACCGTTTCGCAGACCGCAACGCCGACCGAAACACCAACGGTGGTGGAAACCGAAACACCCACACCAACCGCAACGCCGCCCGACGCGTCGTGTTCTGCTGCCCCCGCCGCATTCACGCTGCTTGCGCCCGCTGACAAAGGAACCGTTGCGCGGCAGCATCCCACGTTAAAATGGAACGCCGCTTCCTGTGCGGATTCGTATCACGTGATTGTACGGGAACGCAAAAGTGGAGCGGTCGTGGCGGATGAGAGCGGCATCACCGCATTGGATTATCGCACTCCTGAATTGGAACGCGGTAAACGTTATGTATGGCACGTGATTGCGGTAAATGCATTCGGTGAAACGAAATCCGAGGCATGGCTTTTGATTGTCAACGCGGAAGGCAAATAGTTGACCCGATTGGTTTTTAAAACGCGGCGCGGCTTTTCGACGCGCGTTCAAAACCCTTCCGGTCTCGACAGAAATGACCAAACGACACCTTCTCGGCAGCTTGATTGTGATTGCGCTTGTTATTGTCCTGTTCAATACAGGCGGCATCGCGAACACCTTTGCCCTTGCGCAAGCGCCAAATACGCCGCGCCCAACGCGTGACCGCACGGCGAACCCGCGTCAAACGAAAACACCGCAAGCGGCGGAAGCAACCGGCACGCCCGATGCCGACAATCAAGGCGACGTTTCCGCGCCCGAATTATTGTCATCCCGATTGTTGGTCGTGAACCCGGGCAGCGTCCAGACCGCGCGTGTGACCGTCAATATGTTCGATTCCCAAGGCAGCACCGTATATTCCGACACAATGCGAATCAAACCCAATGGGGTAAAACTCATCAATGTGCCAAAGGAATTGGGCAATGATTTTCTGGGCAGCGCGCGCATCGTGTCGAATCAACGCGTGCAGGCGCTCGTTCTGGACAGCAATGTCGCCGGAAGCGCGAATGATGTGTACGAAGTAACGAATGTAACGTCAAATACTTTGGTCCTGCCGGTTGTGCAGCACGATGCCGCGTCGTCGGGGCACAGTCTCATCGCCGTGCAAAACACTTCGGCGTTGAGCGCCGAGGCAACGTTCACGGCGTTGGATACGGACGGCAACGAAATTCTGGCTCAGGCGCTCACGATTGCGCCGCGCGCATCGGCATATCTTGACACGCGCGATTTGTTTGGCGCAAATGATTTTCTCGGCAGCGCGCGCATTACCGCAGACCAACGAGTTGCCGCCGTCGAACTGTCCGCGTTTGGGCAGGACACTGCTTCGGTGCGCGCGTTGGTCGCAGAGGAAGCAAGCCCGCAGCTTATTGTGCCGATGCTGGAACGAAGACGCAATGCCAAACGCGGGATGGTGGTGTGGAGTCTGGTGTATGTTCGCAACAATGGCGACGCGCCGACGGACATTACCCTCCGACTCTTTACGGAACAAGGAGACAAAAAGGCGAATGCCACGCGTGCAAGTGTGCCCGCAGGCGGCTTGGCGGTATTTGATTTGCGCGCAGACGAATTCAAATCGCTCGGCAAAAAATTTATCGGCTGGGCGCGCGCAGCTTCGACAGACAAGACCCCTCTCGCCGCGTCCGCATTTGTCGCGCGCGCACGCGGCAAACAGTGGAATGCGACGGGAGCCGTTGCGCGTGCGCGCGTAAAAGGGCGCAGTGTCTGCGGGGATGTGCGCGTGACAGCGAAACAAACCGCCATCCTTACCCTTTTGAATCCGAACGCCAGAGAAATGGCGCGCGTCAAGCTCAATCTGTATGCCGGCGAGGACGGCGCGCCGGTCGCCGAAATGGAGCGCGAAATCGGTCCGAACGGGCAAATCCGCATCACGTCCGCTAACGGCTTGCCAAATGATTTCCGCGGCATTGCCATCGTGAGTACGGACGCGGCATTCGCGCGCGAGGTGGTTGCTGCCGTACTCACCCAAACCCGCGACGGCAAACGCGTCACCGCCACGCGCGGTTACGTGTGCCCGTGATGGTTTTCCATTCTTGATTGCGCGGCGCGGCTTGTACCGCATTTGCCGGATGATGCGTCGCGATATTTTTCTGATTCTGTGATGCTCTTCAAGCAACACGCCCGGCGCTCGAGCGGAGACGATACAGCCGTTCGCCCGCATGTGGCACCAACAGTTTGCCTTGCGACTTGTGCGCGTGCCACTCTTGAGGATGAATGTGGGTCGGGTCGCAGTAATTCAAATTCAGCGCGCGCGTTTCGGCTTCCGAAATGCCGGCGGCGAGGGTAACGGTGATGCGCGGCGTTTCGATTCCATTCTCAAATGTACCGCTGCCGCGTAAATGTGTGGAATGTGCCAACACGCCCCACGGCACATGCTTGAAAATATCCCATTGTTTCACAAAATAATCGCGCACGTGATAACCGATTTGCCGGATGAGCGCGCCATGTACGACACTGATTTCGCGCAGGTGCGGCGCGTATAAAATCACTTGACCGCCGTCCGCCACAATCGGCTCGGTTTTGTACATCCCTTTGGCGCCGACCCACAATTCGGAATACATTTCGGGCAGGACTGCCAGAACTTGATCGAATGGCTGCGCCACCCATTCGATATGGATTTGGGCGGAAAGGTCGGCGGCGCGCGACCACGCGTCTTCCGGCGCGCCAAAAAACAATCCCGCCACGCCGTCGGATGTGACGACGCTGCAAAACGCATGGCGCGGTGTGGGAATGAGCGAGGCCGCGCGGTCAATCAGCGCGCGTACGGGCGTCTGTTTTGTGCCGATGATTTCGTACGAGGTCAGCAGCGCGCCGAGCCAATGCGTGAAATCAATAATGTCCGGTCCCGCAATCCCCGGAAAAAAATATTTGTTGCCGCCGCTGAAACCAACCACCTCGTGCGGAAACACCGGTCCGCAAATCAACACCTCGTCGTTTTCACACACCAGACGATTCAAGCGGACCTCGACCGCGTGCGTCAGCAGCCCGTTGCTCAAGTGTGCGGTCTCGTCGCGCGAAATCGCGCCCAGTGAAATGAGCGCGTTCGCGTCCTGCCACGCGTGATTTAAAATTTGGACGTCGCCAAATTCATTCGCGCGTTCTGCGCGCGTCAAACCCAGCAGTTTCAAAATCGCTGTTTCGCTCAACGGGGGATGCGTGCCGAGCGCGATGAGAAAGGTGATAGCGCGCGCGCGCGGGCGCAGCTGTTTGACGAGCAAACGAAAGAACAAGGGTAGTGGCATTGTGCGCGTTGCGTCGGGAATGATTACGAGCACGCGTTTGTTTGCAAGCGGCAGCGAACCCAAACCATCCGCGAGGATGGATTCAATTTCGAGGTCCGATAAAAATGTGTGCGTCATTGCTTGATTGTCTTGTGTGCGTTGTTCGGCAGATTAAACCCCGCTGAATGCCGAAAACCCTCCATCCACCGGCACGACAACTCCGGTTACAAACGCCGCGCCCGGCGACAGCAGCCAAATGGCGGTTGCAAGTAAATCGTCGGGTTCGCCAAACCGTCCTATGGGCGTATGCGCCACAATCGCCTGCCCGCGCGGCGTGAGTTCGCCCGCGTCATTCATCAAGAGCGCGCGATTTTGAGCGCCGGGAAAAAAGCCCGGCGCAATGGCGTTCACGCGCAGCCCCGGCGAAATTTCGCGCGCAAGCGTGACGGCGAGCCAGCGCGTAAAATTATCCAGCGCCGCTTTCGCCGCGCCATATCCCACCACGCGCGTTAACGGACGCTGCGCCGCCATCGAACTGAGATTGAGAATGCTCCCACGTTTTTGCGCCGCGATATGTTTGCCGAAAACTTGCGACGGCAAAATCGTTCCCATCAAATTCAAATCAATCACGGCGCGCAATTCTTGCGGCGGCAATTCAAAAAATGCTTGTGCGGTGATTGCGGTTGCGCCCGGCTGATTTCCGCCCGCGCCGTTGACGAGATGGTCTATCCGTCCAAACGAATCCAAAATTTTTTCGGCGGCGGTTTCCAGTGACGCGCGGTCTGTCACATCGCCCGCGAGCGCGATGGCTTGTCCGCCCCTGGCTCGAATTTCACTCGCCATCGTTTCGGCTTTAGATATCGTGCGCGTGACCAACGCGATACGCGCGCCGCGTTCTGCCAAACCGCGCGCTAACGCGCCGGGCAGCGCGCCGCCGCCGCCCGTAATAACAATCACCTGCCCGCTGACATCAAAGAGCGGGTCGGGTTGAAATCCCAAACGGTTTTCCGTCATGTTTGTGAAATGTCGCCGTCGTTCAAAAACTCAATCCGTTTTGAACCGCGCGAGATGATTTACGAAATGGGTTTGAAGGGTGTTGGCGTACTCTTCCTCGTTCGCGCGCAACGTCGAATGAATTTCGGCGCCATATTGATGTAACACCGAACCAAACGTGACGTGCAGGATTTGGCGCGCGTCAAACTCGTCAAGCAGCTGCGCCAATTCGTCGTTACGCAGAGTTTCGGATGTGCGTACGCGGTCAAGATGCGCGGAAACGTGGTAGGTTGCGCGTTCGGTCGGATAGCGTTCGCGCGCGAGCGTCAAAATCTCGCGGAACAACTGCGGGTCCACACGCGCAATGGTGCGGAGCGCTTCGAGATAACTCGTGCCTGCGGTCTTGATGTGCCCGAACCCGCGCGTGGCGGAAGCAAACAACGAATAGACGCGAAATTTATCCGACCCGGAATGTAACGAAAGTTTATAGTGAAACGCGCGCGCAATATGCGCGTGTTCGTCCAAATTCACACGCAGGGTATCGAGGTCGCCGATATAGTCCACGCCTTTTTCAAAACGTCCCACAAAGCGCGGGGCGAGACTCGTGACGCGAACGTTCAAGCGGCGCAATTCATTTGCGACGTAAAAATGCTCCGTGACGCTCGTCGGCGTTTCGGTTTCGTCCACCGACACTTCGAAATCAAAAGGAGCGCCTTGTTTTTGCCGTGTGATTTCTTGAAACAGGTTGACCGTGTGCGCGACCGCGCCGCCATATTTCACCGCGGCGCGCAGCGCGTGTTCGCGTGTAAAAGTCAAGGCGAGTCCGTTGACGGCAAACGTTTGATTCACATAGCGCGCGTCAAAAGCGTGCGGTGAATCTTGGAGCGCGTCCCACGGCAGCGTTAGCATTTTATGTTCGAGTGTGTCGCGCGTGTCGGTGTGCGCCGCATTCTCTACGAATTCACCGGGGTCTATGGTGAAACACGTATAGCCCGCCGCGACAAAGGGCGCAATATCCTGCGCGGTCTTGAGATGGTCGGCGTCCGCACCCCACGCGTCGCGCCAACCGCATTGGAAAACACCCCACAGCGCATCGTCAACGACTTGCTGCGGCATGCGCCCGGTGCGCGCGTTTTCGCGCACGGATTGTTGAGCAAAAATGGGCGCAATGCCGGTTCCGCGAATCGCCCGAACGTGTCCCGGCGTGGCAAGCCCGAGACGGTCGCCAAAACCGAAGGAGGGCTGCAAGCCGAGCGGCTGGGGTCTCAACCATTCCAGACGTTTTCGCAGCTCGGTCGCATTTTCGGGCGAACAAGGGAAAAAGTGCGCGGCTTGCTGTTCGAACGCCGGATTGTGAAAACCCGTCACGTCACCGCGCACGCGCAAAAACTTGTCGGCGCCAAGACGCACGAGGGCAAACGTGGTTTTGTCTTGTTGAACGAGAGACTCGGAATAAAGGATTGGGTACATCATGCGCAAACTCCCTGTTGAAACGCGGGTGTGTGAATCTCCAAAACCTCTTGACAATATCCGATTTTAACATATAATATGCGGCATACGAAATTTCGCATACGGCATACAGCATACGGAAATACGAAAAATGGTCAATTCGCCTACTTTTACTCCTCTCCGTGAAAATCTTGGACAGCAGGTTTATCAACATTTGCGCGAAAAAATCTATCGCATGGAAATCCCGCCCGGCACCCGGCTCGGCGTGAGCGAAATTGCGGAGCAGATGGGCGTGAGCCGCAGTCCCGTGCGGGATGCGCTCATGATGTTGGTCAACGAGGGCGTCGTGCAAGTGAATTCTACCGGCGGCTATCGCGTGATTGAATTGAATCGCGCTTTTATTGAAGATGCCTTTGTCGTGCGGCGCGCCCTTGAGCTTGCCGCCATGCCGCTGACAATGGCGCGTTTGGACCGCAAACGGATTGAAACACTGCGCGCAAAATGGCTCGCGTTTGAACAGCCCGACCAAATGCCGCTGGAAGATGAAATTCAAGCCGACCAGGAGCTGCATAAAACGATTGCGCAAATGTCCGGCAATGCCCTACTCATTGATGCGCTGGAACGCATTACGTTGATTACCTGGCTCATTAGCCGTTTTTCGTATTCGAATCAAGAAAAACCGCATTACGCGCAGGTCACGGCGGAAGAGCATCTGCATTTGCTTGACGCGATGTTGACCGGCGACAGCGCGGCAGCATTGGCGGCGCTCGACCAACACCTCACAAACGCTTTCGCGCGTTCTCTGGAACGTTTGGATTCTCCAAAAAACGCCCAGCCATGACAAACGTTGCTTTCGTTACCGGCGCCGCGCAAGGCATCGGACGCGCGATTTCGCATCGTCTCGCGCGGGATGGGTACACGGTCGCTTTGGTGGACCGCAATCGCGACGGGCTCGACCAAGTACGGCGCGAAATTGAAAACGCCAACGGCGCCGCCTTTACCGTCCAGGCAGACTTGATGCACCTTAAAGAAATCGAACACGCGGTAGGGTGCGCTGCCGAACGCGGGACGCTCCGGATTTTGGTCAACAACGCGGGACGCGTCATCATTCATCCTTTTTTTGAAGTGACCGAAAGTGAGTGGGACGAAATTTTGAC
>CAZXYP010000103.1:13331-14985 GCA_964644955.1 uncultured Anaerolineales bacterium | reverse complement strand
TATTGAAAATCAACATCTCGTGGCAGATTTGGTATCCGGGTTGTTCTACCGCGCCGTGGCAATTGGACGGTGTGATTCGCGCCTTGCTGCGCGACGGCTATCCGCGCGAAAAATTGATTGCGGCGCACAACAGCACCGTCGTCGTGGACGGGCGCGAAGGCGCGGTCAACAATCGCCACAAATTGATTCAAGACCATTACGGCATCCGCGAATTGCAGACGAATCAAGCGGGCGTTGAATGGGTGCGTTACGAACCGAAACAACCGCTCGCCGTTTTGGACCAAATCTATCCGCACGGCATTTACATCCCCAAAGCGTTTTACGATAAAAATGTTTTGCATCTGCCGACGATGAAAACGCATGTGTTTACCATTCTCACCGGCGCGATGAAAAACGCGTTCGGCGGTTTGTTGAACGAACAGCGGCATTGGACACACGCCAACATTCATGACACCCTCGTTGACCTTTTGCAAATTCAACAAGACATTCACACCGGCATTTTTTGCGTGATGGACGGCACGTTCGCAGGCGAAGGTCCGGGACCGCGCGCAATGCGCCCGCACGTCAAAAATACCATCCTGGCTTCGTCCGACCCGGTGGCGATTGACGCCATGAGCGCAAAAATTATGGGCATTGACCCGATGCGCGTGCGTTTCATTCGCCACGCACACGAGCGCGGGCTCGGCGTCGGCGATCCCAAAGAAATTAAAATCGTCGGCGACACGGAGGTGGCAGATGAAAATTGGCATTTCGAGCACGACCAAGATACGTTCGCGTCGTGGGGACAAAAACAGATTTATCACGGCGCACTTAAACCCCTCGAAAAACCATTGCTCCGTTCGCCGCTCGTGCCGTGGTCGTATGCGGCTTCGAATGTGTATCACAATTTGTATTGGTACCCGTTCGTCGGCGCGAAACGCGCAGAGATGATGTTGAACACGGCGTGGGGGCAAAAGTATTTGCAATACAGCGAAGGGCTGCCCTTTAATCCGGGCGCGAGTGACAAGACGCGTTTCACTTTGCTCGCGGCAGCGGGCATTGCAACCGTCGCGGCGCTGGGACTCGGCGCGTATTTTGCGGCGCGCCGCAACACTGCTTGAGTGCGCCAAACCAATTCGACAGCACAAAAAGGAACACATGAACTACAAACTACTTGGCAAGAGCGGCTTGCGCGTCACCGAAATCGCGCTCGGGACAATGGGTTTCGGGCAGGATTGGGGTTGGGGACAATCGCGCGAAGAAAGCAAAGCGATTTTCGACGCGTATACGCACGCGGGCGGAAATTTTATTGATACGGCGGTGAATTATACCAACGGCACGAGTGAAAAATTTGTCGGCGAATTCATTCAATCCGAACGCGAGCATTTTGTCGTCGCGACAAAATATACGCTGCGCCGCCGCGAAGGCGACCCGAACGCGGCGGGCAATCATCGCAAAAACATGATGGCATCCGTGCATACGAGTTTGAAACACCTACGCACCGATTACATTGATTTGTATTGGCTGCACGCGTGGGATTTCACCACGCCCGTGGAGGAGGTCATGCGCGGTTTGGACGACCTCGTGCGTCAGGGCAAAGTGTTATACATCGGAATTTCTGATACTCCCGCGTGGGTTGTTTCGATGGCGAACACGCTGGCGGAACTGCGCGGCT
>CAZXYP010000103.1:0-13321 GCA_964644955.1 uncultured Anaerolineales bacterium | reverse complement strand
GGCGCGCTTTGTCGGATTGCAAATTCGCTATTCCCTCGCCGACCGCGCGGCAGAACGCGATTTATTGCCGATGGCGCGCGCGTTGGACATTGCGGTCACGCCGTGGAGTGTGTTGGGCGCGGGCATTCTCACCGGAAAATACAATCCGGGCGCGGAGGGTCAGGGGCGCGCGAAAAATTGGAACGTCTCGCCGCGTCAATATGAAATCGCGCAAGAGGTGATTCGCATTGCCAACGAAATCGGCTGCTCCACCTCACAGGTTGCGATTGCGTGGGTCCTGGCACAGCAGCATTCTCACGCTGCCCCAATCATTCCCATCATCGGCGCGCGCAACCCCGCGCAGCTGCAAGACAATCTCGGCGCATTGGGCGTCACGTTATCGCCGGAACAATTGGCGCAACTCGACAAAGCGAGCAAAATTGATTTGGGTTTTCCCCATGACTTTTTGGCGGGAAATGAAATTCGCAATATCGTGTATGCGGGACAGTACGCGAACATTCACAATCATCGGAACGTGTAACGGAGGCATCATGCACAAACTCGTTTTGTTACGACATGGCGAAAGTACGTGGAACAAGGAAAATCGTTTTACGGGTTGGACGGATGTGGACTTGTCGGAAAAGGGGGTAGCCGAAGCAAAAGAAGCAGGCGAAACGCTCAAGGCGGAGGGCTATACCTTTGACGTCGCATTCACGTCTGTTTTGAAACGCGCGATTCGCACATTGAATCTCGCGTTGGATGAATTGGATTTGTTTTGGCTGCCCGTGCACAAATCGTGGCGGTTGAATGAACGGCATTACGGCGCGCTGCAAGGTTTGAACAAAGCCGAGACCGCGCAAAAATTCGGCGAAGAACAGGTGTTGATTTGGCGGCGCAGCTATGACATTCCACCGCCCGCGCTCGAACGCAGTGACGAACGTTTTCCCGGACACGACCGCCGCTACGCCGACCTCGACCCGCGCACCTTGCCAACAACCGAGTGTTTGAAAGATACCGTCGAGCGTTTTCTCCCGTATTGGCAAGATGCCATTGTACCCGCGCTCAAAGCGAACCAACGCGTCATTATCGCCGCGCACGGCAACAGTTTGCGCGCGCTGGTGAAATATCTGGACAATATCAGCGACCAAGAAATCATTGGGCTGAACATTCCGACGGGAATCCCACTCGTCTATGAATTGGACGACGCGTTGAATCCCCTTCAACATTATTATCTCGGCGACCCCGAAGCCATTGCCAAAGCGGCGCAAGCCGTGGCGAATCAATTGAAAGACAAATAGAGATAATAAAACCTTCGAGGTCTCGGAGACCTCGAAGGTTTTTTAGGATTCAAGCGCCGCGTCCGCTTCCCGGTCTATCAACTCGACTGTCCGCGTATACAATTCATCCGCGCCGCGATGGTCGTCGCCAATCGCGGTGAAACCGAAACTGCCCGTGTCGCCCATTGCGCTAAGCATATGAAACACGATGCCCGTTTGCGTCGTGTGATTGAAATGCAAACGATTTTTACTGACCACATCAAAGAGATGGTCGGCGGTCAGCGCGCGATATTTTTCCGAATGCAAATGGTCGGTGGCGACATAACATTTTTCGTGACCGCGCGCGGTGTGAAAAACGCCCGCGCGCGCATCATACGCGCCGTCGGTCAGATACTGCAATGTGAGAAACGGATGCGTGGTGCCGCCTTTGCGTAAATTCACCTCTATCGCATACGGTTCCCATTTGCCCGCCTCATTTTTGACCGCGACAAAATCGAGCGCGTAGCGTCCGACAATTCCTTCGCGCGCAAAGCGCTTGCCCACTTTTTCCGCTTCCGCCATAATCGCGGGACCGTACTCGATATTCGCGGGAAAGCGGCAGCCGATATAGGTTTGTCCGCTCGGTCCGCCGAGAATCTGGTCGTGCGTCGAAAGTAATTCCACTTGTCCCAACGGCGTGTTGCGTAACTGCGCGCTCGGACTCACGAAATGCGTCCCCACAATCATTTCTTCGACAATGCCGCCGCGCCGCTTGAATTTTTCGACATACGAAGCGTAATCCAAATCCGGCGAATCAAAACGCATCGCGCGCAAACATTCCGCAATCGCCGCGCGGTCTTGCGTGTCCGTCACAGTTGTCACGTCCACGACCGCGTTGCCCATGCCCGAAACTTCGTCGTTCAATTTCGTGATCACTTTTTTCAAGGTCGGGCGTTCCGCGCGCATTTTTTGAATCGCATCAATGATTTCGTCAACTGTGTACAAATTTTCGAAACCGAGCGGATGCCGAACACCTTCTTCGGCAAAAATTTTGCGACAGCCGCTTTTGGTGCCAAAGGCAAAAAAGCGCGGGTCTGCCGCATACATTGGAATCCCCAACTGCACCGCGAGTTCGCGTTCAAGGTCGGTTGTGTTGTACGGCACCAAATGCGCGCGGTCGAGATTGCCAATCAGCGCGCGGATTTCGCGTACGAGGCGCGGCCGCGCCAGTAATTTTTTCGAGAGCGGTGTGCTTGAGGCATCCTGCGGCGATACCAACATCAGACGTTTGCGCGCGTGACTCGCGACGACGCCGGGCTGCACATCCAAATAATAATCAATGACCTCCGGTTGAATTGGCATCGAAGTCACATAAATCATGCGCACGCGCGGCTGCTGCAAGAGAAACAGCATAAACAAAAAACGTTCTTCGTATGCCTTGAGCTGCGCACCATGAAACTCCGAATCCAATGTCATGGAAGGCACGACCACAATCGTATGTTCTTCTTGCGTCGGCGCGCCGATAAATTCCCACAGCGGCACAAGTTTGCGCTGCAGCGCGTCGAATTGCGTTTCGATGTTGTGTGGCGCGGCGCTTGAAACGCTCGCCGTTGAAATGTTGCTCACGTTTGCATCTCCTTTGTCTCCCTCTCTACTGCATGCGCGGAATCGGAATTTTCGATTGTCTTGCCAAAGCGTCGGGACACAATCCCCAGACAAAGCAATCCCAGCAGCCATCCGAACCACAACGTCGCAAAACGAATCATCAAGGTCGCGGCAGCAGCCGTCGTCGCCGTAATTGTGCCAACCGGCAGCCACGGTTGTTTGCCGAACGCGACCAACAAACCCCCAATGCTCGCTTCTGCGACCCCCAAACCGCCGGGCACAAGCAAAAGCGAACCCGCGAGCGTGGCAAAACCCATCGCGAAATTCGAGAGGATGACGAGTTCCCACGAAAATGGGACGCCCAAGCCAACCAGAATCAACGCGAGCGCGAAACATTCGCCCGCCCACGAAATTACGCCCAATGCAATCGCGATAAATAAACTCTTGAAACTCAGCAATTCGTACGCGCTCGAATAAAACGCGTAGAAATGTTGCATGCGGTTTGAGAGACGCGGAAAGTTCTCTAAACGTTTCATCAAGCGTTCCGCCAACGAACGCTGTCGCACGCCAATCACCACAATTGTCGCGCCGACCACTACCGCGAGCATCAGCAACCGCACCGTCGGACTGTCAAAGAGAAATAAACCTGTCGCCGCGAGCAGCAATAACGCGAGTCCATCCGTCATGCGTTCCGCGAGAATGATGGGTGAAGTCGTCGCCACCGGCGTCCCGACGCGCTGCTTGACCAAAAACGCCTTGAGGAATTCGCCCGCTTTGCCCGGCGTCAAGGTCATTGAAAAACCCGCGAGAAAAATCAGCAAACTGTCCAGCCAATGCAAATTGTGAACGCCGACCACACCCAACTACCAATGCCATTTACCAAAACGCACCGCGTAATTGAACAACGTCAAGCCGATAATGACGGGCAAAAGTTCCCAGCGAAAATCCTCAATCGCGACGACAAGCTGCTGCGCGTCCCCGACCAACAGCAAAACCGCATACACCACCACGGCGAATAAAATCGAGCCGAGAATTTTTCGGCGATGTTTTTCCAAAAGTTCCATAGTCTCCGGTCTCTAATCTCCAGTCTCTAGTCTCCAATCCCTTTTCCATTCATTCAAACAACACATACTGGTCGCCGCGCAATTTTTGCCGCACCTTGTCGAGAATCAATTCCAAATCGGGGTTGTTTTGCACAAAGTCCAAACGGTCAGAGGGCACAATCAACACGGGCGCGAGTTGAAAGTGCGCAATCCATTCCTCGTACAAACGGTTCAATTGTTCCAAGTACGCCGGTTCGATATTCTTTTCGTATTCGCGCCCGCGCAAGGCAATCCGTTTCAATAAGGTCTCCACCGACGCCCGCAGATACACCACCAAATGCGGCGGCGGCAAGAACAATTTCAGCACCTCGTACATGTCCGCGTACGTGGCGTAATCGCGTTCGCTCATGCGTCCCTGCAAATGCAAATTGCGCGCAAAAATTTCCGCGTCTTCATACACCGAACGGTCCTGCACAACTACACCCGGGCGCGTCAACAATTGATGATGCGAATGAAGCCGCCGCGTCAAAAAAAACATTTGCGATTGAAATGCCCAGCGCGGCATGTCGGCGTAAAAATCCGCAAGATATGGATTTTCCACCACCGCTTCATAAAATGGTTCCCAGCCCAACCGCTCGTGCATGATTCTCACGAGCGTAGATTTCCCAACGCCAATGTTACCTGCGATAACGAGATAGTGTTGCATAGCAGATGGCAAATGGCAGATGGCAGATGGCGAATGACGGGACGTGATGCCGTCAATCGACTATCTGCTATCGGCTATCCGCTTTCAAAGCAGTCTCCCCTGCGCCGGTCCCTCCGCCAATTTCGCGCGAATCAATTCTGCGATGCGTTGAACATCCTGCGGGCGCTGCACAATGTCCAAATCATCCGTCTCGATGTTCAGCACGGGCGAGGCGTTGTACGCGCCAAAATACGCGTCATACGCTTGCGCGAGCGCGGCAATGTACTCGCGTTCCATCGTCCGTTCATAACTGCGGTCGCGCACCGCAATGCGCGTCATCAAATGTTCCACGTCCGCGCGCAAATACACAATCACGTCCGGCAGTGGAATCCGCGCGCCGAGCGTGTCCTGCACCCGTTCGTACATTTCCAGTTCGTCGCCGCTGAGAGTGAGCCGCGCAAAAATTTTATTCTTGTCGAACGTGTAATCACTGATGAGATTGTGCGCCGCCAACGCGTTGGGAATCGCCTCGTGCTGTTGCTGGTAACGACTCAACAAGAAAAACGTTTGCGTTTGAAACGCGTACCGCTCGCGGTCTTGATAAAAACGCGCGAGAAACGGATTTTCCTCAAACACTTCGAGCAGCAGCGCGGCGTCAAACAGCGGTTTGAGCAAACGCGCGAGCGTCGTCTTGCCGACGCCGATAACGCCCTCGATGGCAATATAGAAATGACTGGAATTCACGTCGAGACGACCTCCGGATGTTTCTCGCGCACAAACAAAAACCAAATCACGCACGCGACAAAAATACCCGCCGCCGAAACAAAACTCGCCGCGCCAAAACCATATTGAGCATACACCGCGGGTCCAATGAACGAGCCCGCCGCGCGCCCGAGCGAAAACCCCGCCACGCCGAGCGACAATAACGTTGCGCGCACATTCGGCGCGATTTCCGTAATCAACGGCAGCGCGGCGACAATAGTTAATTCAAACGTAAAAAATGTCAACACGATGCCCGCGCCGCCGGACATGGCAGTGGCGCCCAGAAACGGCAGCGCCGCATACGCAAGCGCGCCCAAGACCAGACCGCCCGCGACCATTCTCCATTTGCCGATGCGGTCCACAAACAGTGCGACGGTCATTTGTGCCGCAAATTCCGCGCCCCCAATCGCCGAACCGACCACTCCCAACGCGACCGCATCCAGCCCGAACGAGATATTCATCCAATCGGCAAAAACGATGTTGATATTTTCATTCGCGGCAGCCAGCAAAAATGTCGTTGCAATCACCGCCACTGCCATCGGCGCGCGCAGCGCTTCAAGATAGGCGCCGCCCATCGCGCGCGCCGCGCGCGGCGCAGTCCGTTTTTCGCGCGGCAGTGCGAACCAGAGGAGTGTCAGCGCGACCAGCGAAAAAAGCCCGACCGCCACAAAGCCGACGCGCCAGCCATACGCTTGCACCACAATGCCCATCAACGGCAAACCGATGATGGCAGCGAGCGACCACGCGACTTCGGCGATTGCCATGATGCGCCCGCGCCGCGCATACGGCACATTGTCGCCCAAGTACGCCTGCTGCGCGGGGACATAGAGAATGGTGCTCAATCCCATCACGGTCATAACCACAACCGCAGCCCAAAGGGACACGACAAAATAGAGCGCAATCCCCGTCACCATCATTATCGCCAGCCCCGCCAACATCATGACGCGGCGTCCGTAACGGTCGGTCAATGGACCAAACAACGGGGCGGTAAAACCGAGCAGATTGCGAACTTGAACAATCAGCGCGGCGCTTGTGACACTCACGCCGAGATTGGAAGCAATAAAGGGTAAAAAGGGATAGACCGCGCGATAGCCCGTATCAAGCACCGTGCGCGCAAACAACAACAGGACGAGCGAACGCCCAATGGGGACCGGGGCATCGGCTTTGGGGGCGATTAAAGACATGGCGCGAGCGGGACAGCCAAAAACAAAATTCGCAAGCGCGCGGCTTGCGAATTTTGTCTGGACAGCTCCGCGAGAAGGACTTGAACCTTCAACCCTGCGGTTACACTTGACCTTGCATTTCTGCAAGAGTGGACTATCTCATCACCCTTCGACTTTCTGAGGGTGTCGGGCGCTATGGAGTGTATTGGTCTGGTTCCTCACTCCTAGTCTCTGCACCTTTCGGACTACACGGGGCGGCACAAGACCTACCCCTACGCCATTCGTCCGACTTGGCTCAGGATTACCGGCGACTCGACGCTACGGCTTCCCTGAATTCACCCGATTTTTCGCTATTCGTTACCGAATAGTGCTGCAATATCGTGCAATCCGGCATGAATCTCTGCGTGACAGTTAGCGCAAACAAGGATACATTCTTCAAGTTCGGCATTTACCTTATCCCAAGAACGCGTATATCCTTTTGCGCTAATGCCGAACTCTTTTCTGTCTCCATGGTGGAATGACAACGCTTCTAACGCCTTGTCATATCCACAAATTACGCACTTGCCGCCTTTGTAAGCAACAGCCCGTCGCTTTAACTCTTTTCTACGCAATGCGACGTAGAATTTGTTTTTGCATTCGGGGCTGCAAAATCTCTCTTGTTTTCCTGAAAGAGATTTATTACAAAGATGCCATTCGCACTTGTTCATTACAGCCGCATGCTCTGCCGATTGAGCTATCGCGGAATGTGAAGTTCCGAAAAGAGATTATATGCAAAAACCCGGGAAGGTCAAAATTGGTCAAATCTTTGCAAGGAGGTCTCGTTTCTTCGTTATCCTTGTATTTATCCTTGAGCATGCCCGTCCTGCTACTTTTCACCGAGTTATTTTCAGGTAACAGAGACGTTAATGAATGCTGTACATCCATTCCCGTGGCAAATCCTACCCCAAATAATCCCGCAGCTTGCGACTCCGTATCGGATGCCGCAATTTACGCAATGCTTTGGCTTCGATTTGACGGATGCGTTCGCGCGTGACGCCGAATTCTTGCCCCACTTCTTCGAGCGTGCGCGTGCGCCCGTCTTGGAGCCCGAAACGCAATTCCAAAACTTTACGTTCGCGGTCGCTCAAACCGTCCAAAACATCTTGCATCTGTTCTTTGAGCAACTGCCGCGATGCCTGGTCAACCGGCCCCGGCACCGATTCATCTTCGATAAAATCGCCAAGTGAGGAGTTATCCTCACTCCCAATCGGCATTTCGAGCGACATGGGTTCTTGCGCGATTTTCATGATGCGGCGAATTTTGCTCGCGGCGCGTTTCAACTTGCGGTCCAGCAGCGGCTCAATCGCCTCGCCAGCCCCCTGCGCTTCCAGAATCGCGCTGCGTTCTTCGGGCGTCAGCAATTCCATCTCAAGCGCAATTTCTTCCGACGTCGGTTCGCGCCCCAATTCTTGTTGCAAGCGCCGTGACACCCGCAGCAGCCGATTGATGGTTTCGACCATATGCACCGGAATACGAATGGTGCGCGCCTGGTCGGCAATCGCGCGCGAAATCGCTTGCCGAATCCACCAGGTCGCGTACGTGGAAAACTTGAACCCTTTGCGATGATCGAATTTTTCCACTGCGCGCAGCAAACCGATGTTGCCTTCTTGAATCAAATCCAAGAACGACATGCCGCGCCCGATATAGCGCTTTGCCACACTGACGACCAAACGCAAATTGGCTTCGGCAAGTTTTTTACGCGAGCGTTCGCCCAATTCGACATCGGCTTTCAGTTTGTGCCGCAGCTTCGGGTCCAGACCGGTCTTTTTCAATTCCATTTGCGCGAGCAAACCGTTTTGCATATTCTCCGCCAGGCGCAATTCTTCGGGCGAATTCAAAAGCGGCACGCGTCCGATTTCGCGCAAATACATGCGTACCGGGTCACTGCCCGCTTCGGTTTCAATGCTTTCGACCACGACGGGGACTTCGTCTTCTTGCAGCGCGTCGGCAATTGCCGAGAGGTCCACCATCACATGCATTTCGCCGAGCAATTGCTTCAAGTCCGCCAACAACGCCGGGTCGTCGTCAATATCCGGAAACTCACGCCGAATTTGCTCAACCGTCAAACGCTTTTTCGAACCCGCCTGCGCGACCAGTCGGTCGAGGATGGCGTCCATATCCGGCGGTTCGGCAGCTTCGGCAATCGGACCGCTCAAATCGGTCACGATGGTCAACAAGGGTTCGTGGTCGTTATCCGCGTTGAATTTCGACGGCTGAGAGTGATTCCGCGAGCGTTTCGGTTTGGGGGCTGTGCTAGTTTTTTTAGGCATCTCTATAATCTATATGCGCCGCGAGGTATTTGAACTCAAAACAGTGCGCGTATCGAGGGCGCGTTTCGCTTCCGCAATCCATCCGCTGACCAACATAACACGCTGTGTCAACTCCGGTTGTTCCTCCGGCGGCGCTTCATTCAACAGAAAACGTAATTGGGTCAATTCAGTTTGCAGCCGCTGTAAACGCATTCGATACGCGGCGGCTTCCAATTCGCGCCGCGCCTCACCGCCCTCGAATTGTATCCCTTTAGACACTTGATGCAAACGCTCGCCTTCGGCGCGCGTCTCTGCGCTCAATTGCGCCAGAAACGCCGCGTCGTCAAACGCCAGCGCCAATTTGTTGTATCGAATGAGCGTTTCCCAAACTTGCCGCAGCAGCGGGTCATTGAAATCTTCGGGCGTCAAGAATTCGATCCGTTCGATATAGTCCGGGACGTGCAGCGCGAGCGCAATCAAGTATTCATCGTAGCGCGCGGCTTGCGGCTTGAGCGTTTGCGTGCGCGGCGCCTGGTTGACGCGCACCGGCGCATCGCTTTTTTCAAAGCTTTGCAGTTGGTCAAGAATCACGCGCTCATCCGAACGCGTGCGCCGCGCCAATTCTTGCGCGTAATGCGCGCGCTGGACGCCGTCCTTTACTTGCGCAATCACCGGCAGCAACCGTTTGGCGTATTCCGATTTTCCCTGCGCGGTATTCAAATCCAGGTCGCGCGTTTGCAAATCAAAATAATAATCCAGCAATGGTTTCGCATTGCCAACCAACCCGCGCCACGTTTCAGCGCTTTCCAAAATCACTTCGTCGGGGTCGCGCCCGGGCGGCATTTCCAAAATCAACAATTCCGCTTCGAGCCGTTCCTTGAACACAATCAGACCGGGACCGACCGGCACCGGCGCATTCTTGTATGACAATGCCTGCCGCGCCAGATTCAAACCGCGTTCCGTTGCCGCCGCGCCCGCGTCATCCGCATCCAATGCCAACGCGTAACGCTTGGTCAGCCGCGCCAATTGCGCCAATTGTTTTTCGGTCAACGCGGTGCCGAGCGACGCGACAACATTTCTAAAGCCCTCCTGATGCGCAATCACCACGTCGGTGTATCCTTCGACAATGATGGCGAGGTTGTCCGCGCGAATTGCGTCTTTGGCAAGGTCTAATCCGTACAACGTATCGCTTTTGGAAAAGAGCGGCGAGTCGGGCGAATTCAGATATTTCGGCTGCTGCTCGTCGCTCATGGCGCGCGCGCCAAACGCGACACATTCCCCGCGCCGATTGCGAATGGGAAACATCAAGCGCCCGCGAAAACGATCCCACACGCGTCCGTCTTCGGAAGACACAATCAAGCCGGCGCGCTCGATTTCGGGGACGCTGAAATTTTTCGCGCGCAAATGTTCCAACAACGCATTGTAGGAATTGAGCGCATAACCGATTTGAAATGTTTCGACCGACGACGCGTTGATGCGGCGTTTTTGCAAATAGGCGCGCACGCGTTCGGCTTCGACGTGCTGTTTGAGTTGGTAATTGAAAAACGCAGCGGCAGTTTGATGGAGTTCGATGAGGCGCTTGGGATTGGACTCTTGCGGCAAGTCGCGCTGCAATTGCACCCCGGCGCGGTCTGCCAAGATTCGCAGGGCTTCGCCAAATTCAACATTTTCGCGTTTCATCACAAACGTAAAAATATCGCCGCCCATACCACACGCGCCAAAACAATGCCACGTTTGCGTTTCGGGAAAAACATAGAACGCGGGCGTGCGGGTGTTTTGATGAAACGGACAAAAACCCGAAAACGCGCGCCCGGAACGCCGTAATTTTACCGTTTGCGACACATAGTCAACGATATCGAGTTTCTGTTTGATTTCGTCAACAACGGACATAAAGGATGAAGGCGGAAGGATAAAGGATGAACTGAATTCGCGCAGGATTCATTTTTCATCCTTCATCCTTCTGCCTTTGTTTGATATTGTCACAAGTCAAACATCTTGTCAAACGCTGTAGCGCAAACGTTCGCAATCGTTTTTCCGCCACAATACATTTGCGCGCGTATGACCCTATTCCACGGCGCAAAAAAAATGGCGGAACGTTGCGCGAACGTTCCGCCAAAAAAATTCTGCGTGTTTGGATTCGACGACCCTCTCGCGCCGCATACCTTCAAGCGCCCGGCAATTTTCCGCGCTGCTCCAATTCCAACAGCAAACGTTTGCGCCACAAGCCGCCGCCATAGCCGGTCAATTCACCGTCTTTGCCAATCACACGGTGACAGGGAATCAAAATGCTGATGCGATTCGAACCATTCGCGCGGGCGACGGCGCGCACCGCAGTGGGTTGTCCAATGCTGCGCGCAAGTTGTTCATACGAAATCGTTTCGCCGTGCGGAATTTCTTGCAATTGATTCCACACGCGTTCTTGAAACGGGGTGCCGTTCATCGCAAGACGCAGCGAAAAATTTTTCTGCCGTCCCTGGAAATAACAGTCCAATTCCGCGCGCAATTGCTCCAGCGCATCGTTGGAACGCGGCAGAATCGGCAGACGGAAGCGTTTGCGAATTTGTTGATAGTTGTATTCCAACATGCGGCGATCGGAAAATTCGAGAAAACAAATCGCGTCGCGCGTCGCGGCGGCGAGCAATGGACCGAGCGGCGTTTCGAGAAATTGTGCGGCAATATATTCCCCTGCGCCCGCCTTGCCCGGAGTCGTGCCAAAGGTCCTGGCAAACGCGTCACGAAAACCGCTGTGCGATTCATAGCCGTTTGCAAACACCACATCATCGAGCGGCGAACCGTTGCGAATCTGCGTAAACGCTTCCGCCAAACGCCGTCCGCGCTGCCACTCGGCAAAGGTCATGCCGTAATTCTCCAGATACCAGCGACGCGCGCGTTCGGGCGTCACGCCGAGCGCGCGCAAATCCGACGCGGTGATTTTTTCGTCGGGCGCGGCTTCGATCCGCTGCTGCAGGTCTGCCACCCAACGCGGCGGCGCGCCGTTCGCTTCGGTCGGATGGCAGCGCTTGCACGGACGATAGCCCGCAAAAATTGCTTCCCGCACCGTCGCGAAAAATTCGACGTTTTCGCGTTTTGGTTTCGCCGGACAGGACGGACGGCAAAAAATGCCGGTCGTTTTCACCGCAACAAAAAACACGCCGTCATAACTTGCGTCTTTGGTAAAAAACGCGCGTTCCATTTCGGCGCGTGGGATTTGGAGATTGGAGACCGGAGACCGGCGACTGACTACCAAAGACTGATTACTGGTTGCTGATTCTTTCATGCGGGGAATTGTAATACACACCGCGTCGGTACGTCCACCGAAAAAAGGACATTTATCTCCGGACTGATACTCGAGGCATTGGGCAAGAAGGGATTGTTTTCGCGGTAAAACTAATCCAACGGGCTTCGAACTGCCATTCCACCGCGCTGGAGAACGTGCGTGTAAATCATGGTCGTTTTCACATTTTTGTGACCGAGCAGTTCTTGGACCGTGCGGATGTCATAACCATTCTGCAATAGATGAGTAGCAAAAGAGTGACGGAACGTATGACAACCCACACGTTTGTTGATTTTTGCGGCGGCGGCGGCTTCTTTGACTGCCTTTTGGAGAGTACTCTCGCTCATATACCAACGGCGTGTGATGCCTGTCTTGTCGTCCTTTGCCAGTTGCGCCGAGGGAAAGATAAATTGCCAAACCCATTCTCGGGGCGCATTCGGATATTTCCTTTCCAAAGCATACGGCAGATACACAGAGCCAAAACCGCGTTTCGAATCTTCCTCGTGCAAACGTTTGCGCCATTCCAGATGTGCCTGAATCGGTACAATCAGACTCTCCGGCAGCATGGTCACCCGGTCTTTTTCGCCTTTGCCATCATGCACAATGATTTGGCGCTGACCGAAATCAATATCTTTGACGCGTAATTGGATACATTCATTCAAACGTAGCCCACTGCCGTAGAGGATTCGCGCCATTAACCCGCACATGCCGGACATTTTTTCCAGGACAGCGGTAACCTCTTCCTTTGTCAAGACCGTGGGGATTGTCTTGCTTTGCCGCGCGCCACTGGTATCATAGCCCACACTCAAATCTTGTTTCAAAACCTCGCGATACAAGAAAAGCAAGGCGCTTAATGCTTGGTTCTGAGTAGAGGCGGAAACCTTTTGTTGAACTGCCAAATGGGATAGAAAGGATTGAACTTCGGCGTCGCCCATCTCGCGGGGATGACGCATCTTGTGAAAGCGTATAAAGTGTTTGATCCAATAGATATAGGTTTCTTCGGTTCTCGGGGAGTAATGCTTGAGCCGCAAGGTCTCGCGAACCTTGTCCAATAGCGTTGGTGGTTGAGTGGGCATGGATACCTCCTAAAGGGCTTGACAGTGAAAAAGATTGGCTTATACTCGTGTTCCAGATATAAGCAATTAGGCGGAAAAAATCCGCTTAACATCCTCGTAGGGGATATTATACGGATTTTTTCTGTATAAGTAATAGTTGGCACGCCCCTTGCAAAACAAGGAAAAAATGAACTCATATCGAATCGCTGAA
>CAZXYP010000102.1:0-14996 GCA_964644955.1 uncultured Anaerolineales bacterium | reverse complement strand
GCGGCATCCATTTTGACGACGCCCGCATTGTTCACCCAGCCATCCACGCGACCAAATGTCTCCACCGCGCGCGCAATTGCGTTTTCAATTTCATCGCGTTTCGTCACATCCAACGCGACTGCCAGCGCGCGCTGTCCTTTGTGCGTAATCCTTTGCGCGGTCTCTTGCGCCGCATTGAAATCAATATCGCATACCACCACACTCGCGCCCGCGTCCGCGCACGCTTCCGCAATCCCGCGCCCAATGCCGCGTCCCGCGCCGGTAATCACGATAACTTTGTCTTGGAGAGTCATGTTTGGAGATTAGAGATTAGAGATTAGAGATTAGAGACCGGTCAAAAGTCATTCCGCACCGCGTGAGGAATCTCTAGTCTCCCGTCACTCTAAAATATCTGATGCGTCATCACGCCGCCATCCACCGTCAAGCTCGCGCCCGTTATCCAGCGCGCCGCAGGCGACGCGAGAAACAAACACGCGTCCGCCACATCTTCGGGCAAGCCCAAACGCGCGAGCGGCGCAGTGCGTTGATAGCGCGCCACGCCGTCGGGCCAGCCCTGTTCGATGCCCGCGCGCCAAATCAATCCCGGCGCGACCGCATTGACGCGAATGTTGTGCGCGCCGAGTTCAAACGCGGTGGAACGCGTCAGCATCAACACGCCGCCTTTCGCGGCGTTGTAATGTGCGTGCAGCGGCGCGGGATTTTCGGCTTCGATGCTGGTGATGTTGACGATTGCGCCGCCATCGCCCTGCGTAATGATTTGTTTGGCGAATGCTTGCGTGCAAAGAAACGCACTGCGTAAATTTGCGTCCACGACCTCATCCCACTGCGCGGGCGTCATGTCCAAAATACTGTGCAGCGGATAAATGCCCGCGTTGTTGATGAGCACATCCGCGCGTCCGAACGCGTTCACGGTCTCGGCAATCAAACGCGCGACCTCGCCGGGATTCGTCACGTCCGCTTGAATCGCGATGGCTTGTCCGCCGCGCGCGCGAATTTCGTTCACGATGCTGTGCGCGCCGTCCGCGCTGTGAAAATAATTCACGACGACGCGCGCGCCCGCTTCGCCAAACCGCCGCGCAATGCCTTGCCCCAAACCACTGCCGCTGCCCGTGACGATTACGACCTTGTTGGAAAAATTCAAGAGTGCAGAAACGGGAGGAATTGAACTGTTCATATAGAAAATCACTCAACGCGAATCTACGCAAAACAAGCACATGAAAACTCTGCGCAGATTCGCAAAGATTCGCGTAGATTCGCGTTTCCGTCCGTTGACTCACCGCGTACATGAACGATTGAAATCGTTACAACCTTTCATTACATAAACGGCAAAAACTTTTTGCGCCGCAGCGCAATCACAAACAGCGCGGCGAGCGTGACCAGATACGGCACCATCCCCGTAAATTGCGTCGGCAGTCCGTATGCCTGCAACCGAAACCCAATCGAGTCGGCAAAACCAAACAACACGCTCGCGAGAAACACGCCCAATGGATGCGCCTGCCCCAACATGACCGCGACGACCGCAATCCAGCCGCGCCCCGCGCTCATGTTTTCGACAAACAGCGTCACCTGCCCCAACGACAATTGCGCGCCCGCGAGTCCGCACAATGCGCCCGACGCGAGAATCGCGCCGAAGCGAATCCAATTCACATTCACGCCCAACGTCGCCGCCGCTTCGGGTTGTTCGCCCACGCCGCGCATGCGCAAGCCGAGCGACGTTTTGAACAACAGCACATATACGACAATGGTCAAAAGCCACGACAAGTACACGAGCCAGCTGTGTCCCGACAAAATGGGACCGAGAATGGGAATGTTCTCGATGACGGGAATGTTAATTTTGCCGAGCCCTTGCAGCTGCGGGTCTTGAAACGCGCCTTTGACGCCAAACATGGCGCGCAGCAAAAAAATCGTCGCGCCGCCAATCAACAAATTCAACGCAATGCCGCTCACAATCATATTGCCTTTGAGCGGAATGACGATAACGCCAAACACCGCCGCGAGCGCGATGCCCAAAAACATCGCCGTCAGTACACCGATGAACGCGTTTTCGGCATAGAAACTTCCGACTACCGCAAAATACGCGCCCCACAACATCAACCCTTCGAGCGCGATATTGAACACGCCCACGCGTTCGCAAAGCAATCCGCCCAATGCCGCGAGCAAAATCGGCGTGATGTAGCGAAAGGTCGAATTGAGCAGGGTGTCGTCAAAGATTTGAGAGAGGTCCATGAAAGAGTACGTCATTTCGAGCGAACGCGAGAAATCTCTTTTTCGCAAGGTGAGATTTCGCACTGCGTTCGAAATGACCGCATCAAGTCTCGCGTTCTTCTGCGCGTCCTTGCCCGAAACTGAAACTGTTTTGCGCGGCGATGAAAAGAATGATTACGGCTTGCAAGACGCGCGACAATTCGCGCGGCACATCGGTCACGCGTTCCATCCCAAAACCGCCCGTTTGTACTGCCGAAAAAAATACGCCCGCGAGCAATACGCCGAGCGGCGATGAATTGACCAACAGCGCAGACATGAGCCCTACCCACGCGTACTGCGGCGATTGCAGCGCGCCGTCAATGAAACGATAGTTCACGCCCAACACTTCAATTGCGCCGACAAGTCCTGCCAGCGCGCCGCTGACAAACATGACGCTGTAGCCCATGCGATTCATGTTCACGCCGCCATAGCGCGTGAATTGCGCGTTCAAGCCCATCATCCGTACGCGATAGCCGACGACGGTGCGCTGCATCACAAACCACGTTGCCTAGACAACCGCGAGCGTAATAAAAACACCGACGTGCAGCTGCGTGCCTTGCATCAATTTTGCAAACTGAAGCTCATTCGGAATCATGTACGTCTGCGTCATGCCCGACGGCACATCGCGCACAACATGCGTCACCATGTACGAAGCAAAGTATGCCGCCGGATAATTCAACAAGAGCGTACTGATGAGCAGCGGCACGCCGACGCGCAATTGCGCCCACGCGGGAAACAATGCCCACAAGCCGCCGACCAACATGCCCGCGAGAATGACCAGCGGCATCAAAAGCGGCGCGGGGAGCGGCACATACAAACCGACGAGCGCGGCAGCCAACGCGCCGAGGACCATTTGTCCTTCGCCGCCGAGATTCGGATACCCCGCGCGAAACGCAATCGCCGCCGCAATGCCCATGCCCACAATCGGCGTCGCGCGCGCGAGCGTGGACGCGAGATTGACAAAATTCGGTCCGGCGACTGCGCCGAAAAACATGGCGCCATACGCGTCAAGCGGATTGTGTCCCGCGAGCAGCATCAACAGCGCGCCGATGACGACCGCGCCGCCAATCGCAATCAGCGGACCTTGCAGCGGGCGCAGTGGTTCGAACGCGCGAGGTTTTTTGGAAATCGTTGCGGACATTTTAGAGAATAGAGACTGGAGATTGGAGACTAGAGATTGGAATACTCAAGTTGGATGTTGATTGATGACGGATGACTGATTACTGATTACTACTTCCCGTCATCCACAAACCCAAGCCGTGTTCGGTTGCTTGCGACGCGGGCGTTTCGCCGACGATGCGACCTTCGTACATGACGAGAATGCGGTCGGCAAGCGACATGATTTCGGAGAGTTCCGCCGAGACGACGAGAATGGCGTGCCCGCGCTGTTGATATTCGACCAACTGTTGATGAATAAATTCAATCGAGCCAATATCCACGCCGCGCGTCGGCTGTTCCGCAATCAATACCGGCGCGTCGTGCGTCAATTCGCGCGCGACGACGGTCTTTTGCAAATTGCCGCCCGAAAGACTGGAGGCGCGGTCGCGCACGCTCGCCGTTTTAATCGCGTATTGCGAAACAAGCCCTTGCGCGAATTCGCGAATTGCATCAAATTGCAGCACGCCGCGTTGACTGAATTTGGGCTGCATTTCGTACCCCATCAATAAATTCTCATCCAACGCGGCATCGAGCGCGAGTCCGACGCGTCCGCGGTCTTCTGGCACATACGCCATGCCGCGCGCGCGACGTTCCGCCACACTTGCGCGCGTCACGTCCTGCCCGCGCATCAGGACGCGTCCGACGCGCGGCGCGCGCAAGCCGACCAACGCTTCAATCAATTCCGTTTGCCCGTTGCCCGCGACGCCCGCAATCCCGACGAGTTCGCCCGCGCGCACTTGCAACGAAACATCGCGCACCGCGAGATTCCCGCGTTCATCCGCGACTTGCAAGTTTTCGACTTGGAGCAATGTTTCGCCGGGGGTGATGTTTGGTTTTTCGACGCGCAGTAACACACTGCGTCCGACCATGTGGCGCGCAAGTTCATTTTGATTCGTTTCGCGCGTGTTCAAGGTCGTGATGACCGAACCATTCCGCAGTACCGTCGCGCGGTCCGAGATTTCCATCACTTCATTCAACTTGTGCGTAATGAACAAAATCGTTTTACCGCGCGCGGCAAGTTTGCGAAGAATGACAAAGAGGTCATCTTTTTCCTGCGGTGTAAGCACGGCAGTGGGTTCATCCAAAATCAAAATTTCGGCATTGCGATAGAGCGTCTTGATAATTTCCACGCGCTGCCGCACGCCGACGGGCAATTGTCCCACGCGCGCGTCGGGAGCCACTTGCAAACCGTACTGCGCGACCAATTCGTTCACGCGTTCGCGCGCGACGTTGGCGTTGATGAAACCGTACTGCGCGGGTTCCGCGCCATAAATCACATTTTCGTACACGCTGAGCGAATTGAACAGCATGAAATGTTGATGCACCATGCCGAGTCCCGCGCGAATCGCGTCGAGCGGCGAATGAAATACCACTTTTTTGCCGCGCAACAAAATTTCGCCGTCGTCGGGCTGATATTCGCCGTACAAAATGCGCATCAAGGTCGTTTTGCCCGCGCCGTTTTCGCCGACGAGCGCGCGGATTTCGCCCTTGTCCACCGCAAGGTTGATGTGATTGTTGGCGACGACACCGGGAAAACGTTTCGTGATGTCGCGCAGTTCGATTTCTGCCATGAGTAGTGAGGACTGAGGGCTGAGGACTGAGTGCTGAGTGCTGAGTGAAATTCCATACTCAGTCCTCAGTCCTCGTTTCTCAGTCCTTTTTTACGGATTCATCGGGTCCTTGATTTGCAATTCGCCGCTGATGATTTTGTCTTGCAGTTCCTTGACCTTGGCAATCACGTCGGGGTTTTGCATAATGAGACACTTGCTGTCCGCCGCGTTCGGTTCGGCGAACGGCACAATGCCGATGCCGCCTTCTTTCAAACCATAGACGAGGAAACTGCCTTCTTTCTTTTCCATCACTGCGTCAATGGATTGAATAACCGCGTTATCCACGCGCTTGAGCAAATTGTCCACGACGAAACCTTCCGCCGACGGACATTGATTAATGTCCACGCCGTAGGTTTGGAAATTCTTTTCTTTGGCGGCTTCAAAGATACCAAAGTTGGATGCCGCGCCTGCCGCGAAAATTTGGTCGTAACCCTGTCCTGCCAACGCGAGCGCCTGTTCCTTTGCTTTGGCGGGGTCGCTGAACGCGGAGGGGTCGGTGCCAATCCAACGCACCGCAGTATCGGTCACCTTCGGGTTCACGGCTTTGGCGCCTTCGATGAATGAATCGGTGTAGCGATGCAGGAACGGAATATCTATGGCGCTGATGGCGGCGACTTTGTTGCTCTTGGTCAAAAGTCCCGCTTCCGCGCCGAGCAAGTACGCGGCTTCGTATTCGCGGAACACGGCACAGCGCACATTCGCGGGCGGATTGTCAATGCACTGGTCAACGATAATGAACGTGATGTTTGGATTTTCGGGCGCGACTTTGGGAATAATGTCGCCGAATTCAAAGCCGAGTACGACAATGACATTCGCGCCGTCGGCAATCGCCGCGCGCACATTTTCCTCGCGCGCTGACGGGTCGTTTTCGCTTTCGAGCGTTTTCACGGTCGCGTTGTATTTTTTCGCGGCGGCTTCGATGCCGGTCTTGCCCATAATCAAGAACGCGTTGACGCCGAGCGGGCTGGGCGAAACGTAATAGAATTTATTCGCAGCGGCGGGCGCGGCGGTGGGTTGCGCGGGCGCCGCCGTCGGTTGGGGCGCCGTCGTCGGCTGCGCGGGCGCGGCGGTCGGCGGCGCTTGCGTGGGCGCGGCGGTCGGTGTGGCGCACGCGACCAGAACCATTGCGCCCAACGCGATGAGCACGAGCGCCAACATTGTCAATCGTTGATTGTGAAACATTTTTCTCCTCCTCCATGGAATCGTAGGAACGAATGGAATCGTTCAGGACGAATCAAATCGTCACTATCTTTTTCATGACGATTCAAGTCGTCACTACCTTTTATTAAACATTATTTTTGTAATCGAATCGCACCTGCCTTTTGCGGGTCGGTCGCCAGCAGTGACGACACATCGTCGGGCGTCAGGAGACGAATGAGGTCCGCCGCGTCGGGATATTGCGCGCACAACAATTCGCGCGCGCCCAATTCAAAATCGTCGTCGTCATACGCGGGCGCCAGCGTGCAGCCGAGCAGCGCCCACTTGCCGCCGTCGTTCAAAAAAGAACCCTGCCACACATTGCGCGGCACAACAAAAAATGGTTCATGTCGTTGAGCGTACTCTTGCCCCAACACGCGCGTTTCAAAATGTCCGTCGGGATACAAGAGCAGCAGCGTCACGGGGTCGCCGTTGTAAAAATGATAAATCTCATCCGTTCGCAAACGATGCATCACCGAACACGTATGCGGCTGGTGCAGATACACAATCGCGTTGCCCGTCGCTTTCGCGTGCGTGTAACGCGCCGGCAGCGCGTCGGCGGGAATGTGTTCATTGCTGCGATAATACAAATGAAACATTCCGCCTTCGATGGTCAGCGGTTCGAGTTGAAAATGTTGGATGAGAAATTCGGGAGACATTTTTCGCGCGCGTTCAGAATCCAAGATTACGCCGCACGTGTTCGGCGGGAATGCCCTTTTTCTTTATTCCTTCCGCGCCGCGTGCATCCAGAAATTTCATGAATGCCTTATTTTTGCGCGTCATTTCGATTTCCACATCAAAATCATCTTCCTCCCCCACAAAGAACGACTGCTCCTCTGAAAGTCGCGCCAACACAAATTCCTCGCCTGTTGGCAATCTCAAAACAAGCGCGTGACGGCGCGCGCGTTTGAGCAGGTCATTCAAAACAGGAGACCGCCGCGACACATTTACCGTTTTCATAATTCTCTATGCCTTCCTCGAAAGCGAATTCGATTCGCATCTTTTTCGCCAATGGCTTCAATGGAAACAATCCGCACAACCGTATCCACATCATAGAATACGCGAAATCTATCAATTCGCAGTTCCCATTCGGCAGTGTTGTTGGGGCGCGTGCGTTTCCGATTGCGCGTTTCACGCGTTGGCTCGTATTTCAATGGTTCATTGATTTGGTCATAAATCAAAACTTGCTCGTGCCGTTTGAAATACGCAAGGTCTTGCTGCGCGCTTGCGGTGTATTCGATTTCATACATCAAAGCTCAATCCCCTTGCGCTTGCGTCAGAGTGAGCAATGTCTCCAACGCAATCTCTATCGCCTGCCCTTTCGCGTCTTCCACCACTTGCTTGTGCGGATTATAGTCTGTCATGTCCTGCGCTTCAGCGGGATTGCCGTCAATGACAAAGATGCCCCCTGCGCGCACTTTTCTTAAGGTGGCGATGACGAGCAATGCCGCATATTCCATCTCGATGCCAATGACGCCCGCGTCCATCCAGTATTGATGCGGATTCGGCGTCATGCCGTGATAAAACGCCGCGTGCGTGCGAATGATACCCGTCGCAAATGGCGTATCGTGTTGGCGCGCGTGTTCGCGCAGCGTGTACATGACATCCAAATCCGCGACGGCGGGCAATTCGGGTCGCACCAATTCGTCAGTCAAACCGTCTTCGCGCGTCGCCGCGTACGGCAAAAGCAATGCGCCCGCGCGCAGATTGGAAATGTACGAACCGCACGTGCCGACGCGAATGATGGTCTTGGCGCCTGCGCGAATCAATTCTTCAAAGGCGACCGCCGCGCCCGCCGCGCCGACGCCGTGCGATGTCGCGACGACGGGCAAGCCCTTGTATTCGCCGCGATAGCTGTGATATTCGCGCCACGCGGCGAGTTGACGCGGGTTTTCCAAATAGTCGGAAACTTTTTTTGCGCGTTCCGGGTCGCCGACCACAATCACATGCGGCGACATTTCGGAAGGACGCACGCGGATGACGGGAAGAGGGGTGTCGGACATTTTAGATTTTAGATTTTAGATTTCAGATTTCAGATTGGAGATTGGAGACTAGAGATTTTTTCGTCGTTTCGCAAACCAAAATCATTCGATTTGTGATTGCGCTTTTCTTTGCGCTCCTCGCCTCTCGCCTCTCGTCGCCAATTTCTATTTTTGAATTTCGAATTTCTCGTTTCTAATTCTGCGTTGCTTCCGCGCTGATTTTCTCGCTTAACTCGCGCACGCTGCCCATCATTTCATTTTCGTTCATGGTTTGCAGCACGCGGTCGCGCAAAACGATTTTGCCGTTGATGAGGACGGTGCATACATTGTCGCGTCCGAGCGCATACACGATTTGGGCGTAAATGTCGTACAGCGGCTGCGCGTGCGCCATGTTCAAATCGAGCAAGATAATGTCCGCGCGCTTGCCGCGTTCGAGCGAGCCGACTTGATCGCCGAGTCCGAGATGACGCGCCGCGTCACACGTGACCATTTTCACCACGTCCGGCGCAGGCATGAGTGTTGGATCGCCGTAGGTGTTTTTTTGCAGAATGGGCGCGAGGCGCAAATCATTCCACAAGTGCAAATCGTTGCTGCTCTGCGCGCTGTCGGTGCCGAGCGTGACATGCACGCCCGCGCGCTGCATCGGCACAATCGGCGCAATGCCCGCCGCCAGTTTTAGATTCGACACGGGACAATGCGCGACGGTGACGCCGCGTGCGGCAAATAAATCAATTTCATCTTGCGGGAGATGAATGCAGTGCGCGAGGACAGTGTGGTCGGAAAGGATACCGAGCGAATCGAGATAACGCGGCGGCGATGCGCCGGTGTTTTGCGTGACGGTTTGCACTTCGGTCGTCGTCTCGGAGCAATGCGTATTGAACCACACGCCAAATTCCTGCGCGAGCGCCCACGCTTCCAGGAGCAATTCTTTCGAGACGGTGTACGTGCTGTGCGGTTGCACAACGCATGTGAGCAAAGGGTCGCCGCGAAACTCTTGCAAAAATTCGCGTCCGCGCGCAGTGCGTTCCTCCATCGGCACGCCGTCGGGCGCGTTGGGAATGTCGAGCCAAATCGGTCCCGTCATCAAACGAAAGCCGGTCTGCTGTGCGACGCGCGCCATCACTTCGGGATGCCAATACATGTCGAGCGCCGTGGTCGTGCCACCGCGAATCATTTCCGCTTGCGCCAATAGCGCGCCCGTGCGAACATTTTGCGCGTTGACAAATTTGGATTCAAATCGCCACGATTTATCCAGCCACGGCTCAAGCCGCATGTCTTCGGTCAAGCCGCGAAAAATGACGGCGGGCGAATGGGTGTGCGCGTTGATGAGTCCGGGCATCACCAATTTATCCTGTGCGTTCAGGACAATGGGCGCGTCGAACGCGAATTCGATTTCGGCGCTCGGACCGACGGAAACAATATCCGTACCTTGAATCGCAACTGCGCCATCAGGCACAATCGTCAGGCGTTCGTTCATGGTCACGACGAGACCATGCGTGATGAGAATGTCAACGCGGCGTTTTGTTTCTGACATGTTCATTCATTTCGCTCCGCTTGGGCGTGCGTTGTAATGTAAAAAATGTCAGCCAAATTTTGGGGAAAGCCAGAGAGGAAAGCGTAACCAATTTTCATTATAAGCAATCTGGAAATTGGCGCAACGCGCACGGCGCGTATAATAGTACGAATTTCCGAAATCTCCGAGATTTCGGAAATTTAGAATCAGAGGAGTATCCCACAATGGGCGTGGTTCACAAGCGTATTCAGGGCGAAAAAGGTTTTCAGTGGCAAGATGTCGCGGTGTATCGCTACAATTCCAATGACGCGACGAAACAGATTTTAATCGGACATGACGACGGCGCGCACAATTTCGAGATTCGTTACTTTGTCATTCCGCCGCGCGGTTTTTCGAGTCTGGACCAACACGCCCACGACCACGGCGTGATGGTGATGCAAGGACGCGCGCGCGTGATGTTGGGCGAAACATTTCAAGAAGTGGACGAAGGCGATGTCATTTATATTCCTTCGATGGAACGGCATCAGTTTGAAAATCTCACCGACGAGCCGTTCACGTTCTTGTGCATCATTCCGCCGAAGCCGCGCGAGACCTGACGGGTTTTCGACGCACTTTCTCTATCCGACGCGAACGCGATGTAATTCGCGGGCGCAATGGGTGACGCGAGGGTTGTTGAAACCCGTCAGGTCTTTAAATATATCTCTGCCCGCGCCGCGCCGAAATAATCTCTGTGTTCATCCCCACCCAATGCAGCTGCCCCGTGTAACGCCCGTGTTCGATTTTGACACAGCGGTCCATGACAACCATCAAACCCGCTTCTTCGGCAATGCGCGCGGCTTCCAAATTCACCACGCGCAATTGCAGCCACAAACTTTTCGCGCCAATCTGAATCGCCTGTTTCGCAATCTCGACGCAATCTTCAGGACGCCGAAATACATCCACCATATCCACCGGTTCGGGAATGCTCAATAAATCGGGATACGCCTTTTGTCCGAATATTTCTTTCGCTTGCGGATTCACGGGTATCACTTTGTAACCTTCGTAATTCAAGTACGAACCGACAAAATAACTCGGTCGTTCGCTTTTCGGCGAGAGTCCCACAATGGCGATGGTTTTTGTCGTATGCAAGATACTGCGAATCGTCGCGGGATTTTGATATTTTGCGCGTTGTTCCGCATTCAACATCGAGTTCAGTTCGATGTCGCCTGCAAGGACTGGTCCAAATCCCATAACAAATCCTCCGTTGTTTCCAATCCGATACTCAATCGAATCATGCCCGCCGTCACGCCCGCCGCTTCCAATTCCGCGTCCGACAATTGTTGATGCGTCGTGGACGCGGGATGAATGACGAGACTGCGCGCGTCGCCTACATTCGCGAGATGCGAAAAGAGATGCAGTGATTCGATGAATTCCTTGCCCGCTTGACGCGGATTGTTTGCCTTGATGCTGAAGGTGAAAACGGCGCCCGGTCCGCGCGGCGTGTACTTTTGCGCGAGCGCGTGATAGGGATTGTCGGGCAAACCCGCGTACGCGACCCATTCCACTTTGGGATGTTGGCTCAAAAATGTTGCGACTGCCATTGCGTTCTGCACATGCCGTTCCATCCGCACCGATAACGTTTCGAGTCCTTGGATCAACAAGAACGCATTGAACGGCGACAATGCCGCGCCCGTATCGCGCACGGTCACGGCGCGCGCTTTCATCAAAAAGCCGTAATGTCCGAACGTTTCATAAAACTTCAAATCGTGATACGCGGGGTCGGGCGCGGCGATGGTGGGAAAGGTGCTGAAATCGAAATTGCCGGAATCAATCAACACGCCCGCAATCGAACTGCCGTGTCCGCCCAAAAATTTCGTCGCGGAATGGACGACAATATCCGCGCCCCAATCGAGCGGACGGCACAGGTACGGCGTCGCAAACGTGCTGTCCACGATGAGCGGAATTTTGTGCGCGTGCGCCAAGTCTGCGAGTGCGGCAATGTCGAGAATGCTGCCTTTCGGATTGCCAATGGTTTCACCGTACAACGCGCGCGTTTTGGGCGTAATCGCCGCCGCCCAATTGTCAATGTTCGTCGGGTCCACAAAATGCGCCTTGACGCCGAGTTTGCGAAACGTGTGCACAAATTGTGTCATCGTGCCGCCGTACAAATGCGAGGACGAAACAATTTCATCGCCCGGTTCGAGCAGCGTCATCATGGTCGTGAACTGCGCTGCCATGCCGCTTGCCGTCGCCACTGCGCCCGTACCGTTTTCGAGCGACGCGATGCGTTCTTCAAACACCGCCGTCGTCGGATTGTTGATGCGCGTATAAATGTTGCCGTACTGTTTGAGTTCAAACAACTGCGCGGCTTTGTCCGTGTCTTCAAACACATATGACGTGGTTTGATAAATTGGCACCGCGCGCGAACCCGTCACCGCATCGGGAATGTGTCCCGCGTGCAGCATCCGCGTTTCAAAACCGAATTTGCGTTTCGCTTGCGTCATGATGTTCTCCGTGTAAAGTAACGCGCTTGCCGCCCCGGGCGACAAGCGTGACACATTGTACACAGCGCAGCGCATTGGACAAATAGATGGTGACTACCCATATCCTTAAAACGTGACAGGTTTCCGGAAACCTGTCACGTTTTGGAAACAAGCTTTTTTTACGAGATGAGTGTAATCACCGGACAAATAGATGTGCTGCACGGAAACCGATGCCGTGTGTTACAATGAGAAAAACAAGTGCGAGAGCGACGCGGTGTCATGCGACGAATTCCGTCGTTGAGACCGCGCGTCAAGGAGCAGTGCTATGCCGCGCGATTCGTTTGAACGCGAACTGGAACAATTGCAGAGTGAAATGCTGACGATGGCGCAAGCGGTCGAAAACGCGCTGACCGAAGCCGTCGAACGTTTGGCGCGGCGCGATATGGAGGGGTCACGCGCGTTGATTGCGCGCGACCGCGCCATCAATCAACAGCGCTTTGATATTGAAGCCGAAGGGCTTTTTCTCGTCGCCTCGCAGCAGCCGATGGCAAGCGATTTACGCATCATTGCCGCGATTTTGTTTAACGCGAATGAATTGGAACGCATCGGCGATTACGCCAAAGGCATCGCCAAAATCAATCTCCGCATTCCCCCGGGGCCTTTGTTGAAACCGTTGGTGGACATTCCGCGCATGGCGGAAATTGCGCGCGAGATGCTGCATCAGGCGATGGACGCGTTCGTGCGCCGCGACGCGGCGTTGGCGCGCGCGATTCCGCGCCGCGATGACGAGGTGGATGCGTTATTTGACAAGGTGAATCAAGAATTGATTCAGCTCATTGTTGCGGATTCCGGCGTGACCGCCCAAGCCAATTTGTTGATGTGGGCAGCGCACAATCTCGAACGCGCGGCAGACCGCGTGACCAATTTGTGCGAGCGCACGCTGTTCACCGTGACCGGCGAAATGACGGAATTGGACGCGCAAGAACCGCCGCAGCCGGAATAAAAAAATCCGACGCGTTCCTCGACGCGTCGGATTTTTTTTCCTGTACGGCAGCTATCCTGTCACAGGACATCACAAATTCGAGCTTGGGACACAGATTTCACAAATTTTCACAGAAAAAACAAATTGAAATCTGTGTCATCCGCGTCATCTGCATCCAAAACTGTGATGTAGTGTGTCACGGTGAGACTTGGAGCGTCACGTTCACTTCGAGCTTGATGTTGTCTTCAATGCTGAGTACGCGTCCCACGCGCGGTTGGGTCATGCCAAAATCACCAAAGGTAAAGGAGGTGGTGGCGTCGCACGTCCCTTCCGTCGCGCTTGTCGGCGTGCAATTCACATCCCACGTTACCGATTTGGTCACATCGCGAATCGTGAGGTCGCCCGTGAGTTGAAACGTGACGGGTCCGGTCGGCGGCAAGGTGGTAGGCAACCCTGAAGCGGCGGTCGGCACAAAGATTGCGTTGGGAAATTGCGCGGTGTTGAGCGTATTGCGTTGGATGAAACCGTCGCGCATTCCCTGGTCACTCTTGAGCGTGGTCAAGTTCACGACGAATTTGCTGTCGGCGGACACAATTGTTCCGTCGGTCTTGCCCACAATCGTGCCGCTAATGTCCTGCGTCGTCCCCACTGCATCATTCGGCAAATTCTGTCCCGCAAGTTGTTCGCGGACGCGATATCCCGCCGTACTCTTGCCCGGCACCGCAACTAACGTGATGGTGTCCGCGCCGGCATTTGGGCTGTTGGACGGGGGAGGATTTGTCGGCGCAGGCGCGTCCGTTGCGACCGCCGCGTTTGTCGGCGCCGGTGCGTCCGTGGGCGCGGGCGCGTTCGTGGGCGCGGGCGCGTTGGTCGGCGCGGTCGTGGGCGCAGGGACATTTGTTGGCGCGAGCGCGTTGGTCGGCGCGACGGTTGGCACGGCGGTGGCACAGCCGATAGCAAATGCGCCGAGCGCGAGCGCGATGATTCCGACAGAAACCAGATTCCGAAATGATTTGAATATTTGCTGCATTTGTTTTCTCTCTTGAGGCGGAGCGAACCGGGCATCCTCTGAATGGCGCAAGCATAACAAGGATACTTGAAGGGATGCCAAGAAAAAGCTGAGAATTTGCTGAGTGCGAAACTTGCTCTATTTTACCCAATTTCTGGTCGCACATGGAAATTCGAGTTCTCAGCATTTTCACAGGATTGGCTTACGGATTTCTCAATCGCGAGCGCTAGAATGATTTGCGAGGTAAAGGAATGGCAAAAATACTCGTCGTGGACGATGACCCGAAATTATTGAATATGCTGCGGCGGACGCTGATGTATGAAGGGTTTCAAGTCACGACTGCGCCGGACGGCAACGCGGCGTTGGCGGAAATGCAGGCGCATCGCCCCGATGTCGTCGTCTTGGACTGGATGATGCCGGGACTCGACGGCATCGGCGTGATGAAACATCTGCGCGCGGCGAACGACAAGACGTTGGTGTTGATGCTGACCGCGCGCGATGCGGTGGAAAATCGCGTCGAGGGCTTGGAAGCGGGCGCGGACGATTATTTGGTGAAACCGTTCGCGCCAATTGAATTGGTTGCGCGCATTCACGCCCTACTGCGCCGCCCCGCTGTTTCGATTCAGGATGCAGCGCTGCAATACGCCGATTTGTATCTCAATCCCGTTACGCGCGAAACAAAGCGCGGCGAACGCGCGTTTGATTTGACGACCAAGGAATTTGATTTACTGCGGTTTTTGATGCGCCATCCGCGTCAGGTGCTGACGCGCGAACAAATTTTGCAAGACGTGTGGGGGTATGATTTCGGCGGCGATGATAATGTGTTGGAAGTGTATATC
>CAZXYP010000101.1:9448-15044 GCA_964644955.1 uncultured Anaerolineales bacterium | reverse complement strand
TCATATCGGCACGGTTGGCAACACATTGCTTTTGTTGTCGCAAGTGAACAAGCCGAACGTCGGCGCAATGATTGATGTGGGACATGCGTTGATGGCGTACGAAAATACCGCCGAATCTGCCGCGCTGCTTCAGCATTTTGGCAATAAATTGTTTTACATGCACTTTAACGACAACTGGCGTTTGTGGGACGACGACCTGACGGTCGGTTCGGTGCATACGATAGAGCTCATCGAGTTGGTGTACTGGCTTGACCGCATGAATTACAACGGTTGGTACGCGCTCGATATTTTTCCGTACCGCGAAAACGGCGTGCGCGCGGCGACGGAAAGCATCAAATGGATTCAGGGCGCGCAGCGTCTTGTGGAAAAAATGGGACGCGAAAATATCGCGCAAGTCATTGCGACAGGCGACGCGTTGGAAGCGAGCGCGATGCTGCGCGAAGCGATTTTTTAATTTCGCGCTCGAGACCTGACAGGTTTTTGACGCGAACGTTTTATGTGTCGCGGCGGTTCAATACAACGCGTATGTTTTATGTGACGCGCACGTTTTGGAAACCTGTCAGGGCTTGGCTTGAACAAAAATGAAACTGATTTACGAACCGCGCATGTTTGATTACATGATGGAAAGTGTGGACCGCGACCGCATGGTCATTGCCACGTACTATGTGGAAGATGCGCGCGATGAAAATGAATTTATTGACCATTTCAAACAAATCGAACGCATGGCGCTCGAAGGTTCCACGTCGTCGTGGATGGAAGTGCCCGATGATACCGCCGATGTGCGCGAACGCTTGACGAGCCGCGTGTTGGGGTATTACGAAGTGCCGGCAGAGAAAGGGACGAAAAAAGCTGTCGTGCAGTTGGGTTTTCCGATTGGCGCGTGGGATGTGAATGTGAACGTGCCGATGCTGCTCCTATCCATCGCCGGAAATTTTTCCGCGTTCTCGACCAAATCGCGCTTGCTGGATGTCGTGATTCCAAAAAAAGTCGCGGACGAATTCCAGGGACCGAAATTCGGCGTGCCGGGTTTGCGAAAACTTTTGGGCGTGGAAAACCGACCACTCTTGATGCACATCATCAAACCGAAAATGGGCATGACACCGCAGCAAACGGCAGACCAGGTGTATCAAACCGGCATCGGCGGCGCGGACGTCGCCAAAGACGACGAGATGTGCAGTGAGTTGGAAATTTGTCCGTTTGACGAACGCGTAAAAGCGGTGATGCAAGCGGTGGACCGCGTGTACCAAGAGACGGGACGCAAAATGTTGTATCTCGTCAGCATCACCGATGAAGTGAATCGCATCAATGAAAAAGCGCGGCGTGCGATTGACATGGGCGCGAACGGTTTGCTGCTCGCGTATTCGGCAGGATTCTCCGCGCTGCGCGTGTTGACCGACGACCCGCAAGTCAATGTGCCGGTGCTGCTGCATGTTTCGCACATGCTGCCGTTGCTGCCCGTCATCAATTTTCCCGTGCTTGCGAAAATTGGTCGCTTGTGCGGCGCGGACTTTATGCTCACGCCGACACAATGGTCGAGTTTGCAAGTCGCGTCGCTTGAAGAAACGCTGCGCGTCAATCAAATTTTGCACGCGCCCTTTTTCCACATCAAGCCAACGATGCCGAATCCCGCCGCGGGCATTTATCCGGGCGCGGTGCCGGTGTTGATGCAAGATATGGGACCCGACATTTTGATTTCGGCAGGCGGCGGGATGCTCGGTCACCCGATGGGCTACAGCGCGGGCGCGAAAGCATTTCGGCAAGCCATTGACGTGACGATGGATGACATTCCGCTGCAAGAAGCGGCAAAGGACAAGCCCGAACTGATGGCGGCGTTGCAAACGTGGGGCGTACGCGAACGACCGTTCACGCCGTGGGGCTATGCGGGTCCGAATTATCATCCCAAGATTGCGCCAAAAAACTTGTAGAGATTGGAGACTGGAGACTAGAGATTACCAAAGTCTCCGGTCTCTAATCTCCAGTCTCTAGTCTTTCAATGTCCGAAACAAACAACCTTATTTCGCTCTACCGCCAAATGCTCTTGATTCGTCGCTTTGAAGAAAAGTGCAACGAATTGTTTTTGCAAGGACGCATTCCTTCGACGCTGCATTTGTATGCGGGACAGGAAGCAGTTGCCGTTGGCGTTTGTTCGCTGCTGCGCGTGGACGATTACATCACGAGCACGCATCGTCCGCACGGACACGCGTTGGCAAAAGGCGTGAGCGCGCGTTCCATCATGGCGGAATTGTTTGCCAAAGAAACGGGCTGCTGTCGCGGCAAGGGCGGCTCGATGCACGTCGGCGACATCCGCGTTGGAATGCCGCCCGCGATTGCGATTGTAGGTGGAGGCGCGCCGATTGCGACAGGCATTGCACTTTCGGCAAAAATGCGCGGCACAGATCAGGTCGCGGTGTGTTTTTTTGGCGATGGCGGCGCGAACGAAGGCGCGGTGCATGAAGCCATGAACATGGCGGCGATTTGGAAATTGCCCGTGGTCTTTGTCGTCGAAAATAATTTGTACGCCGCGTCCACACCGACGCATTACGCGTTTGCGATTCAAGACATTGCCGACCGCGCAAACGCGTATGGTTTTCCCGGCGTCATCGCGGATGGTATGGATGTGCTCGCGGTGCGTGAGGTCGCCGGCGCGGCGATTGAACGCGCGCGTGCAAAACAAGGTCCAACGTTGGTCGAATGCAAAACGTACCGCTTTGTCGGTCATTCGCGCAGTGACGCGCGCAATTATCGCAGCCGCGAAGAAGAAAACGAATGGCTCAAGCGCGACCCGATTGCGCGGTTGGCAGACATGCTCATCGCGCAAGGCGAATCGTCGCGCGCGGATTTGGATGCTATGCAAAACGATGTGGACGCGGAAATTCAAGACGCGATTGCATTCGCCGAAGCGAGTCCCGCGCCGAAACCGGAAGAAACACTGCAAGATGTTTTTTGGAAAGGATGAAGGAGGAAGGATGAATCGAAATTCGAAATCAGAAATTAGAAAATCGAAAATCCAAATCTGAAATCTGAAATCCAAAATTCACACTATCACACTATCGCACTATTGCACTATCGCACTATTGCACTATTGCACTCTATCACAAATCAGAAATCACAAATCAGAAATCATGACCCAAATGACCATTGCCGAAGCATTGCGGCAAGCGATTCGTGAAGAGATGCAGCGCGACCCGCTCGTGTTTTGCATCGGCGAAGATATTGGCGTTCAAGGCGGCTGGGGCGGCGCGTTCACCGTCACGCTCGGCTTGTCGGATGAATTCGGACACGAACGCATTCTCGACACACCCATTTCCGAAATCGGACTCGCGGGCGCGGCGATTGGCGCCGCCATCAGTGGGATGCGTCCGATAGCGGATGTGCAGTATGGCGATTTTTTGTTTTGCATGATGGACCAATTGGCGAATCAAGCGGCGAAAATGACATACATGTCCGGCGGCACCGTCAAGGTGCCGATGGTGATGCGCGCGCCCGTCGGCGCAACCGCGCGCGGTTCACAGCACGCGCAATCGCTTGAAGCATTCATGACGCACATTCCCGGCTTGAAAGTGGTCGCGCCTTCGACCGCGTATGACGCAAAAGGTTTATTAAAAAGCGCGGTGCGCGACGACAATCCCGTGATTGTGTTTGAACACAAACTGTTGTACGGCAGCAAAGGCGCGCGTCAGGAACGCGGCGCATTGTCGCCCATCGGCGAAGTGCCTGAGGGGGAATATCTCGTGCCGATTGGCAAAGGGATTATTCGGCGTCAGGGTCAAGATGTGACGCTTGTCGGAAAATTGTTGACCGTGTATCGCGCGTTGGGCGCGGCGGAACAATTGGCGCAAGATGGAATCGCGTGCGAAGTGATTGACCCGCGCACCTTGTATCCGCTCGATACCGAATTGATTTTGGATTCGGTGAAAAAAACAGGGCGCCTCGTCGTCGTCGAAGAGGATAATCAATTCAACGGCTGGGCGGCAGAGATTGCTGCCATCGTCGCGGACGAATGTTTTGATTATCTCGACGCGCCGATTAAACGCGTGTCCGCGCCGCACACGCCTCCCCCCTTTGCGCCCGTGATGGAACAATTCTATGTGCCGAGTGTGGAGCGCGTGGCGCAAACCGTGAGAGCGTTGTTTGAGTAAAATTAAATTCAATGAAACGTATTCTCGTCACCGGCGCAACCGGCAAAGTCGGACAAAATTTTCTCGCGCGGTTTCTTGACGATGCGCGTTTTGAAAATTGGATGGTGCGCGCCTTGTGTCACAATCGCGTTCCGCCCGCGCACGCGCGCGTCGAAAGCGCGCGCGGTTCGTTAGCCGACCGCGCGGTGGTGGAACAAGCGATGCAAGATGTGACGCATGTGTTGCATTTGGCGACGCCCAAAGAAACGCCCGACCAAATCATGGATGTTGCCATCAAAGGCATGTTTTGGTTGCTCGAAGCGTGTCGCGCGAGTCCGACGTTTCAACAATTTATTTTTATCGGCGGCGATGCGGGCATGGGACATTTTTTTTATCCGCATCCGATTCCCGTCACCGAAACGCAAAAACATTCCGCCTATCCCGGCTGCTATGCGCTGTCCAAAGTGTTGGAAGAAGTGATGTTGGAACAGTATTACGTCCAGTATGATTTGAACGGCTGTTGTTTGCGCGCGCCGTGGATTATGGAAAAAGATGATTTCAAATACACGCTTTCGTTTGGCGAGGATGTGTTTGGCGGACCGCGCTGGCGCGAATTTGTGGATGCGGAAACGGCGGACACATACGCGCGCACGCAAACGATTCCCATCATGCTCGACCCTAACGGCATTCCGGTGAAACGCAATTTTGTGCATGTGGATGATTTGGTGAACGCGATCTTTTCCGCGTTGGACAATCCGCGCGCGCGTCAGCAGACGTTCAATATCTGTATGGATGAACCGGTGGACTATGGCGCGGTGGCAGCGTATTTGCGCGCGACGCGCGGTTTGCCGTTTGTCGAAATTCGCACGCCGTATCATTCCACATGGCTGGACAATGCCAAAGCCAAATTTGTTTTGAATTGGCGTCCGCATTATGATTTGACGCGTATGATTGAGGCGGCGTGGACGTATCAACGCGCGGCGGATGACCCGCGCATCGTTTGGTATCCGGGATAAAACCTATGGCGTCGAAAAATTTTGTCGCATTCGATTTTGGCGCAGAAAGCGGGCGCGCAATGCTCGCATCGTTCGACGGCGAACGCATCATCCTGCAAGAGGCGCATCGTTTTCCGAATGTCCCCGTGCGTGTGCGCGGCAGTTTGCATTGGGACGCGCTGCGTTTGTTTGACGAAATTCAGCGCGGGCTCGCGCAGATTGCGCGCGACCATTCCGAGATTGCGGGCATTGGCGTGGACACGTGGGGGGTGGACTTTGCGCTGCTCGGACGCGACGATGAGTTGTTGGGCAATCCGTTTCATTATCGCGATGAACGCACGATTGGCATGATGGAGGCGGTGTTTCAACGCGTGCCGCGCGAAACGGTGTTCGACCACACCGGTATTCAATTCATGGAAATCAATACGCTGTATCAATTGTTTGCCATGCAAACGCAGCACGCGCCCGCGTTGGAAAACGCGA
>CAZXYP010000101.1:0-9438 GCA_964644955.1 uncultured Anaerolineales bacterium | reverse complement strand
ATAGCCGCCACCTTTTTGATGATGCCCGACCTGCTCAATTTTTGGTTGACGGGACGCAAGGTGTGTGAATTTTCGAACGCGACGACGACGCAATGCTATGACCCGCGCGCCAAAAATTGGGCGTTTGATTTGTTGCAGACATTGGAAATTCCGACCGCGCTGTTTCCCGAAATCATTGCGCCGGGGACCGTATTGGGCGCGCTCGACGCGCGTGTGGCGGAACAGGTCGGTCTGCAAAATGTGATGGTCGTCGCGCCTGCGTGTCACGATACGGGTTCGGCGGTGGCGGCGGTGCCAGCCCAAGAGGACGCGCACGCGTGGCTCAGTTCCGGTACATGGTCGGTGTTGGGAACGAGCGTGCGCGAGCCGGTCATTAACGCGGCGAGTTTGCGTTTCAACTTTACAAACGAAGGCGGCGTCAACGATACGTTTCGCTTGAGCAAAAATTTATCCGGCTTGTGGATTGTGCAGGAATGTCGCCGCGCGTGGCGCAGTGCGGGACAAGATTTATCGTACGCGGATTTGGTCGCGCTCGCGGAACGCGCGCCCGCGTTTCGCTCGTTGATTGACCCCGACGACGGTTTGTTTTTGCGCCCCGGCGACATGCCCGCGCGCATTGCCGAATACTGCGCCGATACGAATCAACCGGTGCCGCAAGACCACGGCGCGGTGATTCGCGGCGCGCTCGAAAGTCTCGCGTTGAAATATCGCGTGCAGTTGGAACGCCTCGAAATGCTGCTCGGCAAAACATTGGACGTGATTCATATCGTCGGCGGCGGCACGCAAAATAAATTATTGTCGCAGTTCGCGGCGGACGCGACGGGCAGGTATGTCATGACCGGACCGATTGAAGCCACCGCGTTGGGCAATGTCTTGATGCAAATGCTTGCGCTCGGCGACATTGCTTCGCTCGAACAGGGACGCCACATTATTCGCCAATCGTTCGACGTGCTGACGTTTGAACCGCGCACGCGCGCGGTCTGGGACGACGCCTATGAGCGTTTTTTGAATCTGCTGCACGAATAAAGGGCAAAAATGGAACTCTCTCTCGGAAAAATCCGCGCGCTCTCGACGCTCTCGACGGCGCAAAATGTTTTTACCATTCTCGCGCTCGACCACGATGTATCCCTGCGCCGCATTTTTTGGGGTGACGCGTGGGCGAGCGCACCGTTTGAAGCGGTGGTGCAGACGAAAATGGAAATCGTGCGGCATCTCGCGCCGCACGCGAGCGCGGTGCTGCTCGACCCGACCTACGGCATCGGCGCGGCGATTCGTGACCATGCCGTGCCGGGCAACGTCGGTTTGATGGCGCCGGTGGAAGACGAAGGGTCCGCGTCGGCGGATGCCGGCACGACCAGCGTCTTGACGCCGGGCTGGAGTATCGCGCAAGCGAAACGCATCGGCGTCGCGGGCATCAAATTTTATTTTTATTACAATCGCCATGATGCCGCGCGCGCCGCGCGTGAAGAGGCGATTGTCAAGTATCTGGTGGAACAATGCGCGCAGTACGATATTCCGTTGTTTGCCGAGCCGATTCATTACGGGCTTGAACCGTCCCAACGCCGCCGCGCCGTCATCGAAAACGCGCAGCGCATCAGTGACCTGGGTGCCGACATTATGAAATTGGAATTTCCGATAGACGTGCGTTTGGAGTCGGACGAAAACGTTTGGTACGACGCGTGCGTGGAATTGTCGCAAGCGTTGCCGCGTCCGTGGACGTTGTTGAGTGCGGGCGTAGATTACGCGACCTTCAAGCGGCAAGTGGAAATCGCGTGTCAAGCGGGCGCGTCGGGTTTTGTCGGCGGACGCGCGATTTGGCAAGAAGCGTCTGATTTGGAAGGCGCGGCGCGCACAAATTTTGTGCAAACGCTCGGCGCGCAGCGTGTCCAAGAATTATCCGCGCTTGCAATCCGACACGGCAAATCGTGGCGCGAATTTTTTCACGCGCCGCCGCTCGCGCAAGATTGGTTCAAAAAGTATGTATGAAAAAATCCTCAGCTCACGCTGAGGATTTTTTTACGCGCCCTGTTTTTTTGTAGTGCCTTGTTTTGCCGTCGAATTCAATTCGATGGTATCACCACCGCGTCAACCCCAACGAACGGCACGGCATGTTGTAATACATTTTCAATTCGTCGTCGAGCTGCATGAGTGTAATCGAAAAGCCCGCCATCTCTTGCGTCGTCGCAAAACTGCCGATGAGGGTGTCATACACTTGAATTTCGCGCGCGCGCAAAATTTCGCGCACCTTGCGATTTACAATCAGCAATTCCATTTGTGTCGTCGCGCCCAAATCGTTCAACAGTAAACAAACCTCGTCGCCGCGTTGAAACGGTAAATCTGCCAAAAGCAGCTCCATCATTTTTGCCGTCAACGCGTTGGCGGGCAGAATTTTTTCGCGCGACACGCCCGGCTCGCCGTGAACGCCCATGCCGATTTCAATTTCGTCGTCGTCCAATTCAAACGTCGCTTTGCCCGATTCGGGTAACGAACCCGCCTTGACGGCGACGCCCAACGAACGCGTCCGATCGCGCGCTTTCGCGGTCACGCGTGCAACTTCATCCAGCGTTTTTAATGTCGCCGCCGCCGCGCCCGCGATTTTGATGACGAAAATATCTCCTGCCACGCCGCGCCGTTCGCTCGCGCGTTCCGGCGGCGCGGAGGCAATGTCGTCCCAAATGCGCACGGTCTCGACGCGAATGCCTTCGGCGTGCGCCCATTCCGCCGCCATATCAAAATTCAAATTATCGCCCGCGTAATTACCGTACAAATACAGCACGCCGCTGCCGCGATGCACCGCGCGCGTCGCTTCCAAAATGACGTCGGGTGTGGGCGAGGTGAAAATGTAACCGCACGCCGCGCCGTCCGCCATGTTGTCGCCGACGTACCCGTGAAACAACGGTTCGTGTCCGCTGCCGCCGCCAATCAGCAGCGCGACTTTGCCGTCGGGAATTTCGGTTTTTGCCAAACCAAATCCGTTCGGCAGCAATGTGACGCGCCCGTTGTACGCTTCGACCATTCCCTCGATTAATTCGGGGACGACATTGCGCGGGTCATTGATTATTTTTTTGATGTTTGACATGGTGATTCCGATTGTAGCAACGCATTCAGACGTGCCTATGGCAAGAAGGCATCCAATTCCGCGCGTGTCGGCAAGGACGGCTGCGCGCCAAGTTTGGTCGCCGCCAACGCGCCTGCCGCGCTCGCTTCGCGCAGACTCGTGTTCCAATCTTTGTCGCGCGCCAACGCAGCTGCCAACGCGCCGACGAACGCATCGCCCGCTGCCGTCGTATCCACGACCTGGACCGGAAACGGCGCAATGGCTTGCGCGGGTGTGTCGTCGTCGAGAATGACCGCGCCTTGCGCGCCGAGCGTGATCAACACACGCCGCGCGCCCATTTGTTTCAACACATTCGCCGCGTTTTGCGCGCTCTCGAAATCTTGCACCTGCATCCCCGTCAACTGCGCGGCTTCGGTCTCGTTGGGAATCACAACGTCCACAAGTTCCAAAATTTTCCGCGACAGCGGCTGCGCGGGCGCGGGATTCAAAATGGTCAGCTGGTTGTGTTTGCGCGCGAGTTGAAACGCATACTGCACCGCGTCGAGGGGAATTTCCAATTGCGCCACGATGACGCGGGCATTCCGGAACGCGACCGCGGCGGCATCCACATCCGCGCGTCCGACGCGCCCATTCGCGCCCGGCGCGACAATGATGGAATTTTGCCCCTTGTCGTCCACCCAAATCGAAGCAATGCCCGTCGCCGCTTCGGTGTCCGTGACGAGATACTGTGTATCCACGCCGACCGCGCTCAAGTTGCTGCGCAGGACTTTGCCAAAATCATCCGCGCCGACGCGTCCGAGCATTTTCACGGGCGCGCCGAGTTTTGCGGCGGCGACGGCTTGATTCGCGCCTTTACCGCCCGGCGCAGTTGTGAACGTCGTGCCTAAAATCGTTTCGCCCGGCGCGGGCAAGCGCGGCGTTCGCACAATCAAATCCATATTGAGACTGCCCAGCACAAGAATCTCTGCCATCGTTGTTTTGCTCCGCGTTACAGCGCAATGGCATTCGCATCATGCCACACCCATTGTCCTTGCACCATCGTCGCAATGACGCGCAAATCAGACGCGAGTAAAACCAAATCGGCAACGTAACCGAGCGCGATATTGCCGCGTTCGTTTTCGAGATGCAGAACGCGCGCAGGCGTCGTCGTCATGGTCGCCAACGCGTCGCGCAAAGAACTGTGCGCAAAACGCGTTTGATTGACGAGCGCATCGCGCATGTTGAGAATACTGCCCGCCAAACGTCCGTCGTGCAAACGCGCGGACGTTTCGTCCACATGCACATGCGCCTCACCCAGCACATAGTTTCCGGGCGGCATCCCGAGCGCCGCCATTGCATCGGTGACGACGTTCAAGCGCGCGGGCGTTTTCTGTTTCATTGCCAAATCAATCAGCGCGGGATGCACGTGAACGCCGTCAGGAATGATGCCGACGGTGACGCGCGCATCGTTCAACAACGCGATGGCGAGTCCCGGCGCGCGGTGTTCGATTGGCGGCATCGCATTAAACAAGTGCGTGCCGTACGTAATGCCCGCGTCAAAGGCGTGCAATGCTTCGCCATACGTCGCCATTGAATGTCCCGCGCTGACGACGATGTTTTGTTTGCACAACGCGTGAATGACTTGCAATGCGCCGTGCAGTTCGGGCGCGAGCGTGACGAGGCGGACACAGTTCTGCGGCGACCAATCGCGCACAAAATTCACATCCGGCAAACGCATGTGTGCGGCATTGTGTGCGCCGCGTTTGTGCGGATTCAAAAACGGACCTTCGAGATGCAAACCAAGCGGCGTTGCCCCGCGAAAATTTTCCGGCGCGCCGTTTCGCAGAACGTTTTGCGCGTGCCAAATCGTTTCCGCCGGCGACGTAATGATGGTTGGCAAGAATGCGGTGACGCCGTGACGCGGCAATTCTTGCGCGACGCGCCAAATCGTTTCGGGATGCGCGGTAAAGTCGTGTCCGAAACCGCCGTTGCATTGCAAATCAATGAACCCGGGAACGATGATGAATTGCGACACGTCGAGCGAACGCGCGTTGGGGGGGGGGGTGATTTCAGCGGACGGGCCTACGGCGGCAAACCGCGCGTTTTCGACGACCAACGCAGCGTTTTCGATTTCGGCAGCGGGCGTCACAAGCCGCGCCCCTTTGAGATACAATGCCGTCTCCATGTGTTTATCGTGCCACAGCCGATAGCGCTTGTCAAGCAGAATCCAAATGCGCGTTATAATACATGCATTATGGAATTGACCCTGACTACACCCGCGCTGCTCTTTCCGGCAATTTCGCTGCTGCTGCTGGCGTACACGAATCGTTTTTTGTCGCTCGCCAATCTCACGCGCGATTTGTACGCCAAATATCGCGCCGCGCCGGATGCGCGTCTCAAAGGACAATTGCTGAATTTGCGGTACCGCATCGGCATCATTCGCTGGATGCAGATTTTTGGTGTCGCAAGTTTTTTCGGCTGTGTGCTTTCGATGTTTCTATTGTTTGCGGGGCTGCGCGACGCGGCGACGTGGATTTTTGGCGCGAGTTTGGCGCTGCTGTTGATTTCGCTTGCATATTCCCTGCGCGAGTTGACCGTTTCGGTGGACGCGTTGATGCTGCAAATTTCCGATTTGGACGACATCGAAACAGCGGCAAAGCAGTAATCCAAATTCTGTACGCAAAGGACATGCGAGATGAAACCGCAATTGGATACGACGCTCAAATTTTTGCGCCAACTCGCGCACAACAACAATGTCGAATGGTTTCACGCGCACCGCGCCGAATACGATGCGGCGCGCGCGGCGTTTGAAGGGTTTGTCGAGGAACTGATTCTCCAATTCAATCGCTGCGAAGATTTGGGCGATGTGCAGCCGCGCGATTGCATGTTTCGCATCCACCGCGACGTGCGTTTTTCGGCGGACAAATCGCCGTACAAAATCGCGATGGCGGCGGTGCTGGCGCGCGGCGGACGCAACAGCCCGCGCGCGGGATATTATGTGCATTTGGAACCGGACAAGAGCGTAATGGGCGGCGGCATGTACATGCCCGACGCGGCGCGTTTGCTCAAGCTTCGCCGCGCGATTGACGCGGATGCGGATTCACTGCGCGCCATTTTGAAGAAAACAGCGTTCAAGAAAACGTTTGGGGGCTTGGATGATTATGACATGCTCAAGACCGCGCCGAAAGGTTTTCCTGCCGACCATCCCGCCGCCGACCTGTTGCGCCACAAACATTTTACCGCGACGGTTGGATTAACCGATGCCGAAATTGTTGCGCCCGATTTAACCAAGCGCGTCGTGCAAACATTTCGCCTCCTCAAACCGCTGAATGATTGGTTGAACGCGGCGGCGGGTGTGTAAAAAAAAGAATTGCGGCACAATTCACTGTGCCGCAATTTTATTTCACTTCATCCGCGCCGATTTCGATGCCCGCGCCTTGCCATCGCGCTTGTCCGTCAATATCCGTCGCACCCGCTTCGTTCAAACTCGTGCCTGCGTCCATCGCGGGCGAATTGTTTTGCAGATGCAAATCGGGGGGCACGAGATTTTGCAGTAACGGGTCAACCGCGTGGACTGAATTCGTGTCGTTGCCGGTTGCGCTTTGATACGCGGCGAACGAACTGTAATACGTTTTCCGCCACTGCCATTCGCCCGCGCCGTGCGTAAAATACCAATTGTTGTTCACGACGTTCCCCGTCATTTTTTTGCTCCAACTGCCGATAAACAAATTCTGCGCGCCCGCGTAAAAAATGTTGTTGCGAATGACGTTGTAACGCGTGTCGAATTGCAAATACAGTTCGCCGTTGCCTTGCGCGCGTGTGTCGTTATCCAACAGCGTATTGTTGACGATGTTGCAGTATTCGGTACGCCCGCGCTGCCGATCATAGCCGCCGATAAAAATGCCGCCTTCGCTGTTTTGATAAATAAAATTGTTGCGGAGCGTGATGTAACTCGTCGCTTTGCCGCGATGTTCGCTCGCCAATTCGACGCCGATGTTGCAGTGATGGGCGGTGTTGCGTTCGATGACGATGCGCGTGCCGCCGTCCACGTAAATGCAACCCGCACTGCGTTCGCCCTGATACGCGGGATTTTTGAACGAGTCAATGTTGTACACCACATTGTCCGCAATCACCCCGTCGCGCGCTTGGTCGTATGCTTCATCGGGCGCGACGCCTTCAAAGCCAATCGCGTCAATGCCGATGTTGTTCACGTCATGCACGACATTGTTTGTAATTTCAAACTGTTCGACATTGCCATTGACGACCAACGCTTCGGACGAGCCGAGTTTCAGCGCATACAATTCGTTGCCGTCAATCACAAGATGGTTGATGGATTGCGGCGCGCGCGTGCCATAGGCGGCAATGCCGTGCGCGTCGCCGCCGTCCACATCCTGAAAATTTGTTTTGATGTCGTGTATGCGATTCCGACGCAGTTCGATATACGAACCCGCGCCCCAAACCAAAATCCCAATCGGCACGCGATTCACGCGGCGCGTTTTGAAATTGCGAATCTCGAAACCCTCAAAGCGAATAAAGCTCGCGTCTTGGATGCGTACCAGCGCGTCCCAACCGTTTCTCACGCGCAGTCCCGTGCCGTCAAGAATCGGTGTTTCATTCGCGTACGCCGCATACGTAATCAAGTTGCCGTTGGTACCGGATTGCGTGACGCGCACGCGCTCGTGATAGATTCCGCCGCGCACATACACGGTATCGCCCGGGGCGAGCGTATCCGCCGCGTGTTGAATTGTGCGCCACGGCGCGGCGAGCGTGCCGGGATTCGTGTCCGCGCCGTCGGCGGCAACATAATATGTATTCGCGTGCGGTGCAGCGTGCGCGACGCTGAACGCGCTATAAAAAAATGTCATGCCGCAAACAAGCAAGGCGGCGCGCAAAAAAAATTTCATGGGCATATTCGTGTGTCAGGATTGCAGCGCCTTCCACGCGCGCGCAATCTCGGCGTTCGCCGGCACGTTTTCAAGAAAGGATTGGCGCAGCTGCGCGTTCGAAATTTTTTCGGCGCGCGTTTGCAGCTGCGCGTACGCGTCGTCCAAAACGGCGCGCGCGTTGGCATCGTTCATCTCAAACAACACGCGATAACACGTGAGCAGCGCGGCAAGCGCGGACGGGTCGCCTTGACGATTCGGATGCGCCTTGAGAAATTCAAAGATTGCATCACATTCGGCTCTGGCTCGCACAAAATCATTTTGGCGCAGCGCAATTTCTGCCAGCCCCGCGTGGGTTTGCAAGCGGTAGGGCGACGGCTCGAGGGTTTGCCAGATGGTTAATGCGTCCATAAAAGACTCTTGCGCGGCGGCAAGTTCGCCCAACGCGAGCTGCGTTTGCCCCAACAGGTTGAGCGCAAAACTTGTCAGTTCGCCGTTGTGGATGGCATGGGCGCGGCGTAACGCATTCGCGCTTGAATTTTGGGCGCGCGCAATGTCGCGTTGGTCCAATTGAATGGCGGCGGTGTTGGTAATAGCACCGGCTTGATAGAGCAGGTCCTCCAGGTCAGTGGCTCTTGTCAGCGCGTCGGCGGTGTGTGCCAGGGCGGTGGCGTATTGTCCGAGCAAACGAAACGTTTCGCCGAGATTGAGCTCAATCCGACAAACCCCTCGTCGGTCTCCAATGGCATTGGCAATGGCGCGCGCTTGGATGCCCATCTCCAGCGCCCGGTCATAGGAACCTTGTTCCAAATGCGCCTGCGCCAAATTGGACAGCACGAGTCCTTCGCCCTGCCGATCACCGATTTCGCGAACGAGGTTCAAACTTTCGGTGTAGCGCGCGAGACTCGATGCGAAATCGCCGCGTGCATTGGCAATCAGGCCCAACGTCGTGAGCGCGGACCATTCGCGGCGTTTGTCCCGAATCGAGTGCGCGTACTCCAAGAGTTGTTTGTAATTTTGCTCCGCCGACGTATAGTCGCCCATCTCGCGCAAGACTTGAGCAAAAAAACCGCGCGCGCGCGATTGTTCATTGCGGTCGCCCAACGCGTCGGCAAGCTCCAGCGCCTGTTTCATGTACGGACGTGCCGCGGCGACATTGCCTTGCTGCCACAAGACCACTCCTTCCAGCAAGCGGACTTCAATTTCCAACTGCGCGTGTTCATTGGCTGCAAGCGCGTGCTGCGTCAAGCCCGCTTGCACCCGACGAATTGCCGCGCGCGCGGTTTCGTGTTCAGCAAGCCGTTCCGCCAGCCAACCTTGTTCCAGGAGCACGCTCAGGTGTTGAAAAGGGTTGCCGAGCGTTTGTGTAATGTCTTCCAGCGCGTCGAGGTCTGCGCGCTGCGCGTTCCGCTCACCGGTTACATCGAACACGCGCGCCCGCGCGCTCAAGATCGTGTACCGTTCCGTGAACTGTATGTCGGTAGTCAACGCCAACGCGCGCGTCAAATAATCCACCGC
>CAZXYP010000100.1:0-15241 GCA_964644955.1 uncultured Anaerolineales bacterium | reverse complement strand
CAGCGCGACGTGGGAACCAAAATATCGCGAACCGTTCGCGCCGCTCGTGCCGGGTTTCAAATTTATTCCGTATGACAATTTGGAAAAAGCCGCGCAGACGATTGACGAAAATACGGCAGCGGTGATTTTGGAGATTGTGCAAGGCGAGGGGGGGGTGCGCCCCGGCTCGCGCGCATTTATTGAAGGCATCGCCAAACTCGCGCACGAACGCGGCGCGCTCGTCATTCTCGACGAGATTCAAACGGGCTTTGGACGTACGGGCAAAATGTTCGCGGCGGAACATTACGACATCGAACCCGATTTCATCAGCGTTGCGAAATCCATCGCGGGCGGTCTGCCGATGGGCGCGGTGTTGATTTCCGAACGCATTCGCAAACTCGAGCCGCAAATTCACGGCAGCACGTTCGGCGGCAATCCGTTGATTTGCGCGTCCGCGAACGCGACGATTGATGTATTGCTGGAAGAAAATTTGCCACAGCGCGCGGCGGAACTTGGAGAATACGCGCTCGGGCGATTGAAACGCATCGAGTCGCCGTTGATCCGCGACGTGCGCGGGTTGGGTTTGATGCTCGGTGTGGAATTGAAAATCAAAGTGACGCCCGTATTGCAAGCGTTGATGGAACGCGGCGTGTTGGCACTGCCCGCCGGTCCGAATGTTTTGCGGATGCTGCCGCCGTTGGTGATTGAAAAGCAAGAGTTGGATACGGCGATGGATGCGATTGAAAGTGTGTTGGCGGAACAAGAAAGGGAATTCGTAGCAAGTAGCACGTAGCAGATTACGAACCTGCTACCTTGCTACCTACTATCCGATACCTGCAACCATGTCTCTCGAAAAATTCAACATTATCGAGTCCACGTTGCGCGAAGGCGAACAATTCGTCGGCGCGAATTTTACGACGGACGACAAATTAAAAATCGCGGACGCGCTGGATGAATTCGGCGTCGAGTACTTGGAACTCACGTCGCCGCTTGCGTCGCCGCAAAGCCGCGATGATTGTGAGACCATCGCGCGGCGCAATCACAAAGCGCGCATCCTCACGCACATTCGCTGTCACAAGGACGACGCGGCGATTGCGCTCGATACGGGCGTGGACGGACTCGATGTCGTCATTGGCACGTCTTCGATGCTGCGTCAATTTTCGCACGGCAAGAGCATTGACGAAATCATTGACATTGCGAGCGAGGTGTTGACGTGGATTCGCGCGCAAGCGCCGGACATTGAACTCCGTTTCAGCACCGAAGATTCGTTTCGCAGTGAGGAACGCGATTTGTTTCGCGTCTATCTTGCGGTGGACAAACTCGGCGTCGTCAATCGTTTGGGCATCGCGGATACCGTTGGTGTTGCAACGCCAACGCGCGTGTATCAACTCGTCAGCAGTTTGCGGCGCGTGACAAATGCGGACATTGAATTTCACGGACACAATGACACGGGCTGCGCGATTGCCAATTCCTTTGCGGCATTGGAGGGCGGCGCCACGCACATCGACACGAGCGTGTTGGGCATCGGCGAACGCAACGGCATTACGCCGCTCGGCGGTTTCGTCGCGCGCATGTACGCGCACAACAAAGCGGCGACGAAAAAGAAATACAAACTCAAGAAACTGCACAAGATTGACCAACTCGTCGCGGAAATGGTCGGCGTTTCGATTCCGTTCAACAATTACATTACGGGCGTCACCGCGTTCACGCACAAAGCAGGCATTCACGCCAAGGCGATTTTGAACAAACCCGAAACGTATGAAATTCTGGACCCGCAAGATTTCGGCATGACGCGTTACATTTCCATCGCGCACAAACTCACGGGCTGGAACGCGATCAAAGACCGCGCGGAACAACTCGGGCTGGAACTCACCGACGCCCAAATCAAATTGGTGACGCAAGAGGTCAAGGCGCTGGCGGACATCAAGCCGATTGATTTGAATGATGTGGATGAGCTACTGCATCGCTGGGCGGAAACAGACGATGGACAAGCGCTAACGGACGACGAGCCGCAGAGCGGTAATCGCATTTCGTTTGCGGCGTCAAATGGAAAACACTTGGTAAAGCAGCTGTGAGAAGTAGAAAAGCGACCTGTTGAAAAACACGGGTCGTTTTCGTTTGAGCCACCCGCACTTGACATCACGGAAACATTTTTCGGAGCGACGCGCAATTTACAAGGATGCGCGCGTGTTCTATAATCGCCGCATGTCTGCGCCAATTCTGGCAACGAAACTCTACATTCCACAATCACGACACAAGATTGTCGTGCGCCCGCATTTGAACGCGCAGTTAAACGAGACGCTGCGCCGCAAGCTGACGCTCCTCTCTGCCCCCGCCGGTTTCGGCAAAACGACGCTCCTCGCGGAATGGGTTCATCAAAGAGTTAAAGACGAAAGGGTGAACGATGAATCGGGAGCAATCCTTCATACTGCATCCTTCATCCCTCATTCTTACAAAGTTGCATGGTTGTCGCTGGAAGAAAGTGACAGCACGCCCGCGCGCTTTTTGGCATATTTCGTCGCGGCACTGCAAACGCTTGCGCCGCAGATTGGTCAAGGCGTTTTGGCAGTCCTGCAAGCGCCGCAGCCGCCGCCAACGGAAGCGATTCTCACCGTCTTGCTGAATGAAATTGCCGTCATCCCCGAACATTTCATTTTGGTTTTGGACGATTATCACTTTATTGATTCGGTCGAGGTGGACCATGCGCTCACTTTTTTGCTCGCGCACCTGCCGCCGCGAATGCATCTCGTCATCGCCACGCGTCAAGACCCGCAGCTCCCGCTTTCGCAGTTGCGCGCGCGCGACGAATTGATGGAACTGCGCGCCGTTGACTTGCGTTTTACGTTTTCCGAAGCAGCTGAATTTTTGAATCAGGTGATGTGACTAGATTTAGCGGCGCAAGATATTCAAGCGCTCGAGACGCGCACCGAAGGTTGGGTTGCCGGTTTGCAGCTCGCGGCGCTCTCTGTGCGCGGGCAGACGGACACGGAAAATTTTATCCAATCGTTTACCGGCAGCCATCGTTTCGTGTTGGATTATTTGCTCGAACAAGTTTTGCAGCAGCAGCCCACTGACATTCAAACCTTTTTGCTGAATACCTCGATCCTCGAACGTCTCTGCGGACCTTTGTGTGACGCGGTGTTGAACATGCGCGCCGGAACGAGCAAAGAGATTTTGTCACATCTCGAACGCGTAAATCTTTTTCTCTTTCCGTTGGACAATGAACGTCATTGGTATCGCTATCATCGTCTCTTTGCGGATTTATTGCGCCAACGTTTGCGGCAGAAATTTGCCGACTCGCCGACGGACACAAACGACATCGCGACACTGCATCAACGCGCGAGTATATGGTACGAAAACAATGACATGCTTGTCGAAGCGTTTCAGCACGCGGCGGCGGCGAACGATATCGAGCGCGCGGCGCGTTTGATTGAGAGTGAACAGATGCCGCTCCACTTTCCCGGCGCCGTGAACACGATTTTGGATTGGTTAAATTCTTTGCCAAAGGACGTGTTGGATGCGCGCCCCGCGTTGTGGTGGCGTTCCGCCGCGCTGTCATTGATTCTTGGCATCACCACCGGCGTTCAAGAAAAACTGCAAGCGGCTGAAGACGGACTGCAAGGTGCGGAACTAACGGACAAGACGCGCAACCTCATCGGGCGCATTGCCACCGCGCGCGCGACATTGGCGCTGACGCGTTACGAGCTGGAAAATATTCTCGTCCAGTCGCGGCGCGCGTTAGAATATCTCGCGCCGGACAACTTGCCTGACCGCACTTCGGCGCAATGGGCGCAGAGTATCGCATATTTTTTTCAAGGCGAGCGCGCCGCCGCCCGCGACGCGGTGAACCAAGCCATGAAACTGGCGCAAGCATCAGCGAGTAATTTTTCGCTGCTCTTGGCAACCAGCACCTTAGCCACCCTGCAAGAAGTGGACAACAAACTCGCGGCGGCAGTCGAAACATACAAGCACGCGTTACAGCTCGCGGGAGAACCCGCGCTCGCGTTCGCGTCTGACGCGCGGTTGGGTCTCGCGCGCATCTATTACGAATGGAACGATTTGGACGCGGCGCAATTTCACGCCGACAAGAGTCTTGAACTCGCGCGCCAATACGACAAGGTCATTGACCGCTACCTTGTAAGTCAAGTGTTTCTCGCGCGCCTCCAACTCGCGCGCGGCGACGGATTCGGCGCGCTGGAGTTGTTGGCGCGCGCAGAGCAAGACGCGCGCGCAAAAAATTTTGGGGTGCAGCTGCCGGAAATCGCCGCGGCGCAAGTTTTGACCCTGCTCTATCAGGGCAACGTTGTCGCTGCCGCGCAGTTGGCGGAGAACATCGAACAGCCGATGATTCGCGCGCGCGTCCTCCTGGCACAAGCCGACGCGCCCGCCGCGTTCGCCATGCTGGAGCCATATCGCGCTTTTGTGCAAGCCAAACGTTGGGCAGATCAAGAGTTGAAAGTTTTGGTTTTGCAAGCCATCGCGTTGAACTCGCAAGAACGCGAAAAAAGTTTGGAACTGCTGGGCAAGGCGTTGGCATTGGCAGAGCCGGGCGGCTTTATGCGCCTCTTTGTGGATGAAGGCGAGCCGATGCGCGCGCTGCTTGCAGATTTTCACGCGCGCACGCAGGACCAAAAACTAAAAAGCTATGTGGAAAGAATTCTTTTGGCATTTCCGAAATCAATAGACTCTACACAATCGAAAATCGAAAACTTGTCCCGAACAGATGTGAGGGATCGAAATTCCAAAATGCTCGAGATGTTGACAGAACGCGAAATGGAAATCCTCCAATTGATTGCGCAAGGATATTCCAATCAAGAAATCTGCGAACGTTTATTCCTCGCGCTAAGCACCGTCAAAGGACACAATCGCGTTATCTTTGACAAGCTCCAAGTCAAGAACCGCACCGAAGCGGTTGCGCGCGCCCGCGCGTTGGGGTTGGTACAGTAGGGGCGAAGCAGTGACACGCGCGCCGGTGACTCGATTCGCGGCTGTGAATGTCAATGCTTCGCCCCTACACCACATTCCTCACAACAATACCCGCAACCCCCTGCAAACAATACTTTAGTATCTCCCCACGAATACCATATTCTTGGTATGCTACTTGTGCATCAAGCAAGTGGCATAACCAGTTATGTTCACTGCGAAAAGAGGTTCAAATGAAAAGGGTTTGCATCGTGGGAGCTTCCGGTAAACTTGGGCAGTACATGGTACAGCACGCGCTGGGTCGGGGCTACGAGGTCGTCGGTGTATGTCGAGAACGCAGCGTAGGCAAACTCGACGCGTTCCGGGGGCGCATCACAATTATTCCCGGCGCTACGAACGACCGCGAGGTTATCAAGAAAGCGGTTGCAGGGTCTGACGGAGTGCTTACCGTGCTGGTGCCTTGGGGGGCGAATCATTACTCGTCGGGAACAGCACAGGCGGTCCTCGACTACGCGCAGCCGGGCGCGCGCCTCATCTTTTCTTGTGGGTGGCATATCACGCGTGATGGCAAAGATGCATTCTCCCAGTCTTTGAAAAATCAAGAGACATTCGTCCGCTGGTTTGGGCGATTAACCCGCATCATTGATTTGGATGACCAGATTGAAGCGTGTCGGCGCATTTTTGCCAGTAACACTTTATGGACAGTGGTTCGCGGAAGCGACCTCGAAGAGGGTGCGAGCCAAGGGCTGCCGGTGTGGAGCAAGCATGTGGGCGATCCCATTCTCGCGAGCAACAGGACTCGCCGCGTGGATTATGCTCTGTTCATGGTGGCAGCTTTGGAGAATGATGAACTCATTCACGAGGCGCCCGCAATCGTGGGATGCCAGACCGCTTCAGCGCTCGCTGTCAAAGCGGGAGACTTGCGGGCTTTGGGCGCTGAGTCAAATTAATGTCAAACGAACGCATCCCTCAATCGGTCCCAAGTCAACCCACAGTCTATCAAATCAGGATTGCGGGACATCTCGGTTCGCAGTGGGCAGACTGGTTCGACGGCGTGACGATTGTGCCGCAGGACAATGGCGATACCGTATTGAGCGGCGCGGTCATTGACCAAGCCGCGCTGTACGGCATATTAAAAAAAGTGCGCGACTTGGGAATGACGCTGGTCTCGGTTCAGCGCGTGGAACGCCAACCGGTGGGAACGGCAAACGTCCAAGGTGAAATTGCAAAAAGCAAAGGAGAACAAAAATGAACGTGTATCGAATCACCGCCATTGCTGTGGGAGTTTTGTACATCATCGGAACCGCGGCAGGCATCCTGAGTGTGAGTGTGGCTCTGCCCATCGTGGATGCGCCGGATGATCTCGTTCAAAGCTCCGCCAATGCCAATCAAGTCATCTTCGGCGCGCTGCTTGTCTTGACAATGGGCTTGGCGCTGGCAATGGTGCCGGTCCTGATGTATCCCATTTTGAAAACATACAATCAAGTTCTGGCACTCGGGTATGTTGTTTTCAGGGGCGCGCTCGAGACAGTTACCTACATGGCTATGGCAATCAGTTGGTTGGTATTGATAAATGCAAGTCAAAGTTATGTTCAAAGCGGCGTCCCGGCTGCTTCCGGCTTGCAAGCTTTGGGCGCTCTCGTACTCGCGGCACAGGATTCGATTCGCTCTATTTTGGAAATTGTTTTCCCTCTGGGCGCGCTGATGTTTTATGCTGTGTTGTATCAATCCAAGCTCATCCCGCGCTGGTTATCCGATTGGGGTTTGATTGCCGCCGTGGTGTGGCTCGCCGCAGGGTTGTTGGGAATGTTTCAGCTCATCGCTCCCATGTCAGCGCCCCAGCTCGTTTTGAGTCTTCCCATCGCCTTGCAAGAAATGGTGCTGGCGGTTTGGCTCATCGTCAAAGGATTCAATGCCGATGCCATCGCTGCGGGGTCATCCCAAGCGGGTGTGGCGCGCTATCAGCCCGCACAGTAAAACTAATATCGCAATATCACATTGGAGGAAATTCATGAAGGCGATTGTGTACGAAAAGTACGGACAACCTGATGTACTCGAACTCCGCGAAATCGAAAAACCGACGCCCACAGATGATGAGGTCTTGGTCAAAATTCATGCGGCATCGCTGAATCAATACGATTGGCATCTCTTGACCGCCGATATTTTCCTCGTGCGTCTGATGGGCGGAGGATTCCTCAGACCAAAGAATGGCAAGCCGGGCGCGGACATTGCCGGAGTCATTGAAGCAGTCGGCAAAAACGTCAAGCAGTTTCATGTCGGCGATGAGATTTATTCCGAGATTGGCAATGTGGGCGGCGGCGGCTGCGCAGAGTATGTGAGCGTGCCCGAAACATTGTTGGCGCACAAACCGACAAATCTTTCGTTCGAGCAAGCGGCGGCGGTACCGATGGCGGGCATCACCGCGTTACAAGGTCTGCGCGATTTGGCAAAGGTGCAGGCGGGACAATCCGTTTTGGTGCAAGGCGCGGCGGGTGGCGTCGGCACATTCGCGATTCAAGTCGCCAAAATGTACGGCGCGCACGTGACCGCAGTGTGCAGCACGCGCAATTTGGAACAAGCACGCGCGCTAGGGGCGGATGAGGCGCTCGATTACACCAAAACCGATTTCACCAAAACCGGGGCGCAGTACGATGTAATTTATGCGGTGAACGGTTTTCACTCGCTTGCCGACTATAAACGCGCGCTGAAATCCGGCGGCATGTACATCATGGCAGGCGGCAATTCAAAACAAATTTTCGACGGCATGTTGTGGAGCAAATGGCATTCGCGCGGGGACAAGAAAATGCTTGTCCTGTCCGCGCATTCGAGCGCGAGCGATTTGGAATTTCTGAAAACGCAAATCGAAGCGGGCAAAATCAAACCCGTGATTGACCGCTGCTATCCGCTGAATCAGACCGCCGACGCGATGCGTTATCTCGGAGCGGGACACGCGCGCGGCAAAGTCATTATTACGGTGTAAGGCAAATGGCGACGAATTGCGTCGCAGCAATTTACCTGCATGGGACAAATTACAAATTTGTCCTACGGGAGAAAACAATGCCGGACATTCAAATCAAACTCGCGGGCATTTGGATTGCATTGATGCTCACGTACCTGCTGGGCGATGTTCTGCGTATCTTTGCCGGAGATTTCAAAGCGGGCGAAATCGCAGGCAAGCCCATCTCGCAGGGCATGATGCTTGGCATCGCGATCTTGATGGTAATTCCGATTGTGATGATTCTCGTCACGCTGTTCACGGCGAACCCGGTGAATCGCTGGGCAAACATCATCGTCGCGATTTTCTTTTTTCTGTTCAATCTTGTCGGCTTGCCCACGTATCCCGGCATGTATGATAAATTTCTCATCGCCGTCGGGCTTGCGTTCAATGTCCTGACCGTGTGGCTCGCGTGGCAGTGGAGTTAGCGCGCAAAAACATCAGGTTTCGCTGCAAGTCGAAAAATCCTGCGCCGTGTTAAAATACCGTGCAGGATTTTTTATTTCCACAATCCAAGAGTAACCAACCGATGAGTAAAACGTTTGCCGAAAAAGCCCTCGCCCGCGCGTCGGGACAAACCTCCGTCGTCGCGGGACAAATCGTGGACGCGCGTCCTGATGTGATTTTGTCGCACGACAACACCGCCGCAATTTGGAAAATTTTTCGCGCGCTCGGCGTCGCCCGCGTCAAAAATCCCGAACGGCTCGCCATCACGCTCGACCACGCTGTCCCTGCCCCGACAACACAGCACGCGCAAAATCACGCGGACGTTCGCAAGTTCGTGGACGAGATGGGCGTGCAAAATTTCTTTGAAGTCGGACGCGGCATCTGTCATCAAGTCTTGAGTGAGGAAGCGATTGTGTTGCCCGGACAAACGATTCTCGGCGCGGACTCGCACACGCCGCATTTTGGTTGGCTCGGCGCGTTCGGCGCGGGCATCGGCAGAAGCGAAGTTGCCGCGTTGTGGGCGACGGGTGAACTTTGGTTGCGAGTACCGGAGAGTTTGAAGATTACGGTGATTGGGCGATTCGGTGATTGGGTGACTTCAAAGGATTTGTGCTTGAAAATCATCGGCGACCTCGGCGCGGATGGCGGGTTGTACTATTCGGTCGAATTTCACGGCGATGCGATTTCGCAAATGTCGCTCGAATCGCGCATGGTGATTCCAAACATGATGGCAGAGTTTGGGGCGAAAAATGCGTATCTCCCACCAGATGAAAAAGTGTTTGAATATCTTGGCAAGAGACTAGAGACTAGAGACTTGAGACTTGCCATTCCGAACGGAGTAAAGAATCTCCAATCTCCAGTCTTTAGTCTCCAATCTCTAATCTCCAGTCTCCAGTCTCATGCTCTTTATCCCGACCCCGACGCGCACTACACTGCCGAATACACGTTCGACGCGTCAACACTCGAACCGATGATTGCATGTCCGCACACCGTTGACAATGTAAAACCGCTTTCGGAAATTCGCGGGACGCGCGTGCAACAGGCATTTTTGGGAACGTGCACGAACGGACGTTTGGAAGATTTGGCGATTGCGGCAAAAATTGTGCGCGGGAAGAAAATCGCAAAAGGCACGCGGCTGTTGGTGATTCCTGCGTCGTCAGAAGTATTGCGTGACGCGCTGCGTTATGGGTACATCGAAACGCTCGCCGATGCGGGCGCGGTGATTGGTGTGCCGGGCTGCGGTCCGTGCATGGGCAATCACATGGGCATCCCCGCGCCGAATGAAGTGACGATTTCTTCTGCAAATCGAAATTTTCGCGGACGCATGGGTACGCGCGACGCGGAGATTTACTTGGCGAGTCCTGCGGTGGTGGCGGCGAGCGCGATTGCGGGAGTCATTGAGGACCCGCGCGCGATTGTAGAGTGATTGCTCATGTCAAAAGACAAACGACAAAAACGCGAGCGTCATGCTCTTGATGCCGAAGGGAATGTACTGTGCAATCCGCGCGACAAAGAAGCTGCCCACCGCGCCCAAATGGAAGGTATCGCCACAGAGAATCCTGCGGAGGTGACTTGCAAGAATTGTTTGGCATTGCTGCACAAACTAAAAAAGAACCGAAAACAGGCGTCGTCGGATTGAACCAAGCGCGTTGCATAGACAAAAAATTGAGATTGGGACGACTCGCGTACCTGCGCGAGTTTTTTTTTTTGCGTTGCGTGATTCGTTAAAAAAACTCGCCACATAAAATAAATCGCGCAAGGCACGCGGACTTGGTCATTCCCGTATCGTCACACGTTTTTCCTGACGCGCCGCGTCATTGTTACAGCGAAATGCTTGCCGACGCGGGCAGGATTGACAAACGCGAATTCTCGGTTATAATTTGCGTGTAAAAACAAAAATACAAATTGTTTTTATGTTTTCAGGCATATGGCACGCTCATTTACGGAAACCGAAAAAGCACAACTGCGCCAACAACTGCTCGGCGTCGCGCGTGACTTGTTCACGCGGCAAGGTTTGAAAAAAACGTCGTTGGACGAACTCACGCAGCCGCTCGGTATTGCCAAGAGCAGCTTTTATCTGCTGTTTGAATCCAAAGAGGCGCTCTATCTCGAGCTCCTCGCGGAGGACGGTCCCGCCATCAAAGCGCACATCCAAAACGCACTGGACAATGCGCCGACCGCGCGGCAGGGCATCATCGCGCTGCTGACCGAAATCGTGCGCGAATTGGAAACGAACGCGCTGACGCGGCGCATGTTGACGCACCCCGAAGAATTGCAGCAGCTCGCGGCACGCGTGCCGCCCGAAGCGTTGGCGCAAAGCAATCAAAGCGGACTCGACCTGCTCGTGCCGTATCTGGAACAAAAACAACGGGCGGGTGAAATCATTGCCGGTGAGCCGGTATTGTATGCGCGCGTTATTTCGGCGGTCACGCTGCTGACCTTGCACCGCAATCAAATCGGCGAGACGCACTATGCGTCCGTCATGGCTGCCATGATTGATTTCCTCGCAACCGCACTCACATCCACAGTGTCGCATGTAAAGGATTAAAACGATGGAAACACAAAATCAAAACGCACAGGGAAAAACAATCATCATCACCGGCAGCAATTCCGGCATCGGCAAAGCAGCTGCACAGCAGCTCGCCGCGCGCGGCGCAACCGTCGTGATGGTCTGTCGCAATCAAACGGCGGGCGAAACGGCGCGCCGCGAGATTGTGGCGCAAACGGGCAACACGAACGTGGAATTGTTCGTGTGCGACGTATCCGAACAAAATTCGATTCGCGCGTTTGTCCAAAATTTTACGCGCAAATACGAACGGCTCGACGCGCTCATCAACAACGCCGCGAATTTTGACCAAACAATGAAACAACCGCGTCTCACCTCTGACGGCATCGAAACGATTTTCGCGACGAATCATCTCGGACCGTTCTTGATGACGAATCTTCTGCTGGAGGCGCTCAAAGCCGGCGCGCCCGCGCGCGTGTTGAATGTGGCATCCAAGGGATTGATGACATTCCCGTTCCTCGACATCGAGTTTGATAATTTGAACGGGCAGAAAAAATTCAGCGTCACGCATGCGTACTATCTTTCCAAATTGGCGCAGGTGATGTTCACATATGATTTGGCGGAACGTTTGCAAGGCACGGGCATCACGGTCAATTGCAGTCGCGTCACCAACGTTCAACTCGAGTGGGCGCGCATTAGCGCCATTCCTGCATACATGCGTTGGGCGTACACCATCAAACGTAAATTCTCCATCACCCCCGAACAAATGGCGGCGTCGTATGTGCAATTGACGCTCGCGCCCGAATTTGAAAATGTGACGGGAACATATTTTGACGAACACAATCGCGCGGTCAAATCCTCCGCCAAATCGTACAACCGCGCCGCGTGGAAAAAATTGTGGGACGTGAGCGCACAGCTGACGCATCTCACCGCGTCCGATGCCCCCGCCGCCGCTGCGTATCCGCAAACCGCGATCGCCGCGCCGGTGTAATCCCGGTCGCGTTTTTACCCCCCCTATCAAAATCCATAATCCGCGAGTAAAATCGGTTTCAACGCGTCTCGGTCGTTTGGAAAACAGCGGGTTGAAACATGATTCTCATTTATCTCGCCGCCGGTTGGGTCGTCGGCATTCTTGCTGCGTCGTTTTTGAAACTGCCAACTCAAGTTTGGCTCCTCTTGCTGTTGCTGCCGCTCGGTTACCTATTTCTCTTTTGGCGCAATCTGCCCCTGCGTAAATGGCACATCGTTTTGGTTTTTTTTGTTCTCGGCGCGCTGCGCTTGCAAATGGCGCTGCCCGATGAAATGGCACAGCAGTTGAAACAATTCAACGAACAGGGCAGCGCGTCGCTCGTCGGCATTGTCGTGTCCGAGCCGAGCGTGCGCCAGACGCAAGCGCTGGTGCGCGTGGACGTTTCCAAAATTCAAACCAATGGCAGATGGAGCGATGTGCATGGGCGCGCGCTCGTGTCCGTGCCGCGCGATACGCCGGTCAAATATGGCGATGAGGTGCAAGTGGACGGCGCGCCCGAAACGCCGCCGGACGGCGCGGATTTCTCCTATCGCGAATATCTCGCGCGCGAACAAGTTTTCACCCTGATTCGCAACGCGCGCTTGTACACGATTTCATCCGGCAAAGGCGACGCGTTCTGGACGAGTTTGTATGCCTTCAAAGACGCGGCGGAAACCGCCATCAATCAACTCTTGCCCGAACCGAGCGCGGCGCTCTTGACGGGGATTTTGCTCGGCGATGACAGCGGCATCCCGCCTGCGCTCAAAGAAGCGTTCAGCGTCACCAACACCGCGCACATCATCGCGATTTCGGGTTTCAATATCGCGGTTTTGATTGGTGTGTTGACATACGTTTTGCGCCGTCCCTCCCACGTCTTGCAAGCGCGCGCCGTCAATGCGCCCACGACCGGATTCGTGACCCGCGCGTTTGCCTTGCTGACCGGGCACCTCACCACATTACTCATTATCCTCTTTTTGATCCTATACACTTTGCTCGTCGGCGCGTCTGCGTCCGTCGTGCGCGCGTGCATCATGGGTTCGCTCGTCGTGATTGCGTTGGATGTCGGGCGCACGAGTTGGGCGTTCAACGCGTTGGCAATCGCGGCGTTTGTCATGACCCTGCTGAATCCGTATGTGTTATGGGACATTGGATTTCAACTTTCGTTTTTGGCGACGCTCGGACTGTTGATTTACGCGCCGCGTTTGCAAAATCGCATCGAGGGCTGGCTCAAAAAACGCGTGGACGATGCGCGCGCGCGGCAGATTGTCGAGTTTTTCAAAGACGCGTTGATTGTGACGCTGGCGGCGTTCGTTGTCACTGCGCCGCTCATTATTGTTTATTTTCACCGCGTTTCGCTTATCGGTTTCCTCACCAACTTTTTGGTCTTGCCGGTGCAGCCCGCCATTATGGTCCTCGGCGGCGCGGCGACCTTGCTGCAAATGGCGGCGAATTGGCTGGAAAGCATTTCCTTTCTCAACGTGGTCATTGGCGCGTTGGCGCAGGTAATCGCGTGGGGCGCATACGTTTGTTTGCAATACACGATTCTGGTCGTGCAGGCGACGGCGGCGATTCCGTTCGGCTCGTTTCAAGTGACGCGCATTGACGCGCCGTTGGTGATTGCGTTCTATGCCGCGTTGTTTGTCGGCACGCGTTTGGGCGTAAAGCGCGCGACGGGCTTGTTTTTGTCGCGCGTGTGGATTGCGATTGCGCTGCTCGCATTGATTACCATGTTTGTCTGGACCACCGCGCTGGCGTCGAGTGACCCGCGCACGCGCATTTCGTTTGTCGCCGCGAGCGGCGGCGATGCCACCTTTATTCGCACCGCCAACGACCAACGCATTCTCATCAATGGCACGCGCGAGCCGAGCACGTTGTTGAGTTTTCTCGGCGCGGAACTGCCGCCGTGGGACCGACGTCTCGATGTCATTATCGTCACGCATCTCGACGATGAGAATTTGGCATCGCTGAACGCGGTGCTGGAACGTTACAGCGTCGCGCAAATTGTCGAGCCGACACAACCCGCGCGTCCCGGCGTGAGTTATCCGAAATGGCGCGAGTTGATTCAATCGCAGCAAAGCGAAGTCATTCCCGCGCTGCAGGGCACAAAACTGCGCGCGGGAGAAGCGACCCTGCAAGTCGTGTATCCATCCGCCGAAACGGACACATCGTACGTGGCGTTAGAAATGTTTGCGAACGGACATTCGTTTTTGTTTGCGCCCGTGCTGCGAAAAAGCGACCGCGCGGCATTGCTGCAAGATGCCGCGTGGTCGGACATTGACATCGCGGTCTTGCCGAACGAATTGGAAGCGGAATTCCGCGCGCAGCTCAATCCCGATGCCGTCATTCTCTTTGTCGGCACGAGCGCGCGCGATAAACCCGCGCCCGAAACGTTGAAACTCTTGCAAGACCTTCCGCTGCTCCGCACCGACGAGCGCGGCGCGATTCGCTATTTTTTGGACGGAGACAAGATGGTGGTAGAGTCAGAAAAATGATTCCGGAATGTCTATTCCTTTTCAGAGGAATTTGCTCTCCGTTGTCGGGAGAGGGTCGGGGGTAGGTTCTTATGCGTAACGGACCTTTTATTCAAGCGGCGTGTTTTTGCGAAATGATTTTGGAAGACAAGAGCGGCGTTTTGTCTTTGCTGCGGATTATTGACACGCTCAATCATTCCGTCCAGGTTTCGGACCTGTCCGAACCAATGCAGCCGTTCACCTATGTGCTGAAATTTGTTTTGATGCTGAAATCCGGCGAAGCGCGCGGGCGGCACATTATCAAAATCATTCCGGAACTGCCGAGCGGCGAACTCCGCGAACCCGTCACGATTCCCGCGCATTTAAACGGTGAGGATTCGGGACAAAATGTTGTCGCAGACCTTGCGTTTGAATTTACTTTGGAAGGACTGTATTGGTTCAACGTCTATTTTGACGATGCATTGATAACGGCACTGCCAATGCGGATTCGTTACAATCCCGTCCCCGCAAGCGGCGCCGTTCACCCGTCGCCCTAGACGCTTGAGCAAATCGCCGCACCTTGCATCCCTGTCCAAGCCGCATACAATACAGCGCAATGGAACACACACAAACGGTCTCGTATCCCAAAACAATTCCCGAAGACGAACATTGGTGGTTTGCCACGCGCACGTGGGCGATTGAAACGTTTTTGGAAAAGCTGCCCAAACAAAATAATCTGGACATTCTCGACGTCGGCTGCGGCGCGGGCAACATGATTCATCATTTGGCGCAATACGGACGCGTCAAAGGCATCGAAGTGGACCCGCGTCCCGTGAAAATCGCGCAGGAACGAGTTTAAGATGTGCGTCTCGGCGATTCCACGCAAACAATTCCGTTTCCAGACGCGTCGTTCTATAAGGTCACCGCTCTCG
>CAZXYP010000099.1:0-15384 GCA_964644955.1 uncultured Anaerolineales bacterium | reverse complement strand
ATTCACCACGGTTTCGACAGTCAACGCGGCGCGTTCCAAATTTTGCGCGGCGGTTTCGTACACTTGCTGCGCGTCCACGCCCCACGCGGGAATCGCTTCGATTTGCACATATTCGATTTCACGTTCGCGGTCAATGACCAACGCAATGCCCAAATCTTGCACAAGCGGACGAATCACGAGTCGCAAACCTTGTTCGCGTTTGGCACTCCACTGCGACGCGGTCATGAACTGCGGAAACAATTGCGGCGCGATGCGAGCGTATTCCGCCGTCCCGTCCAGCGTTTGCGTTTCCCCGCGCACGACTTGCTGAATCCATTCGTCAATCACAGGCGTCAAGGTATCCGGCGCGACGCGATACCGTTCATACGCGCGTTCGAGATGCGCGGTGGTCTCGTGTCCGCGTACGCGCAATTGTAACGCCAATCCCTTGCCCCCCTGAATTTCAATGTCGGGCAATGGGCGCAGCCGCGCGGTCACGAGCGCCGAAAACATTTCAGCGCTCATCGGCGGAATTTCGCGTTCGTCAAAATCCTTTGGGTTAAACACAATGGCATGTCATTCCGGGCGACGCGACAAATCTCATCCGCGCCAATGCGCGGTTTCTACTCGAACGCCTTGCCGCAGTTGCCGCAAAATTGCATCGCGTCGGGCAAATGGCGCGCGCCGCAGTGTTCACACGTTCGCGTGTAACTGCCCCACGGCAAATCGGGGGCGCCGCCGTCCATTTTGGCTTGACGCAGTGCGTCATAATTGACCGGACGTTTTTCGTAAAACGCTTCCAGCCCTTCTTGCACTTCGGCGGACGCGGCGTGCAGCGCGAGCCAATCGCGCGCGTGCATGACGGTTTGCGACCACGAAAATTCTTTCCAAAAATTGGTCTGCGTTTTCGTATAGCGCATCACGTCCGGCATCTTGTGTAGCAATTTTTCCGCCATCACGCGGACTGCCGCGTCCAATGCGCTTTGCGGTACGACTTGATTGACCAAACCCCATTCCAATGCCTGCGCCGCGCTGATTTCTTCGTTCAGCCACAAAATTTCGCGGGCGCGTCGTTCGCCGACAAACAGCGGCAGCCACTGCGTCGCGCCGCCTGCCGCCACACTGCCGCGTGAATTACCGATTTGGCGAATGGTGACGTGGTCTGCCGCAATCGCCAAATCGCAAGCCATGTTGAATTCGTTGCCGCCGCCAACCACCATGCCGTTCAATCGCGCAATCGTCGGTTTGCCCATCCAACGCAATTGGTCGTGCGCGTCTTGAAACGCGCCGAACCATTTGAAATAATCGTGCGGGCGTTTCAAAAATTGTTTTTGTTCTTGCAAATCCGCGCCCGTGCAAAACGCGCGTTCCCCTGCCCCGGTCAACACGACGACGCCGACGTTATCATCTCCCGCCGCTGCGCGAAACGCGTCCGCCATTTCGCGCAAGGTTTGTTCATCGAACGCGTTAAAGACGTGCGCGCGATTGATGGTCACGGTCGCAATGTGGTCTTGGATTTCGTACAGGATTTTTTCGTACGGCATTTATTTTCCCGGCGGATTCAACTGCAAATAGCCCGCGACACTGCCATCGCCGAGGCGATACACATCGGCGACGGTATCGGTTACGCGGTCGGCAATGTCGCCAAACATTTTCAAAAGGTCGGTGAAATCGGTGTGCGCGGACACCTGATACCATTTGCCGCCCGTGGCGCGCGCCATTTCTTTGTAGTATTGGTCTTTGGTGCCGACGACGAATGTGAGGTATTCGCCCGCGACCAAATCATTGATAACGTCCACTGCCTTGACGTTGCGATTTTGCAGCGCAGGTTCATCCGTAATCAACAGCAGCACTTTGACGACGCCTGCGCGAAAATCGAGCGCCATCGCTTTTTGCAATGCTTCGAGCGAGGACTCGCCGCGATTCGCGCCACCGCTGAAACGCGGAATTTTTTGCAAACTGTTTTTGGTCGTTTGCACATTATTGGTGAAAGCCGTCGCGACGATTTTGTCGCCTTTGACGGTGAGGTCGCCAAACGCCACAATCGCAACGCGCGAATCCATTTCCAAACGCGCGAAACGTTCGACGAATTTTTGCGCCGTCTGCAATAACCCTTTGATTTTGTCCGACATGGAGCCGGTCGTGTCCATGACAAACACGAGGTCCACACGTTTTCCGCGCAGAACTGGCAATAGTTCCTCATCGCTCGGACGCGGCAGGCGCGCCAATTCGCGCGCGTCGGACGGTGCGCCTTGCTTTAATTGTTCAAAAAATTTCTTGCTGGTTTTGCCCATATCCATTCCTCTGCGGAGCATTCGGCAGCAATCGTCAGCGCCCTTCTTTATTCACCACAATCGTCCACAACGTGTTGGTAGCGCATTCGGTGAACGCGCTGATACGAAACGCGCCGCGATAGCCCTTGCCGCGAAAAATACCTTCGAGTTCATTCCATTCCGAATCGCCGCGCACAAAGGTATAACCGCGTTTGGTCAATTCGCCAATCAGATATACGGCAGCTTCGCGCAAAGGTAGCGGCGCATCCACGACCAATTGAATGTAATTGGTATTTTTATTGAGCCGCGTATATTTCACCAAATGCGCGCCATTCGGAATCGGAAAGTCTGCCGGAAACGTGTCGGGCATTCTGACTTGATAGGCGGGCGGCGTCGGACATTCGGGCAGCGGCGTCGCCACATTGTTGGCGGCAGGCGTATCGGTCGCCAACGTATTGGCGAGCGTCTCTCGCGGATTGGGCGTCGCCGAGGGGGCGCGCGTCACCGCGACGTCGGTTTGAAACGCGTCGAGCGAAGACGGCACAAAGGTCGCGCCTGCGGGGGGGGGTGTACCCACCAGATTTTTCAACAATGCTTCCACATCGGGCGTCGGACCTTCGGCAGGCAGACTTCCGTTCGGGTCGGCGGGATTGGGAGTTTCCAAACCGAGCGGCGTGTCCTGACCACAGCCAATCAAAACGAGCGCAACACACAACGCGCCGAGCAACATTCCATAACATATCATCGAACGAAACATTCCTGCTCCTACACAGTACGCGCCGCGCGTGAATTTACGCGCGGCGCGTTGATTTTTTTCTTTACGGCGAATCGAGGTCGGTGAGATTCTGTTGGAAATATTGCTTGGTGTTTTCCACCGCCGCTTGCGCCGCTTCCTGCGCCGTCGCGTCGCCATAAAAGGCGCGTTTGATTTCTTTGCCGAGCGCGCTTTCCACTTCGCCCCACGTGGACATTAACGGAGCCGCTTTCACATACGGCGCCATATCGAGATACATTTGATTGTTGGCGGGCGGATTCGATTTCAAAAACGCGGGCGAATTCGCTACCGCCATCAACGACGGCACGGTACGCCCGGATTGCGCCAGTACACTTTGCGACGCGGGGGAATTGAAAAACTCGATGAGTTTCCACGCGGCGTCTTTATTTTTTGACGCGTTGGTGATGCAAAAACCATCGCTGTGCAAAATCGTCGCGCGCTGTTGGTCTTGCGGCAGCGGCGCAATATCCCATTCAAATTTATCCCCAATCGTTTCGCGCAGTTCCGGCGTAATCACACGGCTCTGGAAAAACATGCCGAGGGTGCCGGCTTGAAAACGCGCCTGCGAGCTTTGCGTCGCTTCGGCTTGCTTATCCGGTACAACATGTTCCTTGGTCTGCAAATTCACAAACCATTGGAACGCGTCGAACGCCGCGCCCCTGTCCAATGTCAACGTCGTCGGACGTTCGGGATTATCCACAATATCCCCGCCGTGCGCCCAGATGAACGGCATCAAGCGAATGGCAGACGTGGAAATGCCCGCGCCGTATTGGTCCGTTTTGCCGTCGCCATTGGTGTCTTGAGTCAATGCTTTGGCTGCCGCGAGAAAATCGTTCCACGTCCAATCATTCGTCGGCAGTGGGACGCCTGCTTTTTCAAACAGCGTCTTGTTGTAATAGATGCCGAGCTGCGAAAGATTCAACGGCAGACATTGCTGCTGTCCTTTGAGTTGGTACGCGTTCATTGCCGCCGGAAAAAAGTCGCCCGGCTTGATCAGTTGACTTGCACGGATGTATGGGTCTAACGGCTGGAGCGCACCCTTGACCGCGAACGGACCGATGAGCCGGTAATTGTCCAAAAAAACATCGGGCGGCGTTTGCGCGGCAATGTCCGCCGCGAGTTTTTTCAAAAACTCGTCGTCGTCGGGAACGTTTTCCAATTTGACCTTGAGGTTCGGATTTGCCTTTTCAAATTCTGCAATCACCGTTTTGAAACCGTCCAACTCTTCCGGCGCTTCATTGATGGCAAACCGCACCGTCGTCGGAACGGCATTATTCAAAGTTCCTTGCGTCGGCGCGTCGGTGGGAGCCGGCGCGGCACACGCCGCAATCCAAAAAGCCAAACCCAGCATCAGAACCGCTGCGCCGTGCAATGTCAATGCACGAACGAACCGTACCATTTTTCCTCCGCTTAACCGAGCCAGCGTTCCGAAATTTTTCCCTGCAGAAAATAACGCTGGGCAATCAGAAACAAAACCAAAACGGGCGCGACGACCAACACGGACGCCGCCATCAGCAGTGGAAAATTATTTTCTTGCGCCATCTCCAACAGCTGCACACCATACGGCAGCGTATAATTTTCTTCGGTGCGTAAATACAAAAATGGGTCAATGTAGTTGCTCCAATAAAACACCGCCGCCAATGTCGCCACCGCAATCGTGGCGGGATGCGCCAATGGCATTGCCACCGACCACCAAATGCGTAAGGCATTCGCGCCATCGAGGTACGCGGATTCGTACACATCCGTTGGAACGCGGCGAAAGGCGAGGACAAATAATATCACAAAAAACGGACTCGCCCCCATCACTGCCGGCGCGAGCAGCGGCAAGATTGTATCCGTCCAGCCCAATTCCGTGAACAAGAGAAAACGCGGAATCCACGTCGCCACTGCCGGCACAAGCATCAATGCCACGCACAATGTCAGCAAAAACGAACGCCAGCGCGCGGGCAATTGCGCAATGGCAAAACCGGCTAATGAGGCGAACAACACCGTCAACGGCACCGCCAAAACAACAATCCGCAAAGAGTTGACGGTGAGCTGCGCGAGATTCATGTACGCGCCGAGCCGCGCATAATTTTCAAACGCGAGCGGCGGCGCAAAAAATTCCACACGCGTCGGCGGCGGCAGATTCGTCGCGCGCAGAGAATAGGAAAACATCCACACCAGCGGAAACAAAAACACCGCGCACAGCAGCGCCAGCGCCGCGTACCGCAAAAACTTTTCCGCGCCGCGCGATTTATTCAAAAACATCGGTTTGCCGCCTTTGCCGCCGCACCAACACAAACAATCCGACCACCACCAACAAGGTCACGAGATAAATCAACGCCGTCGTCGCCGAAGCATAGCCGTAACGGAACAACGCGAACGCTTCATCCACCACATAATGCGGCAAGAAATACGTTGTATAGTACGGACCGTTTTGCGTCGTCAACATGCCCGCGACAAAGACGCCTTGAAAACTCAACGCAATATCGCGAAACGTCAGCAGCAAAAGCGCGGGAACCATGAACGGCAAAATAATGTACCAAAACCGCTGCGAACGTTTTGCGCCATCCATCGCCGCCGCTTCCAGCAGCTCACGCGGAATCAATTGCAGCGCGGCGAGCAGCAGCACAAACCCTTCGCCCAATTGAAACAGCCACATCACCGTAATCGAAACGCGCGCGGGAAATGGTTCCAGCGTCCACGCCACCGTCGGCAAATGCAGCGCGCTCAAGACCAGATTCACCGCGCCAAAGCCCGGATTCAACAACAGCAGCCACACCAACGCGTACGCGACTTCGGGCATAATCGTCGGCACATAAACCACCGCGCGCCCGAAACCAAACGCGCGCCCGCTGCGATTCAAAAACATTGCCAACAGCAGCGCGCCGAGAACGCGCAGCGGCACCGCAATCAGCATAAACCACACGGAATTGTACAGCGCGCGCTGGAACAATTTGTCGTGGACCCAGTTTTGGAAATTACCCAAACCAATCCAGCGCGGCGGCGAAAAGAGGTCGTACTCGGTGAAACCCAGATACAGGGTCGCCACCATCGGCAGGACAATCAAGAATAGCGTCCCGACCAAAAATGGCGTGAGGAGCATCCACAACTGGGCGCGATACCAAAACAACGCGCGCCCGCGACGAGGCAGCTTGCGCATCATTCTTGGGCGCGTTCCAAACCGCGCGCCGACACACGCGCACGCGCCAGCTGCAAAAACTCACCCAGCCACCGGCGCGTCAAAAGCAATTCAATGCCCAACATCCCCGCCGCGACCGCAAACAGCAGCGGCGCGTCCCACACAATCCCCGCGCCCAACAGCGCGAGCAAAAACAAAACGTGAATGCTCAGGCGCACAAACAACAACCAATGGTCCACCGATTCGCGCGCAATGCAAACGGCGCGAAACATGCCCCACAGCGTTGCGCCGACAAACAATACAAACGTCGCTGCAAAAATCACCCACACCGCATTGTTGTACGACGATGCATCATCAGGGACAAAAGGCAGCGCCGCGGTATTTTCAATTGCCACAAAGGGAACAAGGGTGAGAATCAATCCGCCGAACGCGAGGAACGGCACAAACCATTGCGCGAAACGTGAAGGGTTTTGGAAACCTGCCCCGTTTCGCGCGCGCACGAGGCGCGTAAAAAACGAAAACCAAAACGCGACAAAGAGCCACGCGAAAAAATTGCCCCACGGCACGCCAAACCACCCCTCGTCCGCGCGAATCGTCCATGTCCACAACCCGAGACGAATCGCCACCGCGTCGAGCGCCAAATCCAAAAGAATTGCCCACACCGCGTCTGCCATCGGCGCGGGCAAACCGCGTGCAAGCCATGTCCAAAAACCCGCGCGCGGCACGCTGGAAACATCGCGTATGCCCAGCGCATCCGTCATGTTCAGCGCGCCGGCGATAATCATTGCCCACGTCAGCGCAATCGCTACCGGCACATCGCCGAGTAGGACCCAATGGGGGTCATAACGATACGTCCCAAACAAAAAAATATCGCCTTGCTCCAACAGCAAGCCGAACAGAAACGCAGTGATTAATTCGACAAAACGCGCGCGAGAATGTCTCCACGCGCGCATTGCCGCGATACCAAACGTAACCGCGATCCCGATTTGGAGAAACGCATATCCGAATGGAGGCAATGAGAGGGCAAGCATACCGCGTTGCCCCTACGTTTTCTGAAAATATGCGGCGTTGATTTCAATAAACTGCCGCCACTGCTCCGGCACCTGGTCAGCGGGATAAATGGCGCTCACCGGACATTCGGGCGCGCACGCGCCGCAGTCAATACATTCGTCGGGATTGATATACAACATGTTGTCGTCGTCGCCGCCGTGAATGCAGTCCACCGGACAGACCGCCACACACGACGCGTCTTTGACATCAATACACGGTTCGGCAATGATATATGCCATGCAATAATTCCTTTATTTCGTTTCTCTGGCGCCGGTCAACAAACGACGTATTGTCTGGATTTCGGACTCGCTCAATCCGCGAATTTCCGCGAGACAATCCAACACATCGGGCGCATTCTCTTGAAACAACCATTCTTTGCGAAACCAAAAACCGGGAATGACGACGGAATGAAATTTGCCATGTTCATCTGGCACAATCGCTTGATAGCTGCCCTCCACATCGAGAACATAATAATCCACGCGCTCTTTTCCTGCACGCGAATCAACAATCAGATATTCACGCACACCGCCTTCTTGGTACTCGTAAAATTTGTCGGCGCGGTCACGCGTCACACTCGTCTCTGAAATAATCTCCACCACCAAATCCGCCGGACCATCCAGAAACATGCGCTTGATTTTCTCGACACGTTCTTTTGCCACATACAGCAAATCGGGTTCGCGCACCGAACCGTTTGGAGTAGCGCGCATCGAGTACGGGGCAGTCAATACTTGACCCAGTTCAAAGAGACGCACATAGAGACCCAGCAACGTATTCAGAAAACCAACAATTTGCTGATGCTGTTTCGATGTCGGCATAAAAATCGTCACCTCCCCAGCTACCCATTCCGCATGAATATCCTCTTCTTCCCACGCCAAAAATTCTTGCTGCGTCATCGGAATTTTGAGTTCGCGTTCAAACCGTTCCTCCAAATTAATCGGAGCCAACATACACACCTCCTTCGTTCAAATGCACCTGCGGCAACGCCATCTCCAAGTCTCTCGTCTCCAGTCTCCCTGTATCGCGCACCCGCCAATACACCACACTCGCTTCGTCAATCAATCGCGCCACGTCCACGCCATAACACACGGGCGCATACGGTTTCAAATAATTGATACCGCGCCCCAACACTTTGAGGACGCCATTGTAATTTCCCTTGCGTAAATGATGAAATCCGACGCCGACCTGAAGAATCCCTTTGTAAAAATTGCGAATCGTCGTATCCGTTTCCGCGCGCCAAATCGTTTCCAGCGTTTCGTGCTGTTCCCAATACTCGCCGCGATTGAATTGCGCGAACGCGTACAGCATTTCGGGCGTCGGCGCGCGGTCACAGCAAGCGCGCGTTGGCAGGTCACGGGTGGAGAGTATCGCAGGAATTTCGCGCATAAGCGATTTCGTACTAACGAATTTATTCGTTTTTCCCCACGAACGAATAAATTCGTTACTACGCTTCACCCTTCTCAATTTTCACGTACGCCAATTCCATCCACTCGCGTTCGGGCACGGCAATGCGGTTGAATGAAAATTCTTTGCCCGGGCCCATCGTCGTCGCGTTATTGTCCACCCAGGCGACAAAGCCGAGCGGCACCGTCGGCGGATTTTTCGCGCGAAACATTTCGACCGCGTCCACCGAAAAAATTGCTTCGTCCGCGCGCCATTCGATTTTGTATTCGTGCCATTTCGTCATGTCCACGTCATCCAACAAAAATTCCGCCGCGTCCATCCGCTTTTCCGCCGCCGAAAAAATGATTTTGCTCATGGCGGGAATTTTAAACAACGCGTTGCCGACTGCCATCGTCACGCGGTCCGCTTTGCCGCCGTTGAGAAATGCCGCGCGCCAGCCGTGCCCGCGCATGTCGCGCACAAACGCCATGTCGCTGTCGGGCGATGCGTAAAAAAACCAAACTGCATTCGGCGGCGCTTCGACATTGCCCGACCAATCGAACGGGTCATTCCAAAAACCAAAACCCGCCGTGCCGCGCAATTCGCCCGCCGGGTGACTGAAGCGCGCGCGCACGGTCAGCGTCAACGGCGGCGTCCAATGCAAATTCCAACGCGGCGCGGTGCGATGGTCGTCAATTTCGGCGTCGGACAATTCGCCCTCCACCGCGCCATCCACAATCAAGCGCGCAATGCCCGGCGTCAATTCAATTTCACTGTGTCCGATGGCAAACCGCACCCAACGCGGATGAAACCCGCGAATAAAACGGTCTTCGACAAAATCAAGTTGCTGGCTCATTCGTTTACACCGTCAACACAATTTTCCCAAACTGTTGATTTTGCGCGAGCCGTTCGTGCGCCTGCGCCGCTTGTTCCAACGGCAGGACGATATCCACCACCGGTTTCAATTTGCGCGCAAAAATCAATTTCATTACATCCATGAATTCGCCTTGATTCGCCATCGTCGTGCCGATAATTTCCAACTGTTTCCAAAAAATCAGCCGAATCTCTTCGGCAGGATTCGGGCCCGTCGTCGCGCCGTATGTCACCAAACGTCCGCCTTTGCGGAGCGCGCGTAAGGATTTCAACCACGTCGCATCGCCCACGGCATCAATCACCATATCCGCGCCGCGTTTGTTTGTAATTTTGAAAACTTCCTTTTCCCATTCGCTCGTCGCGTAATTGATAAGAATATCCGCGCCCAAACCTTTTGCGCGCTGCAATTTTTCGTCGCTGTGCGAAGTCGCAAACACGCGCGCGCCCGCGTATTTCGCAATCTGAATTGCCGCGCTCGACACGCCGCTGCCCGCGCCGAGAATCACCACATCCTCGCCCGCCTGCAAGCGCCCGCGTGTAATCAACGCGCGCCACGCCGTGAGAAACGCGAGCGGCGCGGCAACAATTTCGGTAAATTCAAAATCATCGGGAATTGGCAGCACATTGCGCTGCGGCACACGCATGAATTCCGCATACCCGCCCGGCAAATGCTCGCCAAAAATTTTGAAATTTGCGCACAGCGGATGGTCGCCGCGCACACAAAATTCGCAGGTCGTGTCCCACCAGCCGGGATTAATCGTGACGCGCTGTCCGGGCTGCAATTGCGTGACGCGCGCGCCGACGGTCTCAATCACGCCCGCCACATCGGACCCGAGCGTGAACGGCATCTGCAATTTCAGTCCGGGCAAACCTTCGCGCACCCACAAATCGAGCCGATTCAACGCCACTGCTTTGACATTGATAATGACCTCATCGGGTCCCGCTTCGGGTTTGGGTAAATCGGTCAGTTGGAGTTTCTCCACACCGCCGTGTTCAAAAATGGCAACTGCTTTCATGAGGCATCCTCTCTGCTGAATTGGCAAGAGTGTAACAAGAGCGGGTACAAGTGTCAAAAAAAAGTGGAAACGAAAATCGTTTCCACTTTTGCGCTCAAAAATCATCATCCAGCACACCGCCGCCCACCGAAATTCCGTTTGCGCCCTCATTCGGTTTCAACGTTTCGGCGTCCAACCAGAGCACGCGGCTGCCGTCCCACGTCAATGCGACTTGATTCGGCGTGTACGCGTCAGGCAATTGGTATTTCACCGCGCGCGCATTTTCCTTTTCCAGCGAGAATGTTTCCCCCGCCAATTCAAGCGTGTCTGCCAAATCCAACGCGCGCACGCGCCAGCTCTTGTCCTTGTTGTACACAAACCACAGCTGTTGTGCCTTGTTCGGCGAATCACCGCCCTCTTCGGTCACAAACAAAAACTCATTCGTGCCGTCGCCGTTCAAGTCCGCGCTGACGCGGCTTGTCGTTTTGAACCCAAATCCTTGCAGCGCGTTCCACAACGCATCCACATTTTTATCCGCGTCCGCGTGCGTATTCAAGTACGTCGCAACGACGCCGCCCACCGCATATACTTCGCCCGCTTCAAACGGAAAATCGAGATTGCCCGCTTTCGATTCATAAATCAATTCGTACAAATCGCCCGCGTTTGCCATTGCAATCCAACCGCGCAGCGCGCCGTCTTTGCCCGAACTGTTTTTGGCGTACACCTGCGCGATTTGCGCCAACGCCTCGCCGCTCGCGTTTACGTCGCTCAATAATTTTTTCGCGTCCGCATCGCGTCCGAGGAGTCCCAACAGCATCGCCTGTCGAAATTTCGCAAACGCTTTCACGTCGGCTTTGGATTCGCCAAAATCTTCGGCTTGCAGCGTATCGTCCGCCCACGCGCGTTCATACGCATTGACGGCGCCGCCCACATCGCCGTTGCGAAAAAGATATTCCGCCGCGTTCACTTGTTGGCGCGGCGTTTTCGCGTCTTCGATGTTTGTACTCACCCGCACAAACACATCGCGCGCGTCATCATATTCCCAGGTTTGCGTCGCGGTCGGGTGCGCGAGCAATTTGTGGTCGAACGCGCCAAACCACGGAAACGTGATTTTGAGCGACGCCGCATCGGCGGTCGTTTCAAATTGATAATCCGATTCGCCCGCCCAATCAATCAACGCGGCGTGAAAAAGATTTCGCAGGACTTGATCGTCGTTCGCCCAGCGCGCAATGGTCAACTCTTTGGTCACACCGCTTGCGCCGGGATATTCCATCACGTAAAGCAGTTCGCGCTGCCCGTCTCCCGTAACATCCTGGGTTGACACGTGCGCGAGAAAAAAATTGCGCGCTTCGGCTTGAGAAATATCCTTGAACGCAATCGGCGCGAGCGGCGTATAGGACGCGCCCAGGCGTTCCAATGCAATGACCGGCAAACCCATCACCCGGGTCAGTGCCACAAAGACGAGGTCGCGACTTCCGCCCTGGTCATCGCCGGTATGAATCGCCGCCGCTTGCACTTGCGTGCCTTCGGGCGCATTCGGAATTTCGGCGAGCGCGTCCTGTAATTGCGCGAGCGCCGGTTGTCCTTCGAGCGAAACATCGCCATTCGCTGTGACCGTCAAAAAATCGCCGATGCTTTGCGCCAACACGTCGTACAATGCTTGCGGGTCACTTTCCGGCGGCGCGTACTCGGCAAGCGCGTCGGCGACAGGCGCAAGCAAGGTTGTAATGTCTTCGGGCGTCGGTTTCGTTTCCACCGTCGCGGTCGGCAGTGCCGCCTGCGCGGTGCGCGTATAATTCGGGCGCGGCGTCACCGGCACGCCGGTCGCAATCGGCAATGTCGGCGGCGGCAGCGCACTCGGCGTTTCGGGCGTGCTGACACATCCGACGAGCATGACTACAAGCGCCAAACCGGCAAAAAATTTCAACGGCACACATTCCTCCCGCACTCGCGATTAAAAAACCGCCTGCGTTGTACGGCGGTTTCATTTTCTGTTGTTATGACGCCTGCGCGTCGCATTGTGTTCCAAGACCCAAAGGGTTTTTGCGCGCCGGTTTCATTTGCAGCGCCGACATCGAAAACCCTTTGGGTCTCAAACCGTCGCGCGCACCATTTTCGCTTTCGTCACGCGCATCAAATCCTCGACGCGCAATTTCAAATCCAAACCGCGCACGCCGCCGCTGACGTGAATCCACTCCAAATCGCGCGCGGTTTCGTCGAGCAGCATCTCAAACCCTTTGTTCAATTGCGCGAGCGCCGAAATGCCGCCGATTTGCGCCCCCGTCAATTGTTCCGCTTCTTTTTTCGTCGCCATTCGCAATTTTTTCGCGCCAATGCTTTTTGCCAACACGCGCAACTCAATTTCGCAATGCGACGCCACCATCACCAATAATGGCTTTTTGCGCGGACCGCCTTTTGCGCCATCTTCATGCAAAACCACCAAAGTTTTGTAAACCGCGTCCACGGGCGCGCCAATCAATTGCGCGGCATCTTCCGCCGAATGAAATTCGCCCGCGGCGTCGTACACGAACACTTCAAATTCAATTTTGTTGGCTTCCAACACGCGCATCGCATTCGTCTTGTTCATCCTTCATCCTTCATCCTTCATCCTTTCTTACGGCGCGGAATTGATCAACGTGTGCAGAATCATCAACGGCGGCAAAGACCGCACGCGATAATATGCATAGCCCAATGCAAACCCCACGCTCATTTGAAACGTGAATGCGCTTTCAAATGCCGAAAACCAATTGTCGGGCTGCGCATTGCTGAGATTGATGGGCAAATGCGAAATGCCAAACACCAACGCCGCCAGATACAAACCCCAACTCGGATTTTTTACCAGCGCGACGAGACGCGTTTGCAAGATACCGCGAAACAAAAATTCTTCGGGAACGCCCGCGCCGAACAGGAAATACACAAGTCTATTCCACCACTCGACGGGCGCGTGATTTTGCAAACCGACAAACATCAGGACTGCCATCGGAATTAACGGTGGAACCCAATCCCATCGCAGCGAACGCAAACCCAATTCGCGCGGGCGATACCCCAACGCCAACCAAAGCGCCAATGGGATAAGAACCATCTCGATGAGTTTCGGCGCAACCGTGTCCATCACATCGCGCACGTTCGCGACGTTTACTTCCGGCAGCGCATAGAGATTCGTGTACTGTCCGATGCGAAACAACATCCAGATCAAAACCAACGCCAACGCGATTGCCGTTTCGATGATGGGCTGACGCACGCGCGTTGTTTCGACCTCCCGCCGCCGCGTAAAAAACCAATACGCCGCCATGATTCCAAAAATCTCGGCGAGCAATTGCCACGCGTAAAGATTGCGCCCCGTCACAATCACCGCAAACCACGGCAGCAGCAGCAAAAGCGCCACACTGAGCGCGGAACGATTTTGCGCGAACGCGCGCGCGTCGCGGCGAACATCTTGCGTGAAATTTCGAAAATAGATTTTCATGGACATTGGAGACTGGAGATTGGAGATTGGAAATTGGATGCGCGTTTCGCGATTTGAGTTTGACACCTTCATCCTTCATCCTTCGCTTTTCGCTCCTTTTGCCAGCCACAACAAACGTTCCCGCGCCAAAAACAAATACATGATCCAAATCACGCCAAACAACGCCATCCATTCCATGCCCCACAGCAAACCGATAGCGTAAATACCCAACATCGCAATCACCACTTCAATCATCAACCGAATCGGTCCCGAAACCAAGACGCCCTGAAAACGTTTATCGCCTTTGGCATTAAAGAGTGACAGCGCAACAACCGAAATCAAAAAATTGATGACGCCGAACGCCGCGCCGATGGCAAACAACGCGGCGAGTTCCAACACAAAACGCAAGAGCGCGGTAGGAACGGTATCGTGGGGAGACAGAGGAACACGCATAATGGCGCTATGCTATCACGACACAAACGTTGTGACAACCTTCGCGCGTCTGATGTATAATTCGGGCAAATAGCAGATCGCGGATGGCAGATAGCAGATCGCAAATCGCAATTCACTGATAACTGATAACTGACTACTGCTCACTCCATCTCCCAATCTCTAATCTCTAATCTCCAATCTCCAATTATGAATCCCATTTCCCCCGCCGTTCAAGAATTACAAAAACTGCTCGGCGCGCGCAGCGTGTTGTGGCAGCCCGACGATTTGCGCGTCTATTCGTATGACGGTTCCAACAATATGGCGACGCCCGATATTGTCGTCCTACCCGAAAGCGCGAAACAGGTCAGCGAAATCATCAAGCTCGCGCGCAGGTACTCGATGGCAATTGTGCCGCGCGGTTCCGGCACGGGTTTGTGCGGCGCGATTACGCCGATTGCGGGCGGCATCATGATTGCGTTCGCGCGCATGAAAAAAATTCTCGAACTGGATTTGGACAATCGCACCGCGCTCGTCGAACCCGGCGTCATCAATTTGGATGTTTCCACCGCGCTCGCGCCGCACAAATATTTTTACGCGCCCGACCCCTCGTCGCAAGCCGCGTGCAGTATCGGCGGCAACGTCGCAAACAATTCCGGCGGACCGCACTGTCTGTTGTACGGCGTCACCGCGAATCATGTGCTGGGACTCGAAGTCGTTTTGGAGGACGGCGAAATTTTATGGCTCGGCGGAAGCGCGCCCGATGAACAAGGTTATGATTTGGTCGCCGCGTTCATTGGCAGTGAAGGCACGCTCGGCATCATTACCAAAATTCTTGTCCGCATCCTGCCGTTGCCTGAAGCCACGCGCACACTGCTCGCCGTATTTAACACCATCGAACAGGCGTCGCGGACCGTCAGCGGCGTCATTGGCGCGGGCGTGATTCCTGCCGCAATCGAAATGATTGACGGCACAACCATTCGGGCGGTCGAAGCCGCCTACAACATCGGTTTGCCGCTCGACGCGGACGCGGTGCTGTTGATTGAAGTGGACGGACCGAA
>CAZXYP010000098.1:0-15448 GCA_964644955.1 uncultured Anaerolineales bacterium | reverse complement strand
AAAATCCCAAGTCCATTCGCCTTGGGATTTTTTTCTTTACTGCATATTTGCACTACTGCATGCGAGTTCGGTTCCGCTGCTGCCGATGATACATGCGCTGACGCGGGTCATTCCTGGGGGATACGGGGTAAAGTTCAGGTTTGCCGACAAATTTTGGTTCGGATTGATGCGTGTGGCATTGGATGCACCGACCTGATTGCCTGCGCTGTTAAAGGCGTGCGCTTGCAGGGTGGCAGGCGAATCTTCGCCATTCCAAAAATAGCCGACACTGACGACCAGCGAACTCGAACTGGTCAAGCCGCCGTTTTTGGTGATACTCGTGATTTGATTGCCGGAAGCTGGAGGTGGCGGCGGCGGATTATTGACCACCACTTGTACCTGCGACTGCGCGGAAACGCCCTGGCACCATGCCGTCAAAAAGTACGTTGTCGTTTGACTTGGTGTTACAACCACCGAGCCGGGGGTCGGGACACCACTGCCGCCTTGCGTGGAAGAACTGAGCTGCACATTATCGGCGTTGGTGACGGGGCCCCAAGACAACGTGCTGGACTGACCGTTGTTGATGGTTGTCGGGTTCGCGGTAAAGGATGAGATTTGCGGCGTCCCGCTGCAGCCCGGGGTGTTTTGCACGGTCACGGTCACAGGCCACTGCACCTGATTACTGCCGCACTCGCCGACAATAAAGTAGGTAGTGGTCTGGGTAGGATTGACTTGCTGGCTTCCGGGCGTGCCGATGCCTTGCCGATTGCCGTTGGGCCATTGAAAGAATGCGGCGCTTGCGTTACCGACAAGCCCCCACGAAATCGTAGAAACCTGTCCGGGAACGGTGACGGGCGGATTGGCGGTCACGAACTGAAGGGTCGGGGTTCCGCTGCATCCTTGTGCGTTCGGCGCAGGCGCGGGCGCGCTCAACGGATTCAGACTGCTTGAAGCGGTCTGCCCATGGTCTTGCACGGGCGCCGCTTGGACGATTTGGTTCGACGCAATGGCTGCCAACAAGACAAACGCGAGCAGCGCCAATGCGCGGATAAAAAATTTCATTACCGATTTCCTCCAAACAATGACCTGCGAAAACATTTACCGCAGGTAATTGCGGTTTATTGTTTTGGATAGGATGCGGGGACCTGGGTCAAATCAATGTCATACTGCCATACGGGACCATATTGACCTGCCCAACCGGCATCTTGCGACGAGAGATGGTCTTTGGGACCTTGCACGTACGGTTTGACGAGCTGCAAATTCTCGGGATTGTACATGAACGCACCGGGCACATCTTGGATCAACATGTCTTCGGCTAATTGGTATAAGGGGAGCGCCTTTTCAAGATCCGCGGTCGAGTCTGCTTGTTTCAAGAGCTGGTCGAGGAACAAATTGCAATAGCCATAGCGCCGCGAAAACGCGCCGCATGTCCAATACGTCGTCAACCAGTTTTGCGGATGCGGGTAATCTTGCACCCAACGCTGGAGCGAGAGCTGCGGGTTGGTGCGAACATCTTTGGTGAGCGATGTAAATTCGGTGCCTGCAACGGGTTCCGGCGTAATCGGGCAACCGATGACTTTGGTCAAATTGTTGGTAATGGTTTCGACACGCCGCTTGTTGATGGGTGAATCGGGATACGTGAATTTGATTTCGCCCAATTTCGCGCAATCCACTTTGGGTTTGTCCGCTGTACTGTCTTTGGCGGCATAGCCATTATTGACCAATGTGTTGACTGCCGCAGACGCGTCGCTATCCGGCACGCCCGGTTCAGCGGCTTGGTTGCCCGGCACGTCCGGCGGAATCCAGCGCGTGTACGGAACGCCGACGCCGCCCAATTCATTCTGAACGAAACCATGCCGGTCTAGTGCCTGCGAAAAAGCAATACGCACGTTGCGGTCATCGAACGGCTTGAGCGTATTGTTGAATGCCATCGCAACCGTTTGCGCGGCGGGATAGTGCAAGAAATCGCTGACCACTTTGGTATTTGAAATCACCGTCGGTACGAGTTCGGCGACGACACTGGCGTTGATGTCGAGTTTGCCTTCCTCGTATGCTTTCAAAGTGGCTTCGTTATCCGGATTGTATGTAAATTCGATGCGGTCGAGATTTGGTTTGCCTCGCCAATAATTGGGGTTCGCCACAAGCACCACTTTGCCGTTGGTCGCGTCAATTTCCTTGAACATGAACGGACCGTTGCCGTTGTGGTTCGCGGGATTTTTCCACCAATTCTCCGGGTCTTTATCCGCTGCTTTGGCGTCGGTGGGAAAGAAAATGGGCATCGCGGCAATGTACGTCCAATACGACGCGACGGGACGATTGAACGTGAGCGCGAGATTTTTGTCGTCGAGCGCTTTGACGCCATACTCGGCGAATGCTTTTTCGATATCCGCATCCGTCACTTTTTCGGGGTCCATTTCGGCAAGCGTCTGCGCGCCTTTCAAATCAAATAAAAGGGACACGTATTGCTTGCCGGGCACGCGCGGGTCCACCGCGCGTTTGAGCGCGTATTCAAAATCTTTGGCGGTGATGGGCGTGCCGTTCGCGCGTTTCAAACCATCACGGATTTGAATGGTCACACTCAAACCGTCGCTCGAAACCGTATAGCGTTCGGCAGCCGCCGCTTCCGCTTTGCCGTTCGCGTCAATCGTCGCCAGACCTTCATAGACCAGCGACAAGAGCGCCAGTTCGTTGACAAACGAAGATTTTTGCGGGTCCAATACGTCGGGGAAAATATCTTCGCCGATGCGAAGTACCTTGGCGCCTTGAACGGTTGTGGTTAATACCGCCGTTGCCGGATTGGCAGACGCTCCCTTTGTCGTTTGCGCCGAAGTCACAAGCACGGGCATTGCCAACGCGATAAGCGCCAAGGTCAATGCGCATGCAACCAAACCCACAATCAGTGGATTCAAGTTGAGCTGTTGTTTGGTTTGCACCAGTTCCTCCTAAAGTTTTTGCTGTCGGACAAGAGCTGCCGTACAGCCCACAAGAGCCCCAAAAGTGCGGACTCGTATTTACATGACGAAATTGCGCGGAAAAACGTTCCCTGCCCGCGCGTCCAATGCGCGCCTAGCGAATCATAGCACGTTCGCCGGTACCGCCGTAATTGATAAAGACCGTCTTGAGTTCAGTGAAAAAATTGAGCCCTTCTTCCGCCATTTCGCGTTCGCCGACGCCGGTGTTTTTTGTGCCGCCAAACGGCAATTGCGCTTCGCCGCCGATGGTCGGTTCATTCACGTGCACCATGCCGGTTTCGACATCTTCGATATAACGCAGTACATTGTTAATATCTTGCGTAAAAATCGAGGTGGTCAAGCCGTACTCGACCGCGTTGGAAAAACGAATCGCTTCCTGCAAATCTTGCGCGACGCCGACGGCGAGCACCGGACCAAAGACCTCTTCTTGAAAGATTCGCATCTCCGGCGTCACGCCATCAAAAATCGTCGGCTGGACAAAATAACCGCCGTTCGCATTGTCCGGGATGCCGCCTCCCACTACAAGTTGCGCGCCTTCGCTGCGCGCAATCTCGATATAGGAGAGGTCGGTCTTCCATTGTTTCTCATCCACTGCCGGACCCATCTCGGAAGATTCATCCAAACCGGGTCCGACCTTTAACCGGGCAGCGCGGTCTGCCAGTCGTTCGACCAATTCTTGTTTCAATTCGGGCGCGGTCAGCACGCGTGATGTCGCCGTGCAGCGTTGTCCGGTGGAACCGAACGCGCCGCCCATGATGGCATTCACGGCTTTGTCCAAATCGGCATCCGGCAATATCACAACCGCATTTTTGCCGCCCATTTCGCACGTCACTTTTTTATTCAACTTGGCGGCTTGCTGATACAACGCGTTGCCGACTTCGTTGGAACCGGTAAAAGAAATGGCGCGCGTTTCGGGCGCATTGACAATGGCATTGCCGACAACGGACCCGGAACCGACGCACATGTTCAAGACACCGGGCGGGAGTCCCGCTTCTTCCAGGATTTCAACCAGCAGCGACGCGGTGGCAGGTGTAATTTCCGCAGGTTTGAAAACAACACAATTGCCTGCAACAAGGGCGGGCGCAATTTTCCAAACCGGCAATGCCCATGGAAAATTCCACGGCGTAATCAAACCAACGACGCCCAGCGGACGGCGAATGGTGTATGTGAATGTATCGCGCACTTCGCTCGGCATGGTCTTGCCGTGCATGCGATACCCTTCGCCTGCGAAAAATTCCAACAGCGAAATGCCTTTTAACGTTTCGCCGCGCGCTTCTTTCAAGACCTTGCCTTCTTCGCGCGTCATGGTGCGCGCGATTTCATCCAAACGCGCGCGGGCGAGATTCACCGCGCGCCACAAGACGCGCCCGCGTTCGGGACCGGGCGTATTTTTCCACATCGGGAATGCCGCCGTTGCCGCCTCTATCGCCGCATGCACATCCTGCGCGGTTGCGGCAGGAAATTCTGCAATCACATCTTTCGGGTCTGCGGGATTGATATTGTGGACGAGTCGTTCGGAATTGGGATGAAACCATTTGCCGTTGATATAGGAACCGGTATGCATCATTGCTCCGTGAGATGAGAATGGGATGAATGGGACTGAAAAATCAGGGTGGAAGGTGTGGGATGGAGCGGCGCAAGCTTATGATTCGGGTTCGATGCCCAAGGCGCGCAATTGCGCCGCGAGTCGTTCCGCGCGAGCGCGTTCCGTTTCCGCGCGGACGCGTTCCGCTTCGGCAGCTTGAGCCAGTTCAACATAGGTTCTGAAACGTTCGCCGTCGGGATGGAACAGTTTCAATTCGCCCCCATCCCATTCAAAACGAATACCCAAGCGCGGACTAACCCAGCCGTTCATGGATTCGATTTCGATGAGGTCGTCGCCGCGCCGCAGCCATCCCAATAACTCACTGCGGTCGGGGTCATACAAATAACATTCTTGGACGCCGTACTTGTTATAGAACCGATATTTGTTGGTATAGTCTTTGGTGGTATTGCCGGGCGACCAGATTTCAAACACCACCTGCGGTGGGATATTATCTTCGAGCCATTGCAAATATCTGCCGCGATGTCCCCGGGGGCGCCCCAAGACGACCAATACATCCAGCGCGACGCGAATATCATTGCGCCCTTCGACCGGATACCAAAACAAATCGCCTGCGACGAACACATTGGGGTCGGACGCGTACTGCGCCGCCAAACCGCCTTCAATCGTGACAATCCACTCAACTTGTTTGGTGTTTTCTGCCATGGGCTGCCCGTCGCTTTCGGGATATTCAATTGGAATCGCTTGAATGGGCGCGTGTGCTATGGTCATCCTACACCTTTCCGCGCGATAGCGAACGACTATCGCAACGCGCGTTATTATAGCATAATCATTTTTCAAGTCCTTTTTTGGAGTTGACCGGAGCGATGATTGCTTTATAATGACGTTGTGAGTTTCGACAAATTTCACCCCCCCCGTTGATGCACTAACCTCGTAGCGCATGATTGCGGGAACGCGTCTCTCATCTCGCGTTCTGCGCGCGCGCCTCCTGTTGTCCATTCCTTCCGCGATTGAAATCACACGACAACAGGAGTTTTTCCATGCTCGCAAAATTGAATCGAAAACCCATCGCGTTCGCCGTGATGGTGCTGTATGCTATCGAGTTTCTCGATGAGCTGATTTATGGTTTGTTCGGCGCGACCTTGCCGCTTATCAAAGACGACCTCGCGCTGAATTATCTGCAAATCGGCTTGTTGACCACGATTCCCGGTCTGGTCAGTATCGCGTTAGAGCCGTTCATCGGTGTTTTGGGCGACACGCGTTTTCGGCGCGCGCTCGTGCGCGGCGGGATTTTGGCGACGACGTTCGCGCTGGCGATGGTGGCCTTCGGGCAAACGTACGCCATCATCTTGATTGCGTTTTGCCTTTTGTATGTCGCATCGGGCGCGTATGTGAATCTCGCGCAAGCAACGTTGATGGATCTGAATCCCACGCGCACCGACCAAACGATGGCGCGTTGGACGCTTTTGGGCGAAGTGGGCGTTGTCATTGCGCCACTGCTCGCCACCGCCGCGTTTGGCGCGGGCTACGGCTGGCGCGGTTTGTATTTGGCATTCGCAGGCGCGGCAGGCGTATATGTGGCATTGGTGTGGCGCGTTGCGTTTGACGCGCACGATGGCGCGGCGGAGGAAGGGATTGCGCCGCGCGCGCTGCTGCGCGATTTGCTGCGCGCGTTCCGCAACAGTGAATTGCTGCGATGGGTCATTCTCACCGAACTCGCGGACTTGATGCTCGATAAATTGTACGAAGTCACGAGTTTGTATTTTCACGATGTGGTGGGCGTGGATTTTGCGCAAGCCGCGCTGGCGTCCACCATATCTGCCGCAGCGGGTTTGGTCGGCGCAATCGTTTTGATTCCGCTGTTGGAGCGTGTGCATGGAGTGCGCGTACTGCGCGGGTCGTCGTTCGTGGTCGGCGCGTTGTATGTGCTGTTTTTGCTCATTCCGTTTGTGTGGGCAAAATACGTATTGATTGCGCTGGTCAGTTTTGCAACAGCGGGCTGGTTTGCGATTTTGCGCGGGCGCACGTTCGCGGCGCTGCCGGGACAATCGGGTATGGTCGTCGCCGTTACGGCGTTGGCGAACCTGTCGGTTTTGTTTGTTCCGACGGTCTTGGGCGGACTCGCGGACGCGTTCGGCTTGCAGACGGCAATGTGGCTCTTGTTGTTGGGACCGGTGGCGTTATTGGTGGGGCTGCCGCGCGCTGCGCGCGTTTGAGTGCGAGTGGAGTTTCACGGCGCGCGATTCTTTTTGCGCTGTTTGGCAACAATTTCGCGGACGCCGTCAAGCAAACGCGTTTCCTGCTCGCGGGATAAGCGCGGCTGCACAACGTCGAATTCGTTATCATCGCGCAGGCGCAGCGTCATCCACGTGCGCCCCGCTTGCTCGTGTGTTCCCGCAAACTCGACTTGGGAGCGCTCTATCATCAGGCACGCCATCGCATACCACCACAATTCCAATTTTTTGTGCGGGTCGCGCGTGAACTGGTTGAGCAGCACCTGAAACTCGGGTGGGATGTGCGGTTTGCGGCGCGACCTGGGCGCAGGGGCGTGCGAGTGAGGTTGTGACATGTTGGTCCGTTCCCGGTCGAATGCGACGGCAACCGCTAGATTGTAGCAAAGAACGATTCGACGCGCCACTGCCGTTTTTGCGCGTCAAATTTTTGGGTGATGCTATCGGGCGAATCGAATTCGCAGCAGCACATCGCAAATTCGACCTCGGTCGAATAGGAATCCAACATCGTGACGCACATCCTTTTGCGCGGAATGTGCGTTACGATGTTGGGCGAATCGAATTCGCGCGCTACAAAAACGCGAAATCTGCCTGCGCAGGTTGGCAATTCAGTGCGCGGTCGCGAATCATTTGAATCGCCGCACACTTTGTGTAGTGGTTGGCGCGATTTCGCCCCAACGGTGTTGGGGAAATCGCACGCCGCACTACCCCAAAATTTGACGTACAAGTTTGTACGCGTGAAGCGTGCGCGTTGACATGCGTTTTGCTTGTGCTTATAATCGCTGGCATTACAAACGCAAAGCATTCCCTCGTGGTCGCAAACATCCGTACGCGGATTGTTCCGGCGCAATGCTGCGCTTTCCCCGCCGACGACCACAATTCATTTGGAGTAATAAAGACACCATGACCGACCCGCTGTATATTGCCAAAGCCGAACAAGAATTGTTTTTATTGCCGCGCATGGCGAACCGCCACGGTTTGGTTGCCGGCGCGACCGGTACGGGCAAAACCGTGACCCTGCAAACGATGGCGGAAAATTTTTCGCGCAGCGGCGTACCCGTCTTTTGCGCGGATGTCAAAGGCGATTTGTCCGGCATCAGCCAAGCCGCCGGGGAAAATCCCAAAGTGCAAGCGCGTATTCAACAACTTGGTTTAACCGATTGGACGCCGCAGGGCAGCCCGGTGGTGTTTTGGGATGTGTATGGCGAAAAAGGGCATCCCGTTCGCACGACGATTTCAGATATGGGGCCGCTGCTCTTGGCGCGCTTGTTGAATCTGAATGATACGCAAGGCGGCGTGTTGAGCATCATTTTCAAAATCGCCGACGACAAAAAACTGCTGCTGCTCGACCTCAAAGATTTGCGCGCGATGGTGAAACATGTGGGCGACCACGCGGCAGACTACAAAACCGAATACGGCAACATTTCGCCGGCGAGCATTGGCGCGATTCAACGCGGCTTGTTGCAGCTGGAAGAACAGGACGCCGACAAGTTTTTTGGTGAACCCGCGTTGAATCTTGACGATTTGATTCAAACGGACGCGAATGGCAATGGCGTCGTCAACATTCTGGTCGCGGACAAACTCATCCAAGCGCCAAAGGTGTATGCCACGATGTTGTTGTGGCTGCTCGCGGAACTGTTTGAAGACATGCCCGAAGTCGGCGATGTCGAAAAACCAAAAATCGTTTTCTTTTTTGACGAAGCGCATTTGTTGTTTGACGATGCGCCCGAAGCGCTAACGGACAAAATCGAACAAGTTGTGCGCTTGATTCGCTCGAAAGGCATCGGCATTTATTTCGTCACGCGCCCGAAGAGATTCTGGGACAACTCGGCAATCGCGTACAACATGCGCTGCGCGCGTTCACGCCGCGCGACCAAAAAGCCGTCAAAGTCGCGGCGGAAACATTTCGTCCGAATCCGAATTTGGATATACAAGCGACCATTACCGAATTGGGCGTGGGCGAAGCGCTTGTGTCGTTTTTGGATGAAAAGGGGGCGCCGGGCATCACGGAACGCGCGTTCATTTTGCCGCCGCGTTCTCAAATCGGCGCGATTACGCCGGAACAGCGCCAAGCCATTCTCCACGCGTCTATTCTGGCGGGAACATACGAGCAAATCAGTGACCGCGAATCGGCGTACGAGCTGTTGAAAAAAGAGGCGGACTCGGCGGCGTTTCAAGCCGAACAAGCGCGTTTGGAAAAAGAACAAGAAGCGGCAATGAAAAAAGCCGAGGCGGAACAAAAGAAAGCGGAATCCGCGCAGAAAAAAGCCGAAGCCGAACGCGCCAAAGCCGATGCCGCCGCCGCAAAAGAAGCCGCACGAATTGCCAAAGAGCAAGAACGCCAAGCCAAAGAACAAGCCAAAGAACAAGCGCGCTTGCAAAAAGAAGCGGAACAGCGCGCCAAAAATGACCCGTTGAACAAAATCTTGGGCGATGTCGGCAGTCAGGTGGGAAAAGAACTGACACGCGGTTTGTTTGGCACGTTGTTTGGAAACAGTTCGTCGCATCGCAAACGTTGAAAACATGTCCGAATCTACTCTTCCCGGCGCGCTGGTGCAAAGCGCGGAAAATGACGTGATGGACGTGTTGGGCGCGGATGTTGCCGTTCCGCAGCCCAATCGCTTTGGCGAAGGCGTCAAAATCGTCGTCCGCTTTGTGGTGGTGTTTGCGATCGCAATGGTCGCGTGGGAATTGCTGAAATTCATTGGTGGTTCGCCGTGGCGTTTTTCCACCGCCGAAGGCGCGCTGTTTGATTTGGAATGGTTTCCGCCGCTCGAATTCAAAGTCGCCAGCGATTTGAACATGCCGCACCTGTGGGACATTTTCGGCGCATTGGTCCAACCCGCCCAGCGCAACGGTCCGCCATTGATCAATGTCCTCGCCCAATCCGCGGTTGTCACCATGACCGCCGCGCTCGCCGGGTTCCTTATCGGCACGACCGTCGGTTTGCTGCTCGGCACCATCTTTGCGCATTCTGCGCTGTTGGAACGCTCGCTTGTGCCGTATGTGGTCGCGTCGCAAACGATTCCGATTCTGGCAATCGCGCCAATGGTGGTCGTGTGGCTCAAAGCAGGTTGGTGGTCAGTGGCGCTGCTTGCGGCGTACTTGTGTTTCTTTCCCGTCACCATCAATACCTTGCGCGGTTTGCGTTCGCCCGACCCGCGCGCGATTGAATTGATGAATTCGTACGCGGCGACGACGTGGGCGACGCTCTGGAAAGTGCGTTATCCGTCCGCGATGCCGTACATTTTTACCGCGTTGAAAATTGCGGCGACTACCGCCGTTGTCGGCGCCATCATTGGCGAATTGCCGTCCGGGATTCGCGAAGGACTGGGCGGCGCGATTTTGAATTTCAATCAGTACTATGCCATCACGCCGCACAAATTGTGGGCGGTCATTATTTTTACGTCCTTTGTCGGCATTCTCTTTTTTATCAGCATTACATTGGTCGAACGTCTGATGCTGCGCAATATGCGAAAGTTGGAACAGTAGCATCTAGCAGGTAGCGAGAGAGTTTCATCCTGCCCCGCTGCCTGCTACGTGCCGCCTGCGACCTGACACATGTCCGTCGTCACGATTCAATCCGTCAACAAAGTGTTTGGCAAAGCGCCAAACCAAACCGTCGCGCTAAACGACATTCATCTCGAGATTCAACAAGGCGAATTCGTTTCGCTCATTGGTCCGTCGGGCTGCGGCAAATCTACCCTGCTGCGTATCATCGGCGATTTGATTTCGCCATCGAACGGCACGGTGTTGGTCAATGGCAAGCCCGCCGAGCAAGCGCGCCTGGACCGCGATTACGGGATTGTGTTTCAAGCGCCGGTGTTGTTTGATTGGCGCACGGTGGAAAAAAATGTGCAGCTGCCTTTGGAAATCATGGGCAAATCGCACAGCGAACGTACCGCACGCGCCAACGAGATGCTGGAACTCGTCGAATTGACCGGTTTCCAAAAACATTATCCATACCAACTTTCGGGCGGAATGCAGCAGCGCGTTTCGATTGCGCGCGCCTTGTCATTCAATCCACAGCTGCTGTTGATGGATGAACCGTTCGGCGCGCTGGACGAAATTACGCGCGAGCGTCTGAACGCGGAACTGCTGGACATTTGGGCGCGCACCAAAACGACGATTGTGTTTGTGACGCATTCGATTCCCGAAGCCGTGTTCCTCTCGACGCGCGTCGTTGTCATGAGCGCGCGTCCGGGACGCATCACCCAAATCATTCCCATTGATTTGCCGCAGCCGCGTGATATGGACACGCGCGAGCTGCCGCGTTTTTACGAATTGGTCATCAAAGTGCGCGAGGCATTGCGCGGCAGTGAAGGAATGAAAGAGTAATGGCGGCAGAAAAAACCTACCCCAGCCGTCTTGCGCCGCCACAAGATACGACGCGCGTCAAGTGGACCGACCGCGTGCGTTATTATTTGCCCACGCTTCTGATTTTTTTTGCCGTCCTCATTTTGTGGGAAGTGTTGGTGTACATGCTGGGCATCAAGCAGTTCATTTTGCCCGCGCCAAGCGCGATTCTTGAATCGTTCTTTACGAATCTCTCGCAAATGGTCGGGCTGGGCGTCTATACCGGTACCGAAGCATTGGGCGGTTTTATCATCGGCTGCAGTTTGGGCATTGGCGTTTCGCTGGCGACATCGCGTTGGACGACGGCACGCGAGACGATGCTGCCGTTGGCGATTGCGGCAAACTCGGTGCCTATTATCGCGTTCGCGCCCGTAATGAACAATTGGTTCGGCGTCGCAAATCAATCGTCCAAAATGGCAATCGTCGCGGTGATTACGTTTTTTCCGATGATGATTAACATGACGCGCGGTTTGACGTTGGTCGAACCGTCCGCGTTGGAATTGATGCGTTCGTATGCGGTGAGCGAATGGACGGTTTTGCGCGAGGTACGTATTCCCAATTCCCTGCCGTACATGTTTAACGCGTTCAAAGTGTGCGCGACGCTCGCGCTCATCGGCGCGGTGGTCGGTGAATTTTTTGGCGGCACGCGCGACGCATTGGGCGTCTATATCACGCAAGAAGCCGCGCAATTTCGATTTCAAAATTCGTGGGCGGCGATTATTATTGCGTGCATTCTGGGCATCGGTTTTTATCTCATCATTGTTGCCATCGAACGCGTCGTGATTCCGTGGCACGCATCGGTGCGTAAAGCGGAACAGTGAAACGGTGTCTGATTTATGATTTCAGATTATACAAGACGCAACTTGAAAAAAAGGAGGTGATTGCCATTCGCTGACACGTACAAATCAACAATCAAAAATCAACAATCAGAAATAACAACCGGAGGAGGAGAAATGAAAAGGTTCGTATTGTTGTTCGCGTTGCTCGCGCTTGTCGTCATTGCCGGTGCGTGTGCCGCACCCGCCGCGCCCGCACCGACCGCCGCACCGCCCACCGCTGCGCCTGCTCAACCGACGGCGGCGCCCGCGCAGCCCACGGCCGCGCCCGCCGCGGACATGAAAAAGGTGGCGCTGCAGTTGCAGTGGGTGCCCCAATCGCAGTTCTGCGGTTACTATGCCGCGCTCGACAAAGGATTTTGGAAAGAACAAGGGCTTGATGTGACAATCAAACCCGGGGCAGTGGAAATTGTGCCGCAGCAAGTTGTCGCCACCGGCGGCGCGGAATTTGGCGTGGCGTGGCTTCCCAAAGTGCTTGCCTCGATTGAACAAGGCGCGGATTTGGTGAACATCGCGCAGCCGTTCCAACGCTCCGGCACGTTGGAAGTTTCGTGGAAAGACAGCGGCATCACCAAGCCCGAAGATTGGAAGGGCAAAAAAGTCGGTACCTGGGGCTTCGGCAACGAATTTGAATTGTTCGCGGCGATGCGCAAAGCCGGTATTGACCCGAACAACAAAGCTGACGTGACCATCGTGCAGCAGCCGTTCGACATGTCGCTGTTGCTGAATCGCGAAGTAGATGCCGCCGAAGCGATGACCTATAACGAATACGCGCAAGTGTTGGAGGCGGTGAATCCCAAGACCGGCAAGTTGTACCAACCCGAAGATTTGAGTGTCATCAATTTCAACGACGTTGGCACCGCGATGCTCCAAGACGGTATCTTTGTCCGCGGCGATTGGATTAAAGATGCGGCAAATCAAGAGACCGCCGTAAAGTTTTTGCAGGGCGCGTTCAAAGGATGGTTGTATTGCCGCGACAATTTCAACGAAGCCGTTGATATTGTGCTCAAGTACGGTACGACGCTCGGCAAAGGACACCAGACGTGGCAGTTGAATGAAATCAACAAGCTCATCTGGCCCTCGCCCAACGGGCTGGGGATCATGGACCCGGCGCTCTTCAAACAGACGGCTGAGATTTCGCAGCAGTTTGAAGTGATCAAAGCCGCGCCCAAGGACGGCGTGTATCGCACCGACCTTGCCCAAAAAGCATTGGATGTGCTCAAGGCATCCGGCGCGGATGTGACCGGCGCGAATTACAAACCGCAAACGGTAGAAATCACCAAAGGCGGGGAGTAGAGTGTAGCAATCAGCAGGAACGAGGTAGCGGGGACGTAATGCCCTGCTACCTCCTGCAGACCCCTTGCTCTTTGTATGGAGGCGACGATGCCAAAGATGGATTTCGGAATTACTCTCAAGAGCGACCTCGATGTGCGCCGCGAAGTCAAACTCGCGCAGCAAGCCGAAGCGAACGGATTCGGTTATGTGTGGACCTTCGACTCGCATGTGTTGTGGCAGGAATGTTATACGCGCATGGCGTTGTGGGCGTGGAATACCAAAAAAGTCCACATCGGCACGCTCGTCACCAATCCGATTGTGCGCGACATTACCGTGACGGCAAGCGGTTTTGCGACCCTGCAAAAAATTTCGCGGGGACGCATGGAGTTGGGCATCGGGCGCGGCGATTCTTCGCGCCGCGTTCTGGGCAAAAAACCGACGACGAATGACAATCTGATGAATTTCGTCGAAGAATTTCGCATGCTCACCGCAGGCAAGCCCGTGAATTACGACGGCACCGACATTCAATTGATGTGGGCGGATGCTGGCGTGCCGCCCGTGTGGGTCGCGGGTTATGGTCCCAAAGTGTTGACCGCCGCGGGCAAATACGCGGACGGTATCATTATGCAATTTGCCGACCCGCATCTCATCAAGTGGTGCCTCGAATTTGTAAAACAGGGCGCGCAAGAAGCGGGACGCGATTATCGCGAAATCCGCGTTATGGCAGCCGCACCCGTTTGGATTTCGGATGACTTGAAAGTGGCACGCGAGCATGTGCGCTGGTTCCCCGCGCTCGTGTCCAATCATGTCGTGGATTTATTGAAACGGTATCCGCATGAGGAACTGCCGCCCGAATTGATTACCTATGTGCAGGACCGCAAGGGCTACAACTATTTGCATCACGCCCAAGTCGGCAGCGACAATGCGCAATTTGTCTCTGACGAAATTACAGACCGCTATTGCATCGTTGGCAATGTCAAGGAACAAATCCGCCGCCTCGAAGAATTGCAGTCCATCGGCGTCCATCAATTCAATATCTATCTGATGGTGGGCGACGAAGAAAAGCAAGTGGCGACGTACGGCAGTAAAGTGATTCCGCATTTTAACGGCACGAAATCCGTGAAAAAGACGAAAACCGCGCAAAGGAACGCCGCGCGAAGGTGAAAACATAGGGGCGATGCTTTATGCTCGCCCATGCCGTCAAACGTGAAACATGAAACGCAAAACAGAACGCGCAGTGGTCATATGACACGGCGCGTTCTTTGTGTATAGCGTAGTGAAGAATTCATTCATTGTGTCAACGAGTCGAATGAATTCATCATTACCGTTTTGCTATGGCGTCGGCGTTACCGTGTTGGTACCCGAGAAAAATGATGTTGGTGTTGGGAATACGCGAATAGGAGTAGGTAAGAGCTCGGGCTCGGAATTACGATACATGTGAGACTGTATCTTGTACGCGAATGGACGGATTTTGGATTCGTCCGTTGAATCAACGAAAAAAGAAGTGAGCAAGATGACATTGGCAGAACGCCACGCGTAAATAATGACCCCATCAGGATGTCCGTCATCGGAATTATTGAATAATGAAACACCAAGCTCTTCCTCACCGAGTTCCAGTGGTGTCAAGATGGTACGGGTTGCAGTACTTGCAGGTCCATCTCCAGGACTCTGAAATTGATTTCTCAACGCCGCGAGGCTGCGCCGACTTGCTTCTACATTGTCGAACAAAAATACCACTGAGTATATTCGGCGCGGTTGTTGAGTCGCGCGATAATCACGGTAAATCCCGTTAATTGCTCCCGCCTTTTCGAGTTCCTCGCCTTGAGGTCCCATTCGTTCCAGGGCTTGCGCTCCATCATACGCTTCGAATAAAAAGGCAGGCACTTCGGATGGCTGCAACACCAATCGCGGTAAATCTCTTGCCGCAAGCAGCGGATGTCCGCAAAATTTCCATTTGCCATCCTCACGCGTAATTTGCCATGTTTGGTCAATGACTTCTGAAAGAACTGACGCGCCCGCGCCGCTACGAATACGCCCAGTCACACGCACTTGCGCAGTATCGCCGTTGGCATTTCCTAGTTCAATCTTGAGCGCGCTGACGTCCGTTTTTGGGTTTGCGTTTTTTGTTGCTTCGCCTACCACGCCAAACAAAATCGGCAGTAGCGTCCCGCTTTGAACTTGTTTGACGCGTAGGTTGCACGTCCGCTCGTCAAGTTTTATTCCATCTGCATCCGCAATCGCTTGCAGCCATTCGCG
>CAZXYP010000097.1:0-15562 GCA_964644955.1 uncultured Anaerolineales bacterium | reverse complement strand
CGGGCGCGTTGAAAAAATTGAAACGCAAATACAAATTGATGATACTCTCGAATGTGGACGATGATTTATTTGTGTATTCGGCAAAAAAGTTGGGCGTTACCTTTGACGACGTGATTACGGCAGAACAATGTCAGTCCTATAAACCGTCGCTGAACAATTTTCGCATCGCGCAGCAGCGCGTCGGCGTACCGCAAACCGAATGGCTGCACGTCGCGCAGAGTTTGTTTCACGACATTGCGCCCGCGAAACAAATGGGACTCGATACGGTATGGGTGAATCGTCGTTGGGACAAACCGGGCGCGGGCGCGACGCCGCCGACCGAAGCGACGCCGGATGTGACGGTGAATAGTTTGCAAGAGCTGGCAAAGATGGTGAGCGGTAAGCGGTGATCAGTTAGCAGTAACCGGTAATCAGTTGGCAGTAGGTTGAATACGTAGTGCGAGTATAGCAAATACGCAAAACTACCGATGTTTGGTTGCGCGGGCTGTGATTTAATGCAGAGTGCAAAAAAGCCCTCTTGATATGTCTTGGTTTGACCTTCGAACAAATTGACGGGTGCAATTCACATTGGGGGCAAGTTTTCGGGCAAATCGAATTTGCAGCAACGAAAACGCAAAACGTCCCTGCGGACGTTACGGCATAAGAGTCTGCGATAGCGAATCTATGCGATTCGCCGCAGACCTTGGCATCCTTGTTGCCGCGATTTCGCCCCAACTGTGTTGGGGACATCGCCTGTCAAACTCGCCCCAAGAATGAAATGCACCCCAAATTGACTTTAGATTTGACCTTGCTTTGGCGTTACACTGCACTTACAAGTTACGCAAAAGGATTTTCCCATGCTTACCCAACGCTCGTATCTCACGATTGCTTTATTCCTCATCCTCCTCGCCGCGTGCGCCGCGCCGACGACAATGAACGTGCAAAGCGCGCACATTCAAAACAACGCGGCGAGCGTACAAGTCGCGCCGCAGCAACAAGCCACCGCGACGCCGACGACTCAAGTCGTTACTACGACTGCGAGCGTTTCCACCATGCCGCTCAAGGTCTTGTCCACGTCACCGCAAAACAACGCGGATGAAATTTCCGTTTCCCGCGACGCGACCAAAATCATTGTTCAATTCAATCATCCCGTTGTGCCGCTCGTGTCCGTGACCGACCAAAAAGGTTTGCCCCAGCCCTTGTCGTTTTCGCCGAATTTGAATGGCAGCGGCATTTGGATTAACACGTCCACGTATTCGTTCTCGCCGTCGCAAAATCTGCAAGTGGCGACAACGTACACGGTGAACGTCGCGCCCATGACCGACATGCTCGGCTCGAAACTCGACGGCTATACATGGAAATTCAAAACTGCTTCGCCTGAAGTGATTTTGTCGTATCCCGAAACGAATACGCAAAACGCGGGCGTGAGCGAACCCATCAGCGTCACGTTCAACACCGCAATGGACCGCGCGTCGGTCGAGTCGCGTTTCAGCGTCGCGTCCGCGTCAAGCGGCGCGTCCGTCGCGGGCAAGTTCGAGTGGAAGGGTACGGGGATGCAGTTCATTCCCGACAAGCCGCTCGCGTACAACACGCAATATCGCGCGACATTGAAAGCGGGGGCGCAGGACATTGAGAAAAAAGCCGCGACGAAAAAAGATACGACATGGAATTTTCGCACGACGCGCAAACCCGGTGTGCTGGCGACCGACCCCAAAAATGGCGACAAGGCAAGCGTTGCCATCCGCAACGGTTTTCTCATCAATTACGCGTCGCCGATGGCGCAAGATGTCGTGACCGTCACGATTCAGCCGACGATTACGAACCAGTACTCGTACTGGAACAGTTCCACCCAGCAAACGATTTCGGGCGGCTGGCTCGCGTCGGAAAGTTATACCGTCACCATCAGCGGCAAATCGCAAACGGTGTACGGCGAAGCATTGGGCGCCGATACGGTCGTAAAATTCACCGCTGCGCCGCTCGCCCCCGAAGTGTATTTGAATGTCAATGGCGCCACCGGTTTGTATGACGCGAATGTGCCGCAGGTCATTTACACTACGTATCGCAATGTCAAGGAAATTGAATACGCGCTGTACGACATGCCGCGCGCGGATTTGCTGCGCGCCGTTGGCAGCGACCGCTATCAGTATTGGGAAAATTATCAGCCCAACGCAAACAATCTGATTCGCGAGTGGCAGCAAGAGGTCGCCGCGCCGCTCAACGCGTCGCGCGTCATTTCCACATCACTCGGCGGCGAAAAACTGTCGGACCTACTCAAACCGGGCGCGTATTATTTTCAAGCGCGCACCCCGTCGGGAGTAAAACCCGCGAGTCGTTCGCGTCATATTCTCGTCGTCACGCCGTACAATCTCGCGTTGAAACGAAACGAAAATACCGCGCTGGTGTGGGCGACGAATCTTTCCACCGGAAAACCCGTCGCCGATTTGCCCATCACCATTTACACCTCCGACGGCAAAGCGTCCGCCACCGGCAAGACCGACAAGGACGGCGTCTATCGCGGCACCTTCCCGAAACAAGAATACTACGAACCGATTTTCGCGGTGAGTGAACAAGATGGTTTGGTGCAAGCAGCCGTTGGTTCGGATTGGAACGACGGGATTCAAACGTTCGATTTCAATTTGAACACGCAGTACGGCGCGCAAGAGTATTACGCGAACATGTATACCGACCGCGCGATTTATCGCCCCGGGCAATCGGTGTATTTCAAAGGCATCTTGCGCCGCGACAATGACGCGCAGTACAGTCTGCCGACGCAAATGAAAACCGTGCCTATCAAAGTGTTGGATGCCAACGGGCGCGAAATTCTCACCCAAGATTTGCCGCTCAACGCATACGGCACCTTTAACGGCGAAATCAAATTGGACGGCGGCGCCGCGCTCGGTTATTACAGCATCATTCTCGAATTCGGTCCCGACAATCGCCGCTTTTACAACAGCGTAGATTTCCAAGTCGCCGAATACAAAAAACCCGAATTCGAAGTTGCTGTCAAGACCGACAAGGATTCGTACATTAACGGCGAAACGATTCGCGTGGACACCGAAAGCACGTACTATTTCGGCGGCGCGGTATCGAATGCCAAAGTCCAGTGGCGTCTGTTGACCGACGATTTATTTTTCACCACCGACAAGGTAAAAGGTTGGTGGGATTTCACCGATTACGATTTGACGGCGAATCGCACGCGCAGCGGCGGCGTGGTGAGCGAAGGCAAAGGTATCACCGACAAGGATGGCAAGTTTGCGTTCACCGTCCCCGCAGATGTGCAAGATTATCCGCTCTCGCAAAATTTCACGATTGATGTCGAAATCACCGACATTAACAATTCCGCCGTGTCGTCACGCGCCGTCGTGCCGGTGCACAAAGGGGAGTTTTACATCGGACTGAAACCGCAGAGTTATCTCGGCGAGGTCAACAAAAAACAGGGCGTTGACGTCATTACGGTCACGCCGCAAGGCGACCCGTATCCGCGCCAACCCGTCACCGTTTCCGTGTACGAACACAAATGGTACAGCGTGCGCGAAAAAGATTCCGACGGCAATTTCTATTGGAAGAGTTCCTACACCGACACGCTTGTTGTCAGCAGCACCGTAACCACCAACGCGCAAGGCGCGGCAACGGCGTATTACACGCCGACGATTGGCGGCGTGTACAAAATCGCGGCGCAAGGCAAAGATTCCAAAGGGAACCAGATTCGCAGCGCGACGTATCAATGGGTCCCGTCGAGCGACTTTGTGAATTGGCGCATCGAAAACAACGACCGCATTGATTTGGTCGCCGATAAAAAAGAATACAAGGTCGGCGATACGGCAAAGGTATTGGTTCCCGCGCCCTTCAAAGGCGGACAGGCGTTGCTCACGATTGAACGCGGCGGCGTGTTGAGCGTCGAGTCGTTGGGCGAAATCGGCAACAGCGAAACATTGGAAATTCCCATCAAGCCCGAATATGTGCCGACCGTGTACGTTTCGGTCATGTTGGTCAAAGGACGTACAACCGATTCGCCGACGCCGCAGTTCAAACTCGGATATGCCGCGCTCAACATCAATCCCGAAGGAAAAATTCTCGCGGTCAAGGTCACGCCTGACGGAAAACTGAACGCAAAAGGTTTGGCGGAATACCAACCCGGCGACAAGGCGACCTTTACGATTGAGGCGCAAGACGCGCAAGGCAAACCCGCGCAAACCGAATTTTCCGTCGCGCTGGTGGACAAGGCAGTGCTTGCGTTAGCGGATGACCGTTCGACATCGCTGCAAGAAGCGTTCTGGGGCACGCGCGGCATTGGTGTGCAAACCTCCGCGTCGTGGGTGCGTTCCGTCGAGCGCATCAATCAAAACGTCCAAGCCGAAGCCAAAGGCGGCGGCGGTGGCGGCGCGCCCGAAGAGGGTTCGCCCGTGCGCCGCAATTTTCAGGATACCGCGTTTTGGAAAGCCGATGTCGTCACCGACGCAAACGGCAAAGCGACGGTCAGCGTCAATCTGCCTGACAATCTGACGACATGGAATCTCACCGCCAAAGGCGTGACCAAAGAGACGCTCGTCGGCACGGGCAAACTCGATATTCTCGAAACGAAACCATTGCTCGTGCGTCCCGTCGTCCCGCGATTCTTTGTGCCGGGCGACAGTGTGTTGATTGAAGCGGTCGTCAACAACAATACCGCGCAAGACGTAACCGTCGAGGTGAAATTGCAGGCGAAGGGTTTAACCTTGTCCGACAATGCGACCCAGCCGCTCACAGTGAAAGCGAATGACAAAGGCAAAGTGTCGTGGCAAACCACGGTGAATCAGGATGCGAACGCAGTGCAGGTGCAATTCAGCGCGAGCGGAGGTCCCTCGATAAGCTCGGGAGAACGCTACTCGGACGCGCTCGAAGCCACTCTGCCCGTCGTGCGCCCGTCGTCGCCCGAAGTCGTCGGTACATCGGGAACGGTGGATGCAACGGTTGCGGAACAAATCAAGGTTCCCGCGAACGCGGATACAAGCGTCGGCGGACTGCGCATCACGACCAGCCCGTCACTCGCCGCCGCCTCACTCGATTCGCTGGAATTTCTCAAAGCGTATCCGTACGAATGCGCGGAACAAGTCGTGTCAAAATTCTATCCGAACGTCGTGACATATCAGGCGTTAAAAGATTTCGGCGTGAAGGATGAGGCGCTTGAAAAACAATTGACCATCAACATCAGCCAACAAATTCAACGCCTGTATCAATTACAGCACGGTGACGGCGGCTGGGGCATGTGGGCGACGGGCGATAGTTTTCCGCACACGACCGCGTACGCTGTGCTCGGCTTGGACGCGGCGAACAAAGCGGGTTTCGCGGTGGACGAATACGTCATTCAACGCGGACGCGAATATCTCAATCAATATCTCGAACAACCGAACGACGCGAACGAACCGTATCGTTACAATCAACGCGCGTTCGTCGTGTACGCGTTGAACGAAACATCGGACACGAAAGAATACGCCGCGCGCGCAACCGCGTTGTACGAACGCCGCGCGCAGTTGGACAATTTCGCCAAGTCGTATCTGATGATGGCGCTGCACAAGAACGGCAACAACGCGCAAGCGGAGGCGTTACTGCAAGACTTGACCGCGAACGCCATTCCGAGCGCGACCGGCACGCATTGGGAAGAAAAACAGCCCGATTGGTTCATGATGAATACGGACACGCGCACCACCGCCATCGTGTTGTACGGCATCGCGCGCGTGGACCCGCGAAACGCCTTGTTGAAAAATGCGGTGCGCTGGTTGATGACCATGCGCGCACAGGGGCATTGGGAAACGACGCAAGAGACCGCGTGGGCGCTGCTCGGACTGACCGAATACATGAAGCAAAGCGGCGAACTCGATGCCAATTACGCGTATGAAGTTGCGGTCAACGACAAATTGCTCGGCAAGGAACAGGTCTCCAAAGAGAATCTCACCGCCAACAAAAACTTTGACGTCGCGATGAAGGATTTGCTCTTGGAGACGGCGAACGAGTTGCTGTTCACCAAAAGCGAGGGTCCGGGCAATCTCTATTACAGCGCGTTCTTGAATTATTATTTGCCCGTTGACCAAATTCAGGCGCTCGATCGCGGCGTCGTCGTGATGCGTCAATACTTTAAGGTGGACCAGGCGACGCTGAAACCGACCGCCACACAAATCACATCCGCGAACGTCGGTGATTATGTGCAGGTCAAAATCACCATCATTGCGCCCATCAACTTGCACTATCTGTTGGTCGAAGACCCGCTGCCGTCCGGTTTTGAAGCGGTGGATACATCGCTCAAGACCACGTCCGCCGGCGCCACCGCGCCCGAATTGGAACAAGACCTCAGCGATTGCACCGCGTGCAGTGAATACTATTATCCGTATTGGTACTATTGGACGAATACGGAACTGCGCGATGACAAAGTGGCGCTCTTTGCCGATTACTTGTCACAAGGCACATACGAATATTCGTACCTGATGCGCGCGAGCGTGATTGGTGACTTTACCGTCTTGCCGACCACCGCGTCACAGATGTACGAACCGGATGTGTTTGGGCGGAGCAGCGGAGCAGAGTTCACGGTGAAATAATATGGAATAAAAAAACCTCGAAGGTTTCCGAAACCTTCGAGGTTTTTTTCATCTTGCCTTTATCTTGTCCAGATAAAATCACCGATACTCTATCGTATAATTTGTATCCGCTCCAGTTTCCGGGTTTAACCAAATGAATTTTATTCGAACATTTTTTATGCTTGGGCTGTGCGTCGTTTTTGTCGCTTGCGGAACAACCGCGCCGACCAACACACCCTCGCCCGAAGCGACCAACACACAAACGAGTACGCCCACACTCCGACCAACGAATCCGCCAACACGTACTCCAACGGAAAAACCGACCGCGCGACCGACCGCGACGAAAATCCCTACCACCGCGACCCTTGCGCCGACACAGCCCGCGCCTACTGCGACGCGCGCCGTTTCCACCGACAATTCTTTTTCCATTGCGGCGGACGAATTTATTACCGACCTGAAAAAACCGATTTTGGTGACCCATGCCGGGGATGGCTCGAACCGGCTTTTCATCGTGGAACAAGGCGGGCGTATTCTGATTGCGGAAAACGGACGCGTGCGCGCGGAACCTTTCCTCAAGATTACGGACAAGGTCAACACAAGCGGCAACGAACGCGGTTTGCTTTCGGTGGCGTTTCATCCCGACTATAAAAACAACGGAACATTCTTTGTGAACTATACCGGCGAACCCGATGGCGCGACCGTGATTGAACGGTATCAAGTTTCGGATGACCCGAACAGCGCCGATGAAAACAGCGCGCGCGTGATTCTGGAATTCGAACAGTCGGAACCAAATCACAACGGCGGCATGATGGCATTCGGTCCCGATGGTTTCTTGTATATTGCGACCGGCGACGGCGGCGGCGCAGGCGACCGTCACGGCGACATTGGCAATGGGCAAGCGCTCAACACGCTGCTCGGAAAAATTTTACGAATTGATGTGAATGCGGAAACATACACGGTTCCTGCCAACAATCCGTTTGTGGGACGTGCAGACGCAAAGCCGGAAATCTGGGCGTATGGGCTGCGTAACCCGTGGCGCATTTCGTTCGACCGCGCCACCGGCGATTTGTATATCGGCGATGTGGGACAGGGCAGCAAAGAGGAAATCAATTTCCAAGCCGCGTCGGCAGGGGGGGGGGAGAATTACGGCTGGCGCATCATGGAGGGCGACGAATGTTACGATGAGGCGCAAGACTGCACGCGCGCGGATTTGATTGCCCCCATCGCCGTGTATTCGCATGACCTCGGCTGCTCGGTCACGGGCGGTTATGTGTATCGCGGGCAAATGTATTCGTGGTTGGTCGGGCAATACATTTTTGCCGATTACTGTACCGGCATTGTGTGGGCAACCGCGCGCGACGCGAACGCGGAATGGCAGACCCAACAGGTCGGCAAGTTCGACGACACCATTAGTTCCTTCGGTCAAGATGAAGCAGGTGAATTGTATGTCGTCGGACACGGCAATGGCATCATTTACAAATTGACCGCATCGCAGTGAATCAAGACCCGACAGGTTTCAAAAACTTGACACAGTACATCACAGATTTGAGTTTGGGACACAGATTTCACAGATTTTCACAGAAAAAACAAATTAAAATCTGTGTCATCCGTGTCATCTGTGTCCAAAACTGGATGTACTGTGTCGGGTCTTGCAAAGTCAAATAAACAACGCGACATCGGCTTGCGACGCGTATTCCAGAAACGCCGCTGCGCCGCGACACTCGACGCCCTCAATGAGATTTTCCTCGTTCACACCCATGACGCCCATTGTCGTCGTGCAGGCATACAAATGCCCCCCCCCCTCGCGCGTCACGTCAATCAAATCTTGCAGCGGCGGAATGTTGGCGCGATTAAACCATGACTTCATCATTGCCGTTGCCATCGGCGTCATGCCCGGCAGCACGCCGACAAAATTTGGCACCTGAAAAGACGGCACCGCCGCAATCGGCGCGGGCATCGCGGGATTCCCAATCGGCGCGACTTTGAGCGCGGGCAGTTTGTTTTTGTTCACAATGTCGAGTCCGTAAAACGTGAAGAATACGCCCACTTCCCAGCCCAGACTCACGGCGGTTGAGGCGAGAATCAACGGCGGGTACGCCATGTCGAGCGTGCCTTTCGACGCGACGAGCGCGAGCCGTTTCGGACGCGCGTTTTCGATGTGTTCGCGCTGCGCCAAAATTTCGGCGACGCGCTGCTCGACGCGCGCGTCAATGTATTTTTGAATTTCGGGGTCCATGATTTTTTCCCTCTCTCGAAAATATGGGCAGGCACAAGGCGCTGCCCCTACTTGTTTTTGCGAATCAGGAAACGGAATACGCGCCCGTCTTGTTCCTGCGCAATCAATTCATTGCCCGTTTGGCGCGCCCACGCGGCAATGTCGTACTGCGAACCCGGGTCGGTGGTTTCAGTGAGAATGGTCTGTCCGGCGCGAATGGTTTTAATCGCTTGCGACAATTTGATAATCGGCATCGGACACAATAAATTCTTGCTGTCGAGAAACAGGTCGGCTTGCGTTTGGATTTGGACTGCCATTTGGATTCACTCCTTGTGGATGCGGAAATAAAAAAAACTCGTCGCCCAATGTACGGCGACGAGGTTCAATTACATCACAAGAGACGCGGCGACAACGCGCTCAATGTGTTGGCGTGCAACGACCGGATGTAAAAATAAACTTGCGCCGTTCAGAGACGCGGAACTGCGTGCGGCGGTGCGCGCAGCTCCGCCCACTACAGATGCATTGCAGCTCGAAACGGCGATTTTCGTTCATTGGAAAGCGATTCTAATCAGCAAACTGTTTTTGTCAAATACGCTCACGGCACATCGCGTGTATCGCAGCCGACAACGGATGACTTGGTCTTATCGCACTATCACACGATTGCTCGATTGCACAATCACACGATTGCACAATCACACGATTGCACTATCGCACGATTGCACTACTCATCCTGCACATTCCGTTTTTTGCCGCGCCCCAATTGCGACGAGCGTTGATACGCCGCCCAAATCGCGCGCGAGAGCGCGGTGCGAAAGCCCGCCTTTTCCAAATAGTACAACGCTTCCGCCGACGTGCCGCCGGGCGACGTGACTTGATTGCGGAGACGCGCGAGATGTTGGGGCGTTTGCGCCGCGTATTCGACGGAACCTTTGACCGTTTGCATCACGAGTTTCTCGGCAATGTAACGCGGAAAACCCAAATGCACGCCCGCGTCCACCATCGCTTCCATAAACAAAAAAACATACGCGGGTCCGTTGCCCGAGAGCGCGGTTGCCATGTCGAGGTAATCTTCCTCTTCGACAAAAATTTCCTGCCCCAACGCGCCGAGAATGGCTTGCGCCTGCGCGCGCTGCGTCATGCTTACGCTGGGGGAAGCCGTCCACACCGTCATGCCCTGCCCAATCATTGCCGGCGTGTTGGGCATGGAACGCACAATCGCGTGATGCTGCAAACCATTTTCCATGTTGCTCAATCGCGCGCCCGCAATCACGGAGAGTACAAGCGCATCGGAGCGCAAATGTCCTTTCAAGCTCTGCATCACATGATTCAGCATTTGCGGTTTCACGGAGAGAACTACCACGTCCGCACTTTGCGCTGCCATGACGTTATCCGTCGCCATGTGAATGCCGTATTTGGCTTGCAGTTCTTCGAGCCGCGCGCTGCGCGGCCCCGCCGCAATCACTTGCGACGGCGCAACCAATTCACCAATCACCAGACCGCGAATCATTGCCTCCGCCATCGCGCCGGGACCGATAAATGCAATACGTGCATTTTGAAGCATTGTCAATCTCCAGTCTCTAATCTCTTGCAAAACAATACGCGGCTTTCGCCTTTGCCGTCGTAATTCGAGTGCGCGGCAATGCCGTTGGTTTCCACATCGCCCGGCTCGATTTCAAAACCCATCCGTTGATGAAACGCAATCGAAGTTTTGTTCGCGGGAGATGTGACACAACGCACGAACGTTTTCCCCTTTGCGCGCGCCGCCGCGAAAAATGTTTCATATAACAGGCGTGCGACGCCGTGTTTGCGATAGTCGGGATGCACGCCGACGAAATGAATGTACGCTTCGTCCGCAAAGGTCTGTGAAAAAAAACCGTTGAGAAAGCCGACAATTTCGCCGTCCGCGTGCGCGATGAAACTCGTGTCATGGAAATGGACAAAGAAAAGTTTCGGCAGCATGTCGCGCATCTTTCTCCCGCCCCACCACGCGTCAATGACAGAGGTGACAAAATAAAAATCGCGCGGCTCGGCATTGCGAATTTTGATTTGACATGCTCCACATTCCAGTGGCACGCCAACAAACCTCTGTCGCCCTTCCGCGGTCAACACCCATGCGCGTTCCTGAAACGGCGGATTGTGGCGCACGTGCTGTGTGTGTCCACATTCCAGCACCGCAATCCATTCCCGGCGCGGGTCTTGACGAAACGAAACGATTTTGCGCTGCATGAAAATTTTCCAATCGGTGCGTCGAAATTATAGCACAGCGACTTGCAGGGCAACGCGGCGCGCGCAAAACGAAAAACCCCATCCAAACGGACAGGGTATTTTTTGACCCGCAAAGCGTTCAACTTGAGTTTGCGGTTTGCATCGCCGCCGCGCGTTCCCGCAAGAGCGCGCGTTCGCGCGCGTTGCGCGTGAGCGACGCGGCGCGTTCAAACTCGGCGCGCGCGTCCGCGTAACGCTCCAGTTTCGCGAGCAAATCGCCGCGCACGCCGGGCAAGAGATGATAATTTTTCAAGGAGGGTTCGTCCTTGAGCGCGTCAACGAGTTCCAAGCCCGCTTCCGGTCCGAACGCCATTGCCACCGCGACCGCGCGATTCAATTCCACAATCGGCGAAGGCGTGAGCTGCGCGAGCGCGTCGTACAACGCAACGATGCGTTCCCAATTCGTCTCCTCTGCCGTGCGCGCCTGCGCGTGACATGCCGCAATCGCCGCTTGCAGCGTGTACGGTCCGCGCGCGCCGCCGAGTTTTTCCGCGCGCAAGAGCGCAGTAAAGCCGCGTTGAATCAAGAGCGGGTCCCAGCGCGCGCGATTTTGTTCGAGCAGCGGAATCGGTTCGCCGTTCGCGCGGACGCGCGCGCGCAAACGCGAGGATTGAATTTCCATCAACGCGACGAGTCCATGCACTTCGGGTTCGTTCGGCGCGAGTTCTGCCAAAATTCTGCCGAGCCGTAGCGCCTCTTCGCACAGCGCGGGACGCATCCAATCCTCGCCTGCGGTCGCGGTGTATCCTTCATTGAAAATCAAATAGATGACTTCCAGTACGGACGACAAACGCGCGGCGCGGTCGGCGCCGTGCGGTATTTCAAACGGCACGCGCGCTGCCGCAAGCGTTCGTTTTGCGCGCACGATTCGCTGCGCAATCGTCGGTTCGGGAATGAAAAACGCGCGCGCGATTTCGTCCGTTGTCAAGCCGCCGAGCAAACGCAGGGGGGGCGCGACGCGCGCCTCTCTGGAGAGAACGGGATGACACGCGACGAAAATGAGGCGCAATAAATCATCGTCCACATCATCGTCGCGGATTGTTTCAAAATCTGCTTCGGACCATGCTTGCTGAATTTCGAGCGCGCGTCCGAGTTCTTGATGTTTTTGGTCGAGCCGCACATTGCGGCGAATCAAATCAATCGCGTGATGTTTTGCCGTTGCCATGAGCCACGCGCCGGGATTGTCGGGAATGCCATCGCGCGGACATTGCTCCAGCGCGGCGACGAGCGCGCCTTGCGCGAGGTCTTCCGCCGCGCCCACATCGCGCACGATGCGCGCGAGACCCGCGATCAGTCTGGCAGATTCCATCCGCCAGACGGTCTCGATAACGCGATGTGTTTCAGCAGCCATTCTGTCGTATGATTGTCCCGGAACGTCGCCCGGTCCAAACACCTGATGGATGGCACCTTCCCCATCGCCGACGATGTTCCAAAACTTTCGGGAGTATTCCATCGCTTCGTGCTTGGAGTTGACTTGAATCAGCGCAAAGCCGACGATGGCTTCTTTTGGCGTTATTTCGTCGTTTGGGCGCGGAGACGTTCTTCTTGCGCTTGCAATTCCGGTGTGAACGCCTCGCCAAAATCGGCGGCTTCAAAGACGGGACGCAGTTCGAGTTGACTCTGTGCGCCCGTCGGGTTCGGACAGCGTTTTGCCCATTCAATCGCTTCGTCCATAGATTTCACTTGCCACAGCCAAAAGCCCGCGATGAGTTCTTTGGCTTCGGTAGACGGTCCGTCAACGACGGTGCGTTTGCTGCCGTCGAAATAGACCCGCGCCCCTTTGGAACTCGGCTGCAGTCCTTCGCCTGCGAGCATAATGCCCGCTTTCACCAATTCCTCGTTGTAATTGCCCATTGCGGTCAGCATTTCGGTACTTGGCATGACGCCCGCTTCTGTATTTTTGTCCGCTTTGACAATGACCATGACTCTCATTTTCGTCTCTCCTTGTGTTTATTTGGAGAGGCGATTTCATCCTCTCCTACGAATGCGTCGAACAAGGGGGTGCAAAATCGACAAGTGGGATTGCGAGATTCATGTCATTATACTCACGTTACACCCATTAATTCAAAGCAGACAAAAACTCTCGACCACTGCCGAGAGTTTTATGGCGCCTCCCACGTTCGAACGAACTCAGATACACCGTTTTTCACTACGTGGGATTTTATTTAATTGTTGTTTGTTCGGCGGGACGTCGAGGCGAATATTTGAATTATCACCTCGACGGGAACATGATTTCTGTCAAATCGTTTGGGCGCCGATGGCATCCTGCCGGATGGGTGTGCCCTGCCATCGGCTCCCAATCCAACCGTTAGGTCCGATTCGGGCGGACTATTTGAACTCTGCCTTGGCTTTTTCGCGACCTTCTTTGAGGTCTGCGTTGGCTTTATCTTGCCCTGCTTTGAGGTCCGCCAGCGCGCGTTCCACTTGCGCTTTTTTCTCGTTGAACATTGCAACGTCGTATTCGTGCATGCTTTGAATTTTGTTCTCGACCTCTGACACTTGTTTGCGCAGCGCTTCGAGTTCGGCATTGATTTGAGCGCGGAGTTTGGCGTCTGTCGTCTGCAACCAGGTTTCCATTCGCGCAATTTGGTCTTTGATGTGTTTGACACGCGCTTCATAGCCCGCCTTGATTTGCGCGTTCAGTTTTTCGCGGTCGGCGCGCATCTTGGCTTGCTGCGCTTGCAGGTCGGCTTTGGCTTGACCCACTGCTTTGGCAGTATCCGCATCCAACTTGTCCGCCGCCGCATTGAGCTGGTCATTGAAGGCGTCCATGTCATTTTGAATTTTCATGCGCCGTGTTTCAAAGTCGGCATGCATTTTTGCTTGTTCCGCTTGCAGTTTCGCTTGCGCTTCCGCATCGGCTGCCTCGATTTTGGCATCCAATTCCGCCCACGCCGCCTCTTCTTGCGCGTCAATTTCGTCGAGTTCTTTTGCCCATGCGCGCAGCTTGGTCTCGAGTTTGGCTTCCATTTCGGTCCAGGTTTCCATTTTTGTTGCTCCTTGTTTGACTTTCGTTGGCGCGAATCATGCACCATTTCCATGCGGAATCGTGCGCGAGTCACGCAACGTCGAATTTATTCTTTGTTGTTCAACATCTGTTCCACTTGTTTTGTTTGTGCCGGGGTGAGTGTGGAGGAAAGCACGACACCACCGTATTCACTAAAGCGCGCCGCCACAATGGTCGGGTCTGCCGAGCGCAGGAGCGCAAAGATTGCCGAGTCGCCGGGCTGGACGAGGGTGCCGACATCCTGAACAAAGTCTTCGGGGATGCCAAAGTCTTCTTTCCACCAGGTCGCATCCAACGCGCCGCCCGCCGCACCGAGTACGCCGCCGCTGACCGCACCGACCGCAACCGTTGCGGCGACCGCGCTCGCGCCCGCCGTAACCGGCGCTGCAATCGCGCCCAGCGTGAGTCCGACCAACGAACCGAGCAAACCACCCACCGCCGCGCCCTCGCCTGTCGTCGGCTGAACACTGGCGTCAATCCGCAGTTTGCCGTTATAGTCGCGATACGCGGCGACGGCATCGTACAGATCAATCGTCCAGTCATAGTTCATGTCCACGAGTTCATTCAACACTTGCGACGCCCGGAACATGTCCTTTTTGAAACCAACCACGATTAATGTTGACATTGCAGTTCTCCTTTTTTTGCCCTCACCAACTCACTCTTGTCCAAGTGCGCTGTGAGTGCTATCATTCGTCAAGTTCGACTTGACTAGAGTTTTATTGTGTTTGCTTGTTTGCTGCACTCTACGAGTGCCTTTACTATGGACGAGTATAGCGAATGCAAGAGCCCAAGTCACTCAACAACACTTGACAACTCGCTTGTCATCACTTGTCACTTGCGCCTATTCCATTTCACCAAGTTGCTTTACATTGCACGGATTGATTTTGGGGAAAACAACCTTGATTTCTCAAATTCTTGGTACCATCGTGTTAAGCATGTATGGTGAAACGGAATAATGAGGAAATGAAAGGGAGCCGATTCGATGCCGCCCACCTCATACCGCGACCGCGACTATAGTTTCGGTCAGCAAATTCTCGCTCTGCGCACCGCAAGCCATTTGACCCAAACGGGACTTGCCGAACTCTTGGGCATTTCGCGACAAGCCGTCGTCGGTTGGGAATCCGGCGCGAGTTATCCCTCCCCTCGTCATCTCCAGCACCTCATCGAAATTGGTCTCCAACACAACGCGTTTCACAGCGGGCAAGAAGCGCAAGAGATCCGCGCGCTCTGGACGAATTCGGGCGTGCGCGTGCCGCTGGATGAAACGTGGCTCGCGCGTCTCTTGGCGGCGCCCGGCGATTCGCCGGCGGCAGCCGCTGCACGGTCACGCGCGCAGACCGGTGATGCAGAAACTGTCGAACCGGGGCGTCTCGTGGATTGGGGGCAGGCGCCCGAAATCGCAAACTTTTATGGTCGCGAATTGGAACTCGCGCTGTTGAAAAGCTGGTTGGTTGAGGATGGCTGTCGCGTCGTGAGCATCTTGGGCATGGGCGGCATCGGCAAGTCGTCGCTCGCTGTCACGCTCATGCAGCGCATCGTGGAGAAATT
>CAZXYP010000096.1:12071-15616 GCA_964644955.1 uncultured Anaerolineales bacterium | reverse complement strand
CTTCGCGGCTTGCCCCAATTCAGCGGCGGCACTGCCAATCAAGAGCCGACCGAAGAACCTACTGAACAAGTGGTAGAAGTATTGCCGACCGCGACGGTCGAACTCGTGCCGACCAAAGCGCCGCGCCCAACCCAGGCGCCAACCGAAATTCCGCAGCCGACCGAAGCGCCGAAAGCAGTTACGGCGACGACCAACGAGGTGTTGAACATTCGGCAAGGTCCTTCGCGCACAACCACTTCGCTGGGCAAACTTCCAAAAGGCACGACGGTCACGGTGGTCGGACGCAACGGCGACGCCACGTGGCTGCGGATTCAGATTCCCGACAAGACTGATTTGGGCTGGGTCAGCGCAGAATTCGTCACGGTGGACGGCGATGTCAACACGTTGCCCGTCGTCAGTGGCGACAGTACCGGCAGCGCGCCGGCTGTCACAGAAACCCCCACAGGATAATACAACAATGGACAATGAAGAATGGACAATGAACACGTTTTCATTTGTTCATTGTTCATTGCGCATTGTACATTGAAACATGGATTTTCTTTTACATCCCGACCACTATCTCGAAGCGCTCGGACCCATCGGCGCACTGTTGGCGATGGGAATTATCTTTGCCGAGTCCGGGCTCTTTTTTGGTTTTTTTCTGCCCGGCGACAGCTTGCTCTTGACCGCCGGACTGCTCGCATACAAAGGCGTACCGGGTTTCAATATCTGGCAGCTCGTGATTGGTTTTACCATCATGGCAATCATTGGTGACAGCGTCGGCTATTGGTTTGGCAACAAAGTGGGTCCGCCCATTTTCTCGCGTCCCGAATCGCGTTTTTTCAAACCCCAAAATCTCGCCAAAGCCAAAGAGTTTTACGACAAGCACGGTCCGGTGACGCTGGTGCTGGCGCGTTTCATGCCGTTCATTCGCACCTTTGCGCCGATTGTGGCAGGCGCGGTCCGCATGAACTATCGCACCTTTTTGACGTACAATGTAGTTGGCGCGGTGCTGTGGGGCGCGGGCGTCACGTTTGCGGGCTACTATCTCGGCGCGTTCTTTCCACCCGAAGTCCTCGACCGCTACTTTATCTATATCGTTCTCATGGTCGTTGTACTGTCGGCGACTCCGACGCTCCTGCATCTCTGGAGCGAAAACAAAGACAAGATTTTGGCGCGCGTTCGCAGACAACCCGACGTCGAATAAAGCAGCCGCGCACTGCGAACTGACGAACCCCGATGCGAGTCGGGGTTTTTTTTCGCAGTATAGGTAACATTTCTGCACATGTCTCGCCTGAAACTTTTTCCCCACACCGCGCGCGTGAACGCCGCGCGCCATCTCGAAATCGGCGGCTGCGATGTCACCGCGCTCGCCGCCGAATTCGGCACGCCGTTGTATGTCTATGATGAAGCGACGCTGCGCGCACAGGCGACCGATGCGCGGCGCGTCTTGCGCGCGCATTGGGCGGACGCGACGCTGTTGTATGCGACAAAGGCGTATTGGGCGCCGTTCCTCGCGCGCTTGTATCGCGAATTGGGACTGGGCTTGGACGTAACCTCCGAAGCCGAAATGTTGATTGCGGCAAACGCGGGTTTCAATCCCGACTTGATCTATGTGCATGGCAACAACAAAACGCCCGAAGAAATTCGCGCCGCGCTCGCGATGGGCATTCCGCATTTTGTGGTGGATAATTTCGCTGAGGTGGCGCGCCTTTCCGAACTCGGCGCGCAAGCTGCGCCGTTCCATATTTGTCGGCTGCTCATTCGTCTTTCGCCCAATGTTGACGCGCATACCCATCGCTACATGACGACCGGCGTTGCCGATTCCAAATTCGGTTTGGGCATCGCCAATGGCATGGCGGAACGCGCCGCGCGCGCGATTGCCGAATACGCGAATCTTGATTTGGTCGGACTGCATTTTCATATCGGCTCGCAAGTGTTTGACACCGACGCGCTGCGCGAAGCGCTGGACGCGGTGTTGGATACCGCGCTCGCGTGGCGCAATGCGTTTGGTTTCGACTTGCGCGAACTGAACATTGGCGGCGGCTGGGGCGTGGCATACAATGAAACGCAAACGACGCTCGATATTGAAACGTTCCTGCAAAACACGACGCGCGTATTGCGCGAAGGTTTGCGCGCGCGCGGCTTGAATGAAACAATAAAGTTGATTGCCGAACCCGGACGCGGTTTGATTGCGCGCGCGGGCGTCGCGGTGTATCGCGTCGGGGCGATCAAGGAAATTCCTGAGGTGCGTACCTATGTCGCGGTGGATGGCGGGATGGGCGATAACGTGCGCCCTGCATTATATTCTGCGCAGTATCAGGCATATCTGGCGAACCGCTTTGATGAATTGAACGCGCGCGAGTACGCCATTGCCGGGCGTTACTGTGAACAGGGCGACGTGTTGATTGAACGCGCGCTGCTGCCCGAAACGCGCGTGGGGGATTTGCTTGCCGTTCCCGTCGCGGGCGCATATCAATTGCCGATGGCGAGCAATTACAATTTAATCCCGCGTCCCGCCGTGATTTTGGTGAATGACGGAGACGCGCGTTTGGTGCGCCGCCGCGAGTCGTTGGAAGACATGCTCGCGTGTGATTTGGATTGATGCGCAAATTCGTTCCGCTTTGTATTGGTGAAATGTGATTTCGATTCGATTGCGAACCTTTTGTATGATTGTGGGCATGGGGCTGCTGTTTGTGGCGGCGTGTCAAGCCGACCCCGAAACAGCGACTGTCCCTGCGCCGAATTATTCCCCAACTTTTTCGGCAACCGCATCGCCGATTCCTACTCTCCGTCCCGGTGAGACGCGTACGGCAATTCCGACTGCAACCCCGACGCGCGTACCTTCGCCTACCGTTCCAACGCGCGGCGGTTCCATCACGGTTGCGGGTGTTGGCGCGTTAACGACCGAAATCACCGCGCTGCCCGATTTTGTGGCGGACGCGTTGTACGACTCGCTTTTGCAAATCAATCCGCAAGACGGTTCCTTGACGCCCGGTTTGGCAGAACGCTGGTTGGTGTCGGACGATGCGAAAACGGCTGTGTTTATTTTGCGCGAAGATGTGAAATGGCATGACGGCAAGCCGTTGACGCCGGATGATGTTGTCTTTACGCTAAAGAATCTATCGGACGCAAAAACGCGTTTGACGCCGGCGGCAGATTTCGGAACACTGGAAGATGTGGTTGCGACGGATGCGCGCACAGTCACGCTGACGTTTCGCGCGCCGTATTGCGCGGCATTGACCTACATCGGCGCGCTGAAAATTTTGCCCAAGCACGTTTTGGAAAATGAATCCCTCGCCAATCCCGCCCCCGAAAAATTGATTGGCAGCGGTCCGTTGATTTTGAAAACGTGGCAAGACAATGTGCTTACCTTTGATGCCAATGACGCGTACTGGAACGGCGCGCCATGGATTACGGATTGGACGTATCGCGCATATCCCGACGAACGCGCGGCGCTTGACGCGGTGCGGCAGGGACTGGCAGACGCGGCGTTGACGCGCGCGCCGCTGCCCGCGGCACAAAACAAGACGTTCGCGCAGAACGCGTTTTATGCGTTGGCGTTC
>CAZXYP010000096.1:0-12061 GCA_964644955.1 uncultured Anaerolineales bacterium | reverse complement strand
GCGCGCCGTTTGACGATGCGCGCGTGCGGCAGGCGTTCGCGGCGGCGCTCGACCGCGCGGCGTTGGCGGATACGCGCGACACGCGATTGGAAACAAGCTTACTGCCCGCGTTTTGGGCGAATCCCGGAACGAGTACGCAGCCGCCCTTTGATGTCGCGCGCGCGCAACAACTCTTGGCGGACGCGGGTTGGCGTGATACGGATGGCGACGGCATTTTGGAGCAAAACGGCAAGCCGTTATCCGTTACGTTGTGGGCGCAATCTGACGATCCCTCTGCCGAAGAAACGGCGCAGCGCGTGCGCGCACAGCTGCAAGCGGTTGGGGCACAAGTCGTTTTAAAGTTGGCAGACCGAACATTGTTCTTGACGCGCGTCTTTTTGCAGGAATACGACACCGCGCTCGCGCATTTCAACATCCCGCTCGACCCCGACCAAAATTATTTTTGGACAACTGCCGAAAATGAACCAGGATACGGTTTGAACGTAACGGGCTATCAAAACGCGACTGTTGAAAACGCGCTGAATGCCGGCAATGCAGTTGCGCAATGCGAACCGAACGCGCGCAAAAAAGCATACGCGCCCGTGTGGCAGCAATTGGCGACGGATGTGCCGATGGTGTTTTTGTTTGCGCCGCAGCAAGCGCTCGCGGCGCAGCCGCACGTGCAGGGCATCACGCCCGGCTCGTTCGGCGGCGCGTTTTGGAATCTGGAAGTCTGGAAGGTCGCACCATGACAAAATATCAACTGCGCGCGGATGGAACCTTTGATGTGTTGGATGGGCGGCGCGTTGTGTTCAAAAACGCGCGCGCAAGTGTGTCGTTTCACTTTGCTGACGACGCGTCGCGTGTTGCGCAAACGAACGCGTTGCGCGACGCAGTGACGTTGACGGGGCAGGAGGAAAACATTTCACTCGAGGCGCGTTTCAACGGCGACGCGGTGCAGCTGCGCGTGAAGAATCACGGCGCAGCGCCGATTCTGCTTGATGAATTGACCGTCCTCGATGGCGATTCGACGCGTGGCGGGGAGGTACGGCTTGCGCCCGCGCGGGATTTGATGTATCTGCATCACGGTTGGCAGTCGTGGTCGCCCACTGCGGTGCGCCGCATGACGGAAGTGGAACGCGCGTATCAAGGCGATGATTATTTTGAAAAGCACTTGCCGTATGGCGCGGCGGCGGAAAACGAACGCACGAGCAATGCATTTATGCTTTTGGCGAAAGCAAGAGACGACGCCAATGCTTTACTCTTGGGCTTTACGGGCGAGGTGAGTCAATTTACGCAGATTCGCTGTACGGTTATGGAACGCGTGATGCGTGTGCGCGCGATTGCTTTTGCCGACGGCGTGGCGCTGGAACCGGGCGCGGTGTTGGAATCGGAAGTTCTGATGATTTCGTTCGGCGCTGCCGGCGCTTTGTATGACGCCTACGCGCGGCGCGTCGCGGAAACGATGGGACGGCGCGGCACGCGCGCGACGCTGCAAGGGTGGTGTTCGTGGTATTACTATTTCAATCTCGTGACCGCACACGATATTCGTTCTAATCTGGATGCGATACAGGCGCAGCGGCTGCCGTTGGACGTCGTGATTGTGGATGACGGATACGCGACGGCGGTTGGTGATTGGACCCATGGGGACGCCGAAACATTTCCCGATGGGATGAAACAGATTGCCGATGAAATTCACGCGGCAGGAAAATTGGCGGGCATTTGGCTGGCGCCGTTCGGCGTACAAGCCGATTCGCAAAGCGCGCAGCAGCATCCCGAATTTTTGCTGCGCGATGAGAACGACGCGACGGTGCACGCGTGGACGCATTGGGGGAATCAAATATGCGCGTTGGATTTGACGCGCACGGATGCGCAGGAATGGCTCGGCGCGCTCATTCACACGATTTGTCACGAATGGGGCTATGACGTTTTGAAATTGGATTTCTTGTTTGCGGGTGCGCTGCCGGGCAAACGCGCGGACGCATCGTGTACGCGCGCGCAAGCGTATCGGCGCGGTTTGGAAACGATTGCGCGCGCGGCGGGCGATTCCAAAATTTTGATGGGCTGCGGCGCGCCGATGGTGGCATCGGTTGGTTTGGTGGACACGATGCGCGTGAGTCAGGATGTCAACATTGTGTGGGAACCAATGGAAGCGGAAAATGGCGGCGCCCCGTCCACGCGGCTCGCAGTGCAAAACACATTACTGCGCGCGCCGTTGAATCAAAAATGGTGGCTGAATGACGGCGATTGCGTGATGGTGCGCGAACGCGGCGATGTGAACCTGTTGACGCGCCATGAGCGGCGTACGCTCGCGTCGGTTGCGGCATTGACGGGCTCGGTGGTGTTGGACAGCGACAAGGTGCCGAATCTGAAAACGCAGGCGCTATCCGATTTGCGTCGCGTTCTTCCCGCCATCGAAAATACTGCCCAGGTCCGCGAATGGTTTGCCAACGCGGATTCGCAGCCGTCGCAGTTTGCATTGGCATTGGAGGATGGGGCGTGGGTGTTGGGCGCAATCAATTGGGACGAGCGCGCGCGTGTGACCGAGATTGCGCTGCCCGGCGACAAGAAATTTCGCGTGTATGATTTTTGGAGCAAAAAAGATTTGGGTATGCACCGCAAGCGCGTAAAAATTGCGCGTCACGCGCGGCACGCGACCATTGTTTTGCATTGCGTGCCGCTTGGCGATAAACGCAAGCCCGCTTTGGTTCACATTGCGCGCGTGTAGAACAGCTTGGGATACGCGGAAAATTCCGGCGCGTGAATTGGACAGTGAATCATGAGCCAGCGACCTTTGCGGCGAACCATCAAATCAATGCGCGCATGTTCGGCGATGAATATGGCGTGGCAGAGGACCCCGCGACCGGCAGCGCGAACGGCTGTCTCGCGGGCTATTTGGTGGAGCATCAGTATTTCGGTTCGCGCGAGATTGATGTGCGCGTCGAGCAGGGCTATGAAATCGCCCGACCGTCGGTCCTCCATTTACGCGCGCGCAAGAACGGGGAAGAGATTGAGGTGCATGTTGGGGGCAAGGTAATTCCGATGGCGCGCGGCGAATTGGAGTAACGCGTCGCCAGCGCTGTGACGATACAACAAGAATCGGCGGTGTCGTACATGTACGATACCGCCGATTTCATTTTTTGTTTCCCGTCAAGCCAAAGCTTTGAGCGCGCGCGCGACGCTTTCGCTTGGCGATACTTTGATTTGTATGTCCGCGATTTTGCCGTGTTGATCAATGACGAAATGACTGCGGATAATGCCCATGTATTTTTTGCCGTACAAACTTTTCTCACCCCACGCGCCGTATTTTTCCGCGACGGCGTGGTCGGGGTCGGACAACAAAATGAACGGCAGCTTGTATTTTGTTTTGAATTTCAGATGCGACTTGGCGTCTTGCGGACTAATGCCCAACACGATGCCGTTCATTTCCTCAATGTCAATGTAGCGGTCACGAAAACCGCACGCTTGCGTGGTGCAGCCCGGCGTATCGTCTTTGGGATAGAAATACAAAATGACGCGTTTGCCTTTGAACTGCGACAATTTTACTTTTTGCCCATGCTCGTCGGTTAAGGTGAAATCCGGCGCTTGCTTGCCGATTGCCAATGTCATTGCCGATGCCTCCATGCCGTATTGTATCATGACCTGTGCGCGGCGCTGCCCGCACCGCTTCAATGCGTTCCATTGGCGGCGTGCGTCTTGTACCAGTCCACCGTTTGTTTGATACTTTCGCGCAGCGGCGTCGGCGCCATGCCAAACGTTTCTTCAAAATCACTTGAATCCACAATGTACGGCTTTTCAAATTCGTACATCATTTCGACCATTTCCTTGGCGGGCGGCACAAACAGTCCGAACATCGAAAGCATCAATTTGTTCACACTGCGCATTTTCGGCGGCTGTCCCAATTCCGCAAAAATCATTTCGACGAATTCGCGTTGGGTAACGGGTTTGGCTGTCGGCACAATCCACGCGCGCCCGAAAGCGTTTTCAGTTTCACCGAGCAGGACCAACGCGTTGCCGAAATCCTTTACAAAAGTGGCGCTGTGCGGCAGATTGATGTTGCCATACAGGTCAGCGGCTTTGCCCCGCACGGCGAATCCGAACATGCGCTCGCCATGCGTGGAATCCAACGCGCTCGCGCCAAAGAAATTGGAGGCGCGCCCGATGACCGCTTGAACGCGTCCCGCGCGGTGCGCGTCGAGGATGACTTGGGCGGCTTGGGCGCGGGCTTGTCCTTTGCGCGTGTGCGGTTGAATCGGCGTTTTTTCACTGATGGGCTTGCCGTTCGTGTCGGCATACATGTACAAATTGTCCACGAGAATCATTTTCGCGCCGACCTTTGCGACGGCGTTCAAAATGTTGGTTTGGAACGGGACAAATTTGGTGACCCATTCGTGATATTCCGGCTGCGCGGCTTGATACACATGCGTTGCGCCCTGTACCGCGTTCGCCAGCGCGTCGGTTGCCCAAACATCCGCCGCGACGACGGCGACATTGCGCGTCATTCCGGCGGGCAGCTTTCCACTGCGATTGACGACGCGCACGGCTTTGCCGCGTTGCTCCAATGCTTGCGCGATGGCTTGTCCGACAGCTCCGCTGCCGATAATCACGTGTAATTCGGGTGTTGTCATTTTCTGCTCCTGAGTGATTTTCAATGATGTTATACACCCTGACGCAGCGTGAGAGTCAAGAGGGAATTTTCTAATCTGACAATGGCACAACGGGGAGTTGAATTTCCAGCGTGACACGGTGGGACAAAATCTCGAGGGGAGTTTGACATTCGCGCCAGCCGTGATGCAGTTCGCGGTACGGTCCGGCGGATTGCAGCCCGTTTCTGCCGACCCAGCTGTAGAGCGCGACAATGGCATCGGGGATGTCCCAAATGTTGCCGTGATGAATGACGGTGGCAATCGTCGGCAGCGCGGGCAGTTCACGAAACTGAATGCGCTTCAGCTGTTGTAACTTGTTCAGGATTGCCGGTTCGACTGCCGAGCCCATCTCGGTATCAAGATTTTCTTCGCGGTATTCGGACAGGTGATAAATCATCACTTCCGGGTCGGCGGGTTCGATGTGCGCCGCGGCGAGCGTGGTATAGAATTCGGTCATGACCTTGACGCGATAGTCGCCCATTTCACTGACATGCGGCACCGTGAGACGAATGGTTGCCAGCGCCAGCGGCTCGACGCGTTTCAAGGCGACTTCGTAAGAGGGGAGAGTGTTTTCGTTTTCAATTTGGCGCAGACGCGCCTGCACGCGCTGCAATTGTGTTTGAGTGTCCTGCAATTGCTGTGCGAGTTCGTTTTGTTTGCGATACAACATTTCGCGCATTTGCGACGCGGGCAGGTCGTGTTTCAGCAGCTGCGCGATTTGTTCCAGCGACAAGCCCAAATCTTTGAGCGCGAGAATACGATTCAGGCGCGGCAGTTGCTCCAGCGTATAGTAACGATAGCCCGTCCACGGGTCGGTCTCGGCGGGCTTGATGAGATTCAATTCATCGTACAAGCGCAGTGCGCGCACCGATACCTGTCCCAGCTGTGAAAAATCGCCGATTTTGAAACGTCCGGGAGTCATCTGTAAAAATCAATCCATTCGATGGTAAATTCGCGCGCGCCCGCGTCGAAATACGCGGGCGGCAGTTCGATTTGAATGTACCCTTCTTGAATGGGATACGCATTGTCGCGGGAAAAAATTTTCACGGGCATGTACAGCGGGCTGTCCGGGGGGACACTTTCGCGCAATGCGTGTGCGCCGGTGGTGAGAATCTCAATCTCGACAGTTTGGTCGCCGAACGAAAATCTGAAATGTTCCAACGCGCGCAGGTGCATGTAAAGCACAATGGAACGCGGCGCGTCGCCGCCGGTTTGCGTGATGTGCGCGTCGCCAATGCCGCTTGCGCTGTACACGTCGAACTGTACGCGCGTCGCTTGTACAGTATAGGTGATGCGGTCGGCGGGTTTTCCAAGTGAAAACTCGAACACGGGTGGAACTCGCGTTGGCGCGGGCGTGGGCATGAGGTTCGCGCACGCACTAAAAAGGAAAATGCAAACGAATGGAATGCAGCGGTAAAGCATCTTATTTTTCGCGCGGCGCGCGTTTGGTCGGCGCATTGACGCGTTCATCCAAAATCGTCACTTTGCCGCGCCCCTGTGCTTTGGATTGATACAACGCGGATTCGGCTTTCGCCAACAATGCTTCCGGCGTATCCCCCGGTCGGAGAATGGTGGCGCCGACGCTGAGGGAAATCATCAAATGAAGGTCTTGAGGCAAATCGGGAATGGGCGTGCTTTGGATTGCCTCGTTCAAGCGTTTGAGGGTCGGCTCGATTTTCTGCGGTTCGAGTTTGTGCAGTACCAAAATAAATTCATCGCCGCCCCAGCGCCCGATCCAATCGTGTTTGCGCGTATGCGCGCGAATGACTTTGCCGACGTGTCGAATGCATTGGTCGCCCACCGCCAGCCCGTAATGGTCGTTGATTTCTTTGAAATGGTCCAGGTCCAAAAGCGCCAGCACAAAGGGTTGTAAATGCAAGACCGCGTATTCGATTTCCTGCCGCAAGCGTTTTTCGCTCACCCCGCGCGTCAGGGTTTGCGTCAAGTGGTCCATGAGCGCGCTGTCGTCAAATTGGGTCGCGCGGCGGTCCAATTCCGTGACGACATATTGTACATCAGACATGAGTTGTCCTGCGGTATCCGTGTACTGTGTGGGCAGTGTCGGCAATACGTGTTGGTTCAGATATTTTTTCAAGCTGTCGGCAGTCACAAAAAGCGGCGCCAACAGCGCCGAGATGCCCCACAGCAATAGCAGAGTCGCAATCAAGACCGCGCCCGTCGTGAGCCAAAAGAATTGCCACGTTTGCGCGTTGGCGGCACTGCCCAAAAAGCCGAGATAGAGCAGCGCGAACAGCACGAGCAATCCTTGAACGACGACGACCAGCAGCACAAATTTCGCGCGGTACGATTTCGGAATGCGGCGCGTGAGCCGGGCGTAAAAATAGAGGGACGAATTGCGCATCGTTGCGGATGACCGGTTGAAATTATGCTTTCAAGGCGTGACGAAATTCGCGCCAGTACGCGGACTCTTTCGCATACGCAAACAACGGCAGTTCGCGCAAATCGCGCGGGGCGTACGGGGCTGGCGGCAAAAAATCTTGGAGCGGAGGCATCCATTCCACAAACTGCATGCGCTGTTTGGGGTCTTGCATCCATGAGGTATTCGGTTCCGGCAATTGGAAACATTCGCGGACGGTATAAAGTTTCGGCACGTGAACGGTATTGGCTCTGCCTAGATTGCTTGTCCAACGAATCTGTTTGGTGGTATGCACAATGCGTGTCAATTCGAGCAGCGGCATGACATCTTCGCGCAGATAACTCAAGACCGCGTCGTATTCACCTTGCGCCCACAACTGCGGCGCGCGCGCGCCCGTCATTTCATACAGTCGCGTGCCGTCTTTCAACAACACCTCTTGCTTTTTGCCCGCGATGCCCGCGCCGAGCAATGCTTTTTGCAGACCGAGCCAATGCCCGCGCAAAAATGTCACAATTGCCATCAAGTCCACGTGCGCGAGCGCGAGTTCCGCGCACTCGCGCGGCAGGTCCGCTTCGTCGGCGAGAATCGCAAAGTCAAACGCGGTCCCGTTCCAGGTGACGAGCGTATAGCCGTCCGCCGGCACGCGCTGTAATTCACGCACCATTTCCGCGCACGCGGCGCGCGACATTTGTGGCGCGCCATGAAAAAATTTCGGTTCGGGCGCGTCGCTGAATGCCAGCGCCGCGCAAGTGATGCCCAACGGCATGACCTCGCGTAATTTCGCGCCGTCGGGAATTTCGTGCGCGATTTCCAAATCGAACGTCGCAAATTTTGGTTGAGGTTGTGTCATGAGAGATGCAAAAGCGCAATCACGGGCAAGTGGTCGGAACCGCCGTCCGGTCCGATTTGAAAATGGGAAACACGCAGTGCGTCGTTATGCCACACATAATCGTAGCGCTGCAGCGGCACGGGCAAGAAAAATTTCAGCGTGTGTCCCAAGCCCCACCCGCGTTCCCGAAAACTGTCGCGCCAACTCGCCGCAAGCGTTTGGTAGCTTTTTGACGTGTCACTCATATTGCAGTCGCACAACAATAGGGCAGGGTCTGTCGCGGTCGCGCCAAGGCGTTGCAGGAATTCCGTTTCGGCGCGGCGCGTTTCAAAGCGATTGCGCGCGAGCGGCACGAACTGCGCGAGCGGATACGTGAGCATGTTTGGCGGCGCGAGGTGAGCCACAATCACACGGACGTTGTTCGACGGCAAATGAATCGTGGCGCACAGCGCGCGTTCAATTGCCGGCAGATATTCGACATTCGAAATCGGATAACGACTGAGCAGTGCGACGGCGTGTGTTTCGGCGACAGGTTGATAGACGCGGTACGGATACTGCCGCGCGAGGCGCGCTTCAATGACCTTGCGATTCTCGGCGCTGACTTCTTGCAGTCCGACTATTTCCGGTTGTGCGTTTAGAATCGTTTGCGCGAACGCGTCATGGTTCCAATTCCCATAGTGCATGTTGAAACTCATTGCGCGAAAGCCGTTGAGCGCGGCGGACTTGTTCGTCGGTGCGCGCGGCAAAAAACGCGCGCCGTAAAAACTCAGAAACACAACGCATGGCACAAGGAGCGCAAGCAGCAGCGCGTAGTTTTGTTGGAGCGCCGCGTACGGCAAGAAAACCAGCAGCGGAGCAAACCAATACAATGTGCTGTCGTTGAGCAGCGCCAAGAGCCAGTGCGCGTCAAACCAAAAAATGCGCAGCACAAGCCATACCGCAAAGGCAATCAGGTATGCCCAGCCGAACCCCTCCCCCGGAATCAATGTTGCGAATCCTGCGCGTTCTATTTTTGAATCCACGCCATTGCCTTGAACGCGAGCCGGTCCAATGCCTCGACGCTCATTGCCAGATGTTCCTCTTTTGTGTCCTCCAATTTTGTGTGCGACAAACCGCGCAGTGATTGCACAAAGAGCATCACGGTCGGCACGCCCGCGCGCGCGACTTCGGCGGCATCGTGCAGTGGTCCGCTCGGCAGGCGATGCCCGGCGCCGGTCGCTTCTTGAATCGCCTCGTCCGTCATTTTGCGCAAATCCTCGTTAAACAGAATCGGTTCGATTTGCCAGAGACGCGTCCATGTCACGCTGACGTTTTCTTGCTGCGCGAAGGTTTCGCTCGCGTTTTTTGCCTCTTGTAACATTTTTGCCAACGCGTCCGCGTCGAGATGGCGTTGGTCCAGCAAACAGTCGCACGTTTCGACGACGGATGTGACAATGCCCGGTTTCGTGTCCACGCGTCCCATGGTGCAAACGCCGCCGTTACGTTTCGCAATTTCGCGAATTTCCAATTCCAATTTCGCGGCGGCGGCTAACGCATCGCGGCGCAAGTGCATGGGCGTTGAACCCGCGTGCGCGGCTTGCCCGACAAAACGAATCGAGTGGCGTTCGACGCCGTAGGTGCCAAGCACAGTGCCCATCGGCAATTGCATGCTTTCCAAAACCGGACCCTGTTCGATGTGCAATTCGAGATACGCTTTCGCGTTTTTCAATTGCGCGTTTGCTTCCGGCGCGCGATCAATGTTGATGCCGACGCGTTCGAGCGCGTCCTGCAGTCGGATGCCGTCTTTGTCTTTTAAATTTCGCAATTCATCGGGATTCATGTGCCGGGACGCGGATGACGAACCAAAGAGCGAACGCCCGAAACGCGCGCCTTCTTCATCCGCCCAATCCACGAGACGAATCGTCACGGGCGGCGTGCCTTGTGATGCAATGTGGCGCAGAACTTCAACGCCCGCGAGCAAATTCAAACAGCCGTCGAGCCAGCCGCCGTTCGGCACGGAATCAATGTGTCCGCCAATCAACAGCGCGTCCTCTGATTTTCCCACAAGCGTCGCCCATTGATTGCCCGCTTCGTCCACTTCGACTTCAATGGGCAAGTCCTCTAATTTCTCGCGCATGAATTTACGCGCCGCAACCCAAACGTCCGTAAACGCAACACGCTGCGCGCCATTTTCGTCGCCCGTAAGCGCGCGCAATTCTTTCAAGTCAGCAATGGCGCGCTGCGGGTCGAGTCCTTGTGGATTGTACGTCATTGTTTTTGCCCTCCGTTGGTTTGATTCCACTCGTTCTTGAGAATCCCATAATACACCAAATCCTCGAACCGTTCCCACCGCAAAAAATGTTGGCGCAAGGTGCCTTCGTAGGTCATGCCGATTTTTTGCATTACGCGACCCGACGCGGGATTGCGCGCAAAGTGTGCGGCATAGACGCGATGCAAGTTCAACGTTTCAAACGCGAATTGCAAAACCGCGCGCGCCGCTTCCGTCATGTATCCTTGATTCCAAAACGGAATACCTAACCAATACCCCATCTCGGCGTAGCGATGTTGCGGGTGCATCGTCAAACCGATTGCGCCCATGAGCTCGTCTGTCTTGCGCAACACAATCGCAAAGGTCACTGCTTCACCGCGCCGCCATTCTGCGGCGTGTCCGCCACTCCATTCCTCCGCCGCGCCGTCGGGATACGGATGCGGGATGTGCCCCGTCATTTCGGCAATTTCGCGCGCGCCGGCATAAAGTTGGACGCGCGGCGCGTCATTGTTCGTGAATGGGCGCAAGACCAAACGCGCTGTGCGCAAGGTCGGACGGGAATCGGGGACGGACATGGGTCAAATCTTTTTTTGCCTGGGGCGAAGCACCGGCACGCGCGCAAACGGGTTTTGCAATTGCGACGGCTGTTCCGAAATTGCCTCAAGACCTACATGATGTGTTTCAGAATTCCAAAGTTTCGCAAACTTGGAATTCTTGGTGAGATGCGCTGCGCGAAATTCGATTTCAAGCATTGCCAATTACTTCCAGGGAATTTGCGGCGAGCGATAAAAATTGATGCCCATACTCTGCCAGCGCGCGCCGTGCGCGACGACGCGTTCGCGGTAAGATTCCCAATCGCGCGCGGCTTGCGGCGACCAACCGACTTCGGCAATGGCGGTAAGGCGCGGGAAAGTCATGTACGCAATATCGTCCAACGTCAACAAGGTTTCCGCCCAAAGCGGCGCTTCGACTCCGAGGATGTTTTCTTCGGTCACGCTTTCTGTTTGCCCGGCGGGGTCCCACGCGTAGGCGTCCTGTGCTTCGATATACGCTGCCCAATGTAAACCGAGCGGTGATTGCGCGTTGTATTGCATGTCGAGATACGCGTGTTTTGCGGGAGACATGATCACGCGCGCGCCTTGGCGGACGGCTTGCGCGGTGTGTTCGCCGAGCCAGCTTTGCGCGACCGCGCGCGTTGAAATTTGCGCCTGCGCGATTTCTTCCCAACCGATCATGCGTTTGCCGTATTTTTGTACGATCCGTTCGACGCGTTCGACAAATTGGGTGTACGCTACCTTGTCAGTCGAGTGTGCTTCGTCGCCGCCGATGTGGATAAAATCGCCCGGCGTCATGGCGGCGAGCTCGCGAATCACATCATCCAAAAACTGATACGTGATTTCTTTGTCAATGCACAAACTGCTGAATCCGACCTCGATGCCGGTGTACAATTCGCGCGCGACGTCGTCGCAATTCAATTCCGGATACGATGCAAGCGCGGCGTTCGTGTGCCCGGGCGTGTCAATTTCGGGAATGATGGTGATGTAACGGTCTGCCGCATATTTGACGAGGTCGCGGTATTCGTCCTGCGTGTAATAACCGGGATTTTTGCCGTCCACGCCGCTGCTCCCGCCGATGGTCGCCAATTTATCCCACGACTTGATTTCGATGCGCCACCCCTGGTCGTCGCTCAAATGCAAATGCAGACGATTCATTTTGTACATTGCCAGCCAATCCACATACTGTTTGACATTCTCAACCTTAAAGAAATGACGCGCGACGTCGAGCATGGCGCCGCGCCACGCGAAACGCGGCACATCGCGAATACTGCCGGTGGCAGCGCGCCATATTTTGGGTTCACCCGCGCGCGTTTCGGGCGCCGCCGCAATGAGTTGCAGCAGCGTTTGCGCTCCGTAAAACAGCCCCGCCGGTCTTGCCGCGCGCATCCCAACCCCGTCCGCGGCAAGGTTCAATTCGTATCCCTC
>CAZXYP010000095.1:2339-15631 GCA_964644955.1 uncultured Anaerolineales bacterium | reverse complement strand
GGCGGCGAGTTTCATCACGAAATTGCGCTGCAAAATGTAGGCGTGGACGCGCCGCTTGCGTCAAGGAACAGTACGGGCTTGTATCATGTCGCTTTTGAAGTGCCGGATAAAATTTCGTTCGCGCGCGCGTATCACGCGCTGACCGCCGCGGGCATCAAGGTCGCGACGGTGGACCACTGTATCAGTTGGGCAATGTATTTTGACGACCCCGACGGCAACGGTTTGGAAATCTACTGGGATGCGCGCAACGAACCGGACGGCGTGAGACATTGGCGCGGCATCAATTTGCCATTGGAAGGCGATGACATTCTCGCGGTGTTGGAAAGCAAGGAGACTGGAGACTAGAGACTAAACCTTCGTCTCCAATCTCCAATCTCTAATCTCCAGTTTCTATGTTCAAAAAAGTTCTCGTTGCCAATCGCGGCGAAATCGCGGTTCGCATTCTTCGCGCCTGTCGTGAATTGGGTGTCGAAACGGTTGCCGTGTATTCCGATGCCGACCGCAACGCGCTGCACGTGCGTTACGCGGATGAAGCATACAACATCGGTCCCGCCCCCGCGCGCGAAAGTTATTTGCGCATTGACCGCATCGTCGAAATTGCGCGGCGCGCCAAAGCCGACGCCATTCATCCCGGATACGGTTTTCTCGCCGAGAATCCGCAGTTTGCGCGCGCCGTTGCTGCGTCCGATTTAGCATTCATCGGTCCGCCCGCGAGCGCAATTCAGGCGATGGGGAACAAGGTCGAAGCGCGCAAATTGGCACAGCGCGTTGGCGCGCCTGTAGTGCCCGGCGTATACGATACGCTCGATGATTTTGAAATGATTCGGGCTGCCGATGAAATCGGGTATCCCGTCATGATCAAGGCGGCGGCGGGCGGCGGCGGCAAAGGCATGCGGCGCGTGGACAGACCCGAAGACATGTTGAGCGGATTGGCGCGAGCGCACAGCGAAGCCGCTTCCGCGTTCGGCGATGATTCGGTGTATATTGAAAAAGCATTGACCGGCGTGCGGCACGTCGAGATTCAAATTCTCGCCGATACCAAAGGCAACGTGATCCATCTGGGCGAACGCGAATGTTCGTTACAGCGGCGGCACCAAAAGTTGGTGGAAGAAGCACCGTCCGTGGCGGTAGATGAAAAAATGCGCGTGGCGATGGGCACTGCGGCGGTCAAGATCGCCAAAGCAGCAAATTACGTGAACGCGGGCACGCTGGAATTTTTGGTGGACAAGGATTCCAATTTCTATTTTTTGGAAATGAACACGCGCTTGCAAGTGGAACATCCGGTAACCGAATTGGTCACGGGCGTGGACATTGTCAAAGAACAAATCCGCATCGCGTCCGGGCGTCCGCTCTCCTTGCGGCAAGAAAATATCGTCATGCGCGGTTGGGCGATTGAATGTCGCATCACCGCCGAAGACCCGTACACGAACTTTCTGCCGAGCGTCGGCAAGATTACGACTTTGCAAGAACCGACCGGCCCCGGTGTGCGCTTGGAAACCGGAATGTACGAAGGCATGGAGGTTTCGCTGTTCTATGACCCGTTGATTGCCAAATTGTGCGTATGGGGCGAAACGCGCGCGGCAGCGATTGTGCGCATGCGCCGCGCGTTATCCGAATTCCAAATCATGGGCGTTTCCACCGCCATTCCCTTTCATCAAAAAATGATGGAGAGTACCAATTTCATGGGCGGGCATTTTGACACGCGTTTTGTCGAAGAAAAATTTACGATGGCTCCCGGCGGTTCGACGGAAAAGGAACGCGTCGCGGCATTGATTGGCGCGCTGCTCACGCACGAACGTCGTCAGACCGCGCTGAACATTCCGCCGACGCAGGGTTCCAACGGCAACCGCTGGCGCAGTCGCGGTTGGAAAGCATAAAGGCGCGGCTTGTCTTTTTCGATTGCGTATGAACTATACAGTCCTCATCGGTGAGCGAACGTACGAAATTCGTCCCGACGCGAACCAGACCGTCGAAATCAACGGCGAACCGCATCGCGTGGATTTTCGCAGTATCGAAGATTCCGGATTTTATTCGGTGCTGATTGATAATCGTTCGTGGCAAGCATTGGTCGAACGCGACGGCGACGAGTATCGCATTTCAATTGACGGCGAAATGTACGTCGTTACGGTACAGGACGAACGCTCGCGCAAAATTCAAAAAGCCCTGAGCAAAGCGGCAGGAGCAACCGGCGAATTTGTGCTGAAAGCGCCAATGCCGGGCTTGGTGAAAAGTGTGCCGGTTCAGGTGGGGCAAGAAATTCCGCAAGGACAGGGCTTGGTCATTTTGGAAGCCATGAAGATGGAAAATGAATTGCGTTCGCCGCGCGCCGGCACGATTCAAGATGTGCGCGTCAAGCCCGGCGACGCGGTCGAATTGGGACAGGCATTGGTCATTATTCATTGACGACGCACGAAACAAAACTTGCGTCGCCCAAAACGCAGTTTGCCATTCACGCCGCCATCGTGAATGGCAAACGCACATTCCAAAGGAGGAAGCAATGGCTGCCAAAAAGAAAGCGGACGCGTCCGGTGAAAGCATGTTGAACAAAGTCGCCGAAACCATCGGGGGCGCGATTGGCACGGTGCAAGGCACTGCCGAAGTGGCCGTAGAAACCGCCAAAGGCGCAATGGGCGGCGCGACCGATGCCGCGCAAGCGGGCGCGGGCGCGGTTGCAGAAAAAGCAAGCGGAGCCGTCGCCGCCGCGCCCAAAGCGGTCAAGAGCATTGCGAACGACGCGCGCAGTTTGCAAAAGCAAGCGGTCAAGGACGCGAAAAAACAGTTGGCGGCGGCTGAAAAACGTCTGGCAAAAGAACGCGCGGCGCTGCGAGCGCGATGGACGGCGGCAGCCAAAGCCCTGAAACGCGGCGCCAAAAACGCCAAGGCCGAAACGATTGAGGCACAGCGTGCGCTCTTGGCGGACGCGCGCGCGCAGATTAATGCCGCAAACAAAGCCGCGGCGGCACAGCTTGCGGCGGCGCGTAAACAGATTGCGGCTGCCGAAAAGAGCTTGACGGCAAAAGCGCAAGACACGTCCGCCGCCGCGCAAAAAGCAATGACACAGCAAACCAAAGCCGCGCAAAAGCAGGCGACTGCCGCGCAAAAAACATTGAACGTACAGCTCAAGAACGCGCAAAAGCAAGTGGCGCGCGTGGAAAAAGCCGCAGGCACCAACGTCAAAAAAGCGCGCAAGAAAGCAACCAAAGCCGCGAAAGCCGCGAAAAAAGGCGTGACCAATACTGTCAAAGCGGTGACAGATTAGGGTGTACGGGCGCATTGGGCGCGCAGGCACGAATTGATTTGAACGGGGCGCGGCGTGTATAATCACGTCGGCGTCCCGTTTTGGTTTGGAGCGCGTGGATTCAAAAGTGAGGTGAAAAAATGGAAACGAATGTGACGCTGGAACAGATGGCGCAAGAGCTTGAGACGCTGCAACAGCAAGTCTCTACCATATTGGAAAAGCTTGAAAAAATGACGCGAGGGTATTCAACGCCGGTGTTTTATACGGACCATCCGCACATTGTACGGGTTCAAGGCGTGCAAGGTGGAGACCCCATTGTTTTTCGCGCGGGAAGAACCGTCCGCGGGATTGTCGAGCTTTCGCGCCAAATGTCACTTGAGCAACTCGTTCAAGAATACGAAGGTTCTCTCACGCCCGCCCAGCTCTTTGACGCGCTCAGCTACTATTACGACCATCCGGGAGAGATTGACCAATACATTGCCGAGAACAACGCGGCGCTTGAACGCTTTGAACATCCGGACCACGCGTATGTGATGAAGCATTCCGGTATCAATGGCGGGGAACCTTCACTGCGAAATTCCAAGGTAACGGTACGTGAAATTGTGGAACGAACGCGTGCGGGAGAAACCGTAGATGATTTGGTGCGGTCACGTCAGTTCTTGAATCGCGCACAGGTTTATGATGCGCTCTCGTACTATTACGACCATACGGAAGAAATTGACGAATATATCCGCAAGCATGAGGAATCCACATGGCAATCGCTCCAGCCCGTCTCTTCATAGCGCTATACTTGGATGCGGATGTGGATGTCAAATTAGCGGGAGCGATCCGAGACGAGGGCTTTGATGCAGTTTCTGCGCGCGAAATTGGCACTGATTTTCTTTTGGATATTCAGCAACTCGAGTTTGCCATCGCGGAACAAAGAACGGTATTGACGCATAATTTTGGCGACTTTGCAAACCTACATGATGAATATCTCCGTGATGGGAAAATGCACTATGGGATTGTGGTCGCGGAACAGCTATCTATTGGCGTGTTGCTTCGGCGGTGCTTGAATATGCTCGACAAGATTTCCGCCGATGAAATAATGAATACGTTTCACAATTTGGGCGAGTTCAAGTAATTTCACGCAAGGAGAACAAAAATGAAATTCATCAAAGCCACCTGCCCCGGCTGCGGCGCGTCGCTGGAGGAAATTGTTGGAAAATGTATATTAAACTCTTGCGCGTATTCGGAGTTAACCAAAACACATTCTGAATCAAGAGCATGACCATGAACAAACAAACCGAACGTCAACCCAAATTCGAAACCCTTTCCGGCATCGAGGTCGAGCGCGCGTATTCGCCGGAGAATACGCAGGTGGACTATTTGAACGACCTTGGATTCCCCGGCGACTATCCGTTCACGCGCGGGATACAGCCGACGATGTATCGCGGGCGCTTGTGGACAATGCGGCAGTATTCCGGTTACGCGAGCGCAGAGGACACGAACCGCCGTTTCAAATTCTTGTTGTCGCAAGGACAAACCGGTTTGTCCACCGCGTTCGATTTGCCGACGCAGACCGGTTACGATTCCGACGCGGCGATGGCGGAAGGCGAAGTCGGCAAAGTGGGCGTCGCAATATCGTCACTGCAAGACATGGAGCAATTGTTCGACGGGATTCCGCTTGATAAGGTATCCACGTCCATGACCATCAACGCGACCGCACCGATTTTGCTCGCGTTGTATGTGGCGGTCGCGCACAAGCAAGGGGCGGCGAACGAAAAAATTCGCGGCACGACACAGAACGATATTCTAAAAGAATACATTGCGCGCGGCACGTACATTTATCCGCCCGCGCCTTCGATGCGTTTGGCGGTGGATGTCATCGAATACTGCGCGCGCCATTTGCCCGGCTGGAATCCGATTTCGATTTCGGGCTACCACATTCGCGAGGCGGGCGCGACGGCAGTGCAAGAAATCGCATTCACGTTCGCCAACGCCATCGAGTACGTCAACGCGTCGCTGGCGCGCGGTTTGCACATTGACGAATTCGCGCCACAGCTGTCTTTCTTTTTTGTGTCGCAAATGGATTTTTGCGAAGAGATTGCAAAATTCCGCGCGGCGCGGCGGTTGTGGGCAAAAATCATCAAGGAAAAATTCGGCGCGCAAAAAGCCAACTCGATGATGCTGCGTTTTCACACACAAACCGCGGGCGTGTCGCTCACCGCGCAGCAGCCCGAAAACAATATCGTCCGCACCGCCATTGAAGCATTAGCCGCCGTGTTGGGCGGAACGCAATCACTGCACACGAATTCGTACGATGAAGCGTTGGCGCTGCCCAGCGAGAATGCGGTGCAAATCGCATTGCGTACACAGCAAATCATTGCGTACGAATCGGGCGTCACCAATACCATTGACCCCGTCGCAGGCAGCTATTACATTGAGCATCTCACCGACGAAATTCAAATGCGCGCCGAAGAATATTTGACGCAAATCGAAAAAATGGGCGGCGCGGGACGCGCGATCGAAACAGGTTTTATTTCGCGCGAGATTCAAGACTCGGCGTGGAAATTCCAACAAGCGGTGGACAACGGCGACCGTACCGTCGTCGGCGTCAACAAATTTACGACCGACCAAGAAGTCAAGGCGCGCATTTGGCGTCCCGATATGGCAGGGCAGCAAAAACAAAAAACGCGTTTGCAAGAATTGCGCGCGACGCGCGACGCGACGCGTTGGGGCGAAGCGATGCGCGCGTTGGAAAATGCCGCGCGCGGAAACGAAAATTTGATGCCGCATATTTTGAACGCGGTCGAAGCATACGCTACCGTCGGCGAAATCTCGAACGCGCTGCGCGGTGTGTTTGGCGAATATCGCGGCAGCGCGGCGTTTTGAGAAAAAAGAGACTGGAGACCAGAGACTCATGCTTGTACGCCTCGACCACATCGGCATTGCGGTGCAAAATGTAAATGACGCACTGGAATTTTTTGAAGGCGCGCTGGGGATGAAACTCGACCACATGGCGTTGGAAGAAGGCGGACGAACGGAGGTTGCGTTCCTGCCTGTCGGCGGCGCAGAGGTCGAACTTGTTGAACCGAAAGATTCCGACAGCGGGCTCGCGAAATTTTTAGCGAAACGCGGCGAAGGGATTCATCACCTTTGTTTTGAAGTGGATGACATCCACGCCATGCTCGCGCAATTGAAAGCGAACGGCGCGCAGTTGATTGACGAAACGCCGCGCGTGAACGCAAGCGGCATGCAATACGCGTTCATTCATCCCAAAAGCGCGCACGGCGTTCTCATCGAGTTGTATCAAAAGCCAAATTCGTAGGGGCTGTGCCTTGTGCCAACCCTCCCAAGCGCATGAAGGAACCAACATGTTTGACCCGAACGAATTGAAAGCGATTCGCGACGCGCGCGAGATGTGGGAAGAAACGACGCTGCAAAAATCGCTGGCGCGTAATCCGGAGCGCGCGCCAAAATTCATCACGACCTCGTCCGACGAAATCGCGCGCCTCTATACGCCCGAAAACATCGCGCACCTGGATTACGCGCGCGATTTGAACGACGCGGGCGCGTATCCGTTCACGCGCGGTCCGCACGCGACCATGTATCGCGGCAAAGTATGGACGATGCGCATGTTCGCGGGTTTCGGCACGGCGGAAGAAACCAACGCGCGCTTCAAGTATTTGCTCGAACACGGCGAAACGGGACTTTCCACCGCCTTTGACATGCCGACGTTGTACGGCTATGACACCGACGCGCCGCAAGCATTGGGTGAATTCGGCAAATGCGGCGTGGCGATTTCGTCACTGGCAGACATGGAAATTTTGTTTGACGGCATTCCGGTTGACCAAGTGACGACTTCGATGACGATTAATTCGCCTGCCGCGATGATTTGGGCAATGTATATCGCGGCGGCGGAAAAACGCGGCATCCCGCGCGCGCAGCTCGGCGGCACGATTCAAAACGACATTTTGAAAGAATACATCGCGCAAAAAGAATTCATTTTTCCGCCCGAGCCTTCGATGCGGCTCGTGACGGACACGATTGAATTTGGCACGCGCGAACTGCCGAAATGGAATACGATTTCGATTTCGGGCTACCACATTCGCGAAGCCGGTTCGACCGCCGCGCAGGAATTGGCGTTCACATTGTCTGATGGTTTGGAATATGTGCGCTGGGCATTTGCGCGCGGTTTGAACGTGGACGATTTCGCCCCACGCCTGTCCTTTTTCTTTAACGCGCACAATGATTTCTTTGAAGAATTGGCAAAATATCGCGCAGCGCGCAGAATTTGGGCGCGCGAAATGCGCGAAACATTCGGCGCAAAAAATCCGCGTTCGTGGCTGATGCGTTTTCATACACAAACGGCGGGCGTGTCGCTCACCGCGCAGCAGCCGATGAACAATGTCGCGCGCGTGGCATTGCAGGCGCTCGCAGGCGTTTTGGGCGGAACGCAATCGCTGCACACGAATTCGTTGGACGAAGCGTGGGCATTGCCCAGCGAACACGCGGTGCAAATCGCGCTGCGGACACAGCAAATCATTGCCGAAGAAACAGGCGTGACCAAGACCGTGGACCCGTTCGGCGGCAGCTATTTCCTCGAAGCGTTGACGAACAAAATCGAGCAAGAAGCGTTGGATTATTTCGCGCGCATCGAAAAATTCGGCGGCGTGCTGCCCGCCATCGAACGCGGTTTCCAACAGCGCGAAATTGCCGAAGCCGCCGCGCGCTATCAACGCGAGATTGACACCCAACAGCGCATCATCGTCGGCGTGAACGATTATGTGACCGACGAAGTATTGAAGGTTCCGCTGCTGCGCGTGGACGAAGCGGGCGCGCGGCATCATTTGGAACGCTTGCGCCGCGTGCGCGCGGAACGCGACGCGGCGCGCGTCGGAGAAACGTTGACCGCGCTGCGCCATGCCGCGCAAAAGCAAAACGAAAATTTGATGCCGTACTTGCTCGACGCGGTGAACGCGTATGCGACCTTGCAAGAGATGATGGATGTGCTGCGTAAGGAGTGGGGCGAGTATCGCGAAGAAGCCATCATCTGATGGCGGAACACTCCAAGACGTATTGCCGTCTGAAAGATGACGCAATGCGTTATTCTATTCTCACGAAAGGGAATTCTATGAACAAGTGGTTTGCAGTATTAGGCGCGCTCCTGTTGGTCACGCTGGTCAGCGCGCCGACATTGGCTCAAACAGCAGTGACGTGTCAAGAAAGTTACACCGTGACGGCGGGCGATTGGTTATCGAAACTCGCGGATAAATTTTACGGCGACCCGCAAGCGTATCCGGCGATTGCGACGCAAACGAATTTGAAATCGGAAACCGATTTTTCGTACGCGACCATTGTGAATCCCGATTCGATTCAAGTCGGCTGGAAATTGTGCATTCCAAATCAAGAAACTGCGAACGCATTGAACGGCGCGAACGCGCCCGCAGGTTTGGACAAGACCGCGTTGGCGAACGCCACCTATACGGCAGTAATGATGCCCGATGATTCTTTTACGTTGACGAACGGAAAATTTTCCGAACCGAGCGTACCCGATTCGCCCATGATGACTGATGTGAGGTTAACCGACCAAATCGCGTATGGCGATTTGAACGGCGTCCCATCGGCGGCAGTCATTATTGGCGCGACGGGCGGCGGCAGCGGGTATTTTTATTCCCTGCACATTATGCAAAACCAGAATGGTCAAGCGACTCAAGTCGCAACTACGGGGCTGGGCGACCGCAGTCCGGTAATTGCGCTCCAAGTGCAGGACAATCAAACGTTGGTGGACATGATTACGCAAGGTCCCGACCAGCCGATGTGCTGCGGCAATTTGCGCGTGTTGGATTGGTTCGCGCTCGAAGGAAAGGAATTGAAATTGGCAAATCAAAAAGCATTGGGCAATCTCGGTCCGAACGGCGAAACTCCGGGGCAACCGCTTGCCGTGACCGGCGAAGTATTTTATCGCGAACGCATTGCGATGCCTGAAGGCGCAGTCGTCAAGGTGCAGGTCGCGGATGTATCGAAACAAGACGCGCCTGCCGACGTGATTGGCGAACAGGTGATTGAAAATCCGGGCAACGTGCCGGTGAAATTTTCGGTGCCGTACGACGCGGCAAAAATTCAACCGCAATATACGTATGCCGTTTCCGCGCGTATCGAAGTGAATGGCAAACTGGAATGGATTAGCACGACGCGCATTCCTGTCATCACCAATGGCGCGCCGACGAGCGACGTACAAGTTTTGGTGCAGCGCGTTGGCGGCAACACAACGCCTCCCGCGAATAACGCCGCGCAATTGGTCGGACCGGTGTGGCAATGGCAAGGCACGACAACCCCGGTGGAAGAAATCCAAGTCACGGACCCGTCACGTTATACGATTCAATTCAACGCGGATGGCACGGCGGGCATCAAGAACGATTGCAACAGCGTCGGCGCAACCTACACAACCGACGGACAAAAAATCAATATCAAGTTGGGACCGACGACCTTGGTGGCGTGTCCGCCCGATTCGCAGGATACCGAGTTTGCGCGGCAGTTGAGCGCGGCGAACATTTACTTTTTCAAGGATGGCATGTTGTATCTCGACCTGTTTGCGGACGCGGGGACGATGAAATTTGCCAAGTGAGACGAATCCATCCGTCGCAACAAAACAAAAACGCGTTGGAAAATTTCCAACGCGTTTTTGCTTGCGGTGCGCAAAATTTTTTTTACGCCGCGATTTTTTCGAGGATGTGACCGATGACGGCAAAGCAGTCGTAAATCTCTTGTTCCTTGACCCAGCCGAGATGCCCGACGCGAATAATCTTGCCGCGCATCGGACCTTGCCCGCCGCCGATAATCAATTCGTATTCTTCGCGCGCGATTTTGCGGAGCGTTTCCGTGTCCACACCTTCAGGCGCATACAGCGCGGTGACGGCATTCGACGCGTAACGCTCATCGCCAAACATACGAAAGCCCAACGTTTTGGCTTGCGCGCGCGTCAAGGCGGCGATACGCGCGTGGCGCGCAATCACATTCGACATGCCTTCGGCGAGAATTTTTTCCAGCGCGAGGTCGAGCGCGTAATAAACGGACACGGCGGGCGTGAACGGCGTTTGTCCTTTTTCGAGCCATGCTTTGGTTTCGGTCCAATCAAAATAAAAGCGCGGCGTTTTCGCGTTGGCGTGCGCTTTCCACGCGCGTTCCGAAACGGAAATCATCGCAACGCCGGGCGGACATGCCCACGCTTTTTGCGACGCCGACACCATCACGTCAATGCCCCAATTGTCAATCTGCGCGTCGGCGGTCAGCATGGAACTCACACCGTCCACAATCAACACCGCGTCGGAATGGGCGCGCACGGCATTGGAAATTTCTTTCAAGGGATGCATGATGCCCGTTGACGTTTCGTTGTGTGTCACAAGAACGGCTTTGGTCTGCGGCGCATTTTTCAATTCTTGCGCGACGCGGTCGGGGTCAATGCCCTGCCCATTTTCAAATTTGATTTTGGTGACGTTCGCACCGTACGTATGCGCAATGCGCGCGATGCGTTCGCCGAATTCACCCGCGACAAATGCGAGCACCGGGTCGCCGGGCGAAAGCGTGTTGACGACGGCAGATTCCAAACCGCCCGTGCCGGACGATGTGAACAAGAGCATGTCGTTTTTGGTTTGGAACGCGGTCTTGAGCGCGGCGACGACGCGCGCCTGAATCGCGGCAAACTGCGGACCGCGATGGTCAATCATTTGATGGTCCATCACGTCGAGAACGTCTTCGGGAATGGTGACGGGACCGGGAATGCGCAAATTCATAAAATGCTCCTTCGTGGGATTTCTGAATCAGACACAAAAAAAACGCCCGCGCAGTTCAACACGCCGGCGTCGAGTGTTGTCGAATACGATCTATTCTCAAATAAAGATTCCGCTTGGTATTTTACGCGAACGCTAATCCAATGCAACTTGGATGTCATCGCCCTCGACGCGCACCGGAAAGGTTTTGATGGGACGGATGGCAGGCAGCGCCGTGACTTGTCCCGAACGCACGTCAAAGCGCGCGCCGTGACGCGGGCATTCGATATTGTAATCCCACAATTCGCCTTCGCCCAACGGACCGCCGTCGTGGGTGCATAAATCCTGCGTTGCGAAAAAAGTGCCTTCGACATTGCACAACGCAATGCGCTGTCCGTTGACGGCAAACGTTTTGACTTTGCCTTTTTTTACGTCGTTGATATTTGCGACAGTTATGTATTCAGACATTACAGGACTCCCATTTCTCTCAGGAGGGGTGCAACTTTGGGCATCGGTTTCTGCCACAACCATTCCACTGACAAATAAAAGCCATCCAAAACTTTGGAGTGAACTCGACCTTCCCGCCCGCTAAATATCAACTCGTAGCGTTTGTCGGTGTTCAAAAAATAGAATTCGGCTTGCCTTCGTTGCGGGTCAATAATCCAATATTCACGCACACCTGCAGATTCGTACTCGACAAACTTGTCGCCCCTGTCGCGCCCTACACTTTCAGGCGATACAATTTCAATGACCAAGTCGGCAGCGCCATCAAGAAAAGTCGCTTTGAGACGATGCAGATTGTCTTGAGCGATAAACATCAAGTCCGGCTCCCGTCCTGCCGGGGCATGCTGGAATCGCATGACAAATGGCGCCGTGCGAATTTCTCCTAATTCTCGCGCTTCGACATAAAAACCCAAGAGCATTGTAAGAAAACGAGAATCATCCTGATGTTCGTTCGATGCCGGAGAACCCATCACAACCTCCCCATCAATCCACTCTGCAAAAACACCGTCATATTGAGTGAGGAATTCTTCAAACGAAATCTTTCTTGATCGGTCTGCAGGCGTATCTGTTTCCCGGTGCAATTCGATTACTTGCCCCATATCCCTTACTCCTCGTCCTCGTCAATCTCCTGAATCCCATATGCGCCTGCCTTGATGACCTTTAACGGCAGCAAGGCGCACTTGATGCGCGTGGGTCCGAGCGGAATGCCAATCAAATCCAAAACAAATTGTTTGTCAATGTGCCGAATTTCATCTAACGCCTTGCCTTTGATTTCGTCGGTCAACATGGACGCGGACGCTTGACTGATGGCGCAGCCCTTGCCGGAAAATTTTACGTCGGTGACGATACCGTTTTCAATTTTCATGTCCATGCGAATCTTGTCACCGCACAACGGATTGGAATCCTCGTACGACACATCGGCATCGGGAATCGTGCCGTGATTGTGCGGGTGCTGCGCGTGGTCAATGATAATTTCGCGATAGAGGTCGTCCATACCGAATTCGAAATTCGAAATTAGAAATTAGAAATTCGATGCGCGGACAATTCCGATTTCCAATTTCTATTTTCGGGTTTCTATGTTCCAAACATTTCGCGCACCTTGCGCAGGGATGCGACCAACGCGTCAATTTCTTCCGCAGTATTGTACACGTAAAAACTGGCGCGCGCGGTCGCGGGCAAATCGTAAAAGTCGTGCAGCGGCTGCGCGCAGTGATGCCCCGCGCGAATGCAAATCGCGTCGCGGTCGAGGATGGCGGCAATGTCGTGCGGGTGAACGCCTTGCATTTCAAACGCCGCAAGTCCGCCGCGTTCCGCGATTTGGGTCGGACCGAGGACGCGCAGGGTTGGCACCTCTGCCAATTTGTTGAGCGCGTACGCGGTCAATTCCATTTCGTGCGCGCGCACATTTTCCATGCCGAGCGCGTTCAGATAATCAATGGCGGTACCCATCGCAATCGCTTCGGCAATCGCGGGCGTGCCGGCTTCGAACTTGTGCGGCAGTTCATTCCACGACGATTCTTGCAAATGCACTTGCCGAATCATGTCGCCGCCGCCAAGAAACGGCGGCATCGCTTCGAGCAATGCTTTTTTGCCGTACAAGACGCCGACAAACGGACCGAGCATTTTGTGTCCGCTGAACGCGAGAAAATCACAGTCCAGTTTCTGTACGTCAACGGGCATGTGCGGCGCGCTCTGCGCGGCATCAATCACCGTGACCGCGCCGACCGCGTGTGCGCGCGAAATGATTTGGTCAAGCGGCGTGATTGCGCCTGTCACATTCGACATCATGGTAACGGCGA
>CAZXYP010000095.1:0-2329 GCA_964644955.1 uncultured Anaerolineales bacterium | reverse complement strand
TAACGGCGACGAGTTTTGTTTTTTCGGTAATGATTTGGTCGAGACTCGAAAGGTCGAGCCGTCCCTGTCCGTCGGCGGGAATGTGTTTGAGCGCCACGCCTTTTTCGCGCGCGAGCAATTGCCACGGCACAATGTTCGAGTGGTGTTCGAGCAGCGAAATGACAATTTCATCGCCCGCGCGAATGTTTTGGCGTCCCCAACTGTAGGCGTCCAGATTCAACGCTTCGGTCGCGTTGCGCGTCCAAACGATTTCGCGCCACGATTTCGCATTGACGAATTTCTGGACCTTTTTGCGCGCGCCCTCGTATTGTTCCGTCGCCTGTTCCGCGAGTTGATAAATCCCGCGATGAATGTTGGCGTTCGTGGTGCGATAGTACGTGTCCAGCGCGTTGATAACGGCTTCCGGTTTCTGCGACGTGGCGGCGGAATCCAAATAGACGAGCGGTTTCCCATGCACCATTTGTTGGAGAATAGGAAAGTCTTCGCGGAGCGCGGAAGCGTTGAGCGTACTCATAGGAATCAAAAAAGAGCAAAGAGTAAATGCTTTACCCTTTACTCTTTTATTTTACCATCCCGACAATAATCCCGGGTCTTCCATCATTTCGGGGCTCCACAAATCCGGCAGCACCGTCACTTTGATTTTTTTGCCCGAGACGCTTTCGCTTACGTCTTTGATTTGTTGAATCAGCCAGCCGCCATACGGACAAAACGGGGTCGTCAACATCATTTTGATTTCGGCGGGGTCATTACCCAACAAAATTTCGCGAATCAGACCGAGCTGCACCACTTCGAGTCCGATTTCGGGGTCATAGACCTGACGCAGCGCGGTTTTGATACTGTCTTCGGGACTGCCCGGCGTCACGAGCGGATAACTCGGGCGCGCCAACGGGTCATCCGCGCCCTGCACCATGCCTGCGGGCAGCGTGTCGGTATTTGTGTTTTGTGAATTTGAAAAATCGTTCATGCTTCCTCACATCCAATGTTGCGTATCGGTTCAATGCTCTAAACCGTCGCCGCGAAACGTCTCGGCGAGAATAATCGGTTGGACCAATTTTCTACCGGTTGCCTTGTACGACGGATATTCGCGCGCGCCGGCTTTGATGGTATCCATCGCCAATGTCGCGCAGCGCATCCGCGACTGCACCACTTCGCGCCCGAGTTCATCGAGCAACCCGGTGTAATCCATTTCATTTACTTCCGCAATCGTCTTGCCAATGATTTTGTCCATGACCAACGACGCGGCTGCCATGCTGATGGTGCAGCCCTGTCCGTCAAACATTGCATCCGTGATTACGTCATTGTCATCCACCTGCGCGTAAATCGTCACAATGTCGCCGCAGCCGGGATTGCCGCCATTGACCAAAATGTTCGGGTCATCCAACTTGCCCTTGTGATGCGGATTGTTGTAATGGTCGAGAATGAATTCGATATAATCTTGGCGTGTCATGGTTCAGGATACAGGGTTCAGGATACAAGATACATTATACCTTAAGTGAACAGGTCACAGGCGATTCTTACGTGACGCCTGTGACCTGTAACCTGTCTCCGAAATTACTTTTCAATCGGTGCGCCGACAAGGTTGCCCCATTCGGTCCACGAGCCATCGTAATTGCGAACGTTCGGATAGCCGAGCAGATACGTTAACACGAACCACGACAACGAGGAACGTTCGCCGATGCGGCAGTAGGCGATAATGTCGCGGTCGGGCGTGACGCCTTGCGGTTCATACAAGGCGCGTAACTCTTCAGGCGCTTTGAACGTCGCGTTTTCGGTGACGTTTTTTGCCCAGGGGATGGATTTGGCGCCGGGCACATGTCCGCCGCGCAGCGCGCCCTCTTGCGGATATCCGGGCATATGCAGCAATTCGCCCGAATATTCTTGCGGCGAACGCACATCTACGAGCGGCAAACTTTTTTCAATGTGTTCCAATACGTCGTCGCGGAACGCGCGAATGCTGTGGTCGTCGCGGTCAACTGCCTTGTAATTTGTCGCGGGATACGCGGGTACCGCTTTGGACAACTCGCGTCCCTCGTCAATCCATTTTTGGCGCCCGCCGTTCATGATCGCCGTGTTGGTGTGTCCGAACAATTGAAACACCCACAGCGCATAGCACGCCCACCAATTGTTCTTGTCGCCGTAAAAAATCACGCGCGTGTCATTGCCGATGCCCGCTTTGGACATGAGCTGCTCAAAGCGCGCGCGGTCAATGTAATCGCGTTTCACCGGGTCGTTCAAATCGGCGACCCAATCAATTTTTACCGCGCCGGGAACATGCCCCACATCGTACAACAAAACATCTTCGTCGGATTCCACAATGCGAATGTTTGGG
>CAZXYP010000094.1:0-15705 GCA_964644955.1 uncultured Anaerolineales bacterium | reverse complement strand
CATCAATTCGATTTCAATTTGCCGCATCAACAATCGAATGCGAAAAGTTGTTCTCTGTCATTTTGAACCCCTCAATGCTTCGGGATAAACTCCGTGAGAAATCTGATTGGGTGGACGAGAGATTTCTTGCTCCGCTCGAAATGACAAACTGAATCGTCTCGCCGTTTGCTGATGCGCGCATGAAAATACATGAAGCGCCTCAACGGCTATACCGTTTTTCTCGGTCAAGGATTTATTGCCGCGCTCTTGTTTGAAATGATTTTCACCGCGAGTCTGCTGTATCAGGTGCAGACCGTCGGCTTGAATCCATTTCAACTGGTGCTCGTCGGCACTGTTTTAGAATTCACCGCGTTTTTTGCCGAAGTGCCAACGGGCATCATCGCGGACGTGTACAGTCGGCGGCTTTCAATCATCGTCGGCTTTGTCGTGATGGGAATGGGTTTCATTCTCGAAGGCTCGATTCCGCAATTTTGGTCTGTGCTGCTCGCGCAGGTGATTTGGGGAATTGGCGCGACGTTTCAAAGCGGCGCGCTGGAAGCGTGGATTGCGGATGAAGTGGGAAAAGAAAAAGCTGGCAAAGCGTTTTTGCGCGGCACTCAATTTGGCTATGCCGGCGCGCTGGTGGGAATTGGCAGCAGCGTTCTGCTTGGCTCGATTGCGTTGCACATTCCCATTCTATTGGGTGGCGCAATGCTGATTGTCTTGGCAATTGGTCTCGCGTTTGTAATGCCCGAAACGGGATTCAAACCCACACCGCGCGAGGACCGCAATACGTTTCAACAGATGGGGCACACCTTTCGCGCAGGCGTGTCGGCGGTACGAGGCAAACGCGTTTTGGTTTCGCTGCTCATCGCGGCAGCATTCTTTGGCGCGTTCAGTGAAGGGCTGGATCGTTTGTGGGTTGCGCGGTTGGTTCAATTCGATGTGCCATACTTTGAACCAATCGTCTGGGTTGGAATTATCGGCGCAGTGTCGCTGGTGCTGGGTATCCTTGCGACCGAATATGTGAACCGTCGTGTGGACACGAACAATCAGATTGTCGTCGCGCGCGCCTTGCAAATTATCATTGTGCTACTCATGGCATTGATGGTGGTGTACGGTCTGGCGTGGAATTTCGGAATCGCGCTGGCGGCGATACTTGTACTCCAGCCGTTGCGCGGGATGAATTATCCGCTCTCCATGACTTGGCTCAATCAGCATGTTGAAGCGTCCGTACGCGCGACCGTTTTTTCAATTCGCAATCAGGCCGATGCGTTCGGACAAATGCTCGGCGGTCCGATTCTCGGAGCAATTGCAACCCTCGTCTCACTGCAAGTGGAAATGGTTATCGCCGCATTGTTTCTGTTGCCGGCGTTGTACGTGTACGCGCGCAAGTTTGATGCGAATGAAAATGTGGATACTCCCATAGAACAAAGGGTGTAAAGCCCGCAAATCTATGTTACGCCCAGCGTAACATAGATTCGCAGGAAATTGTTTGTTTTCCATGAATCACGAATCAGAATGGCGACTCGAAAAAGGAAAACAAATCGCCGCATTGTACGCCAAGAATCCGAAACTTGCCGCGCTGGTTGTCGCTGGTTCGGTGGGACGCAATTGGGCGGACGAATGGTCGGACATCGAACTCGATTTGTTTTGGAACGAACCGCCGACGGACGATGACCGCAAAAGTGTGATTGAAACGTTCCATGGAACCATCGAGTACTATTTTCCGCTCGAAGAATTTGAATGGTCGGACGCGTATTTCGTGGACGGGCTAAAAATCGAAGTCAGCAGTTTTTTGGTGACGACGATGGACGAATTTATTCGCGCGGTGATGGAACTGTACGATACGGACACCGACAAGCAATTGCGATTCGCCGCGCTGCTCAATTCCATTCCCTTGCATGGCGCGGAACAAATCGAAACGTGGCGCGCACAAGTGATGCAGTATCCCGATGAACTCGCGCGGCGCGTGATTTTGGAAAATATCGAATTCGGCGGATGGAATGGCGTAGAGATGTTGTTTGAACGCGGCGATATACTTTTGGCGTATGACCTGCTCGTGAAAACGCAAAAGCATGTGCTGGCGGTGCTGCTCGCGTTGAATCGGATGTGGATGGCACATCCGCGCGGCAAGTGGCTCGTCCAGGTCGCGGACAGAATGAAATACAAGCCCGCGCGTTTGGCGGAACGGATGATGTTTGCGTTGCGTGATGGTTCAGTACACGGCGCCCGCGAAATGCACGGCGTTGTCGAAGAAACATTTGCGTTGGTCGAGCAGCAATTTCCGCAAATGGATTTATCGGAAGTAAAACGCGGCACGCGATTTCGACGCGCGCGGATTGCACGGTAGGGGCGAAGCATGGACATGTACAATCGCTCATCGAGTCACAAATGCGGCTGTCAATGCTTCGCCCGAACAAAAAATGAAAAACGAATTACCTCAAGGATATTCAATGCGCGCGGCAACGATGGACGACGCGCAAGCGGTCACCGATTTGATTGTCGCGTGCGACATTGAAGAATTTGGACGACCCGAGTACGCGCTGGAAGATTTGCTCGCCATGTGGCGGCGCAAAAATTTCGATTTAGAAAATGACGCGTGGTTGATTTTCGCGTCCGATGGAACGCTCGCGGGGTACATGGACATGTACCATCGCGGCGATGTTGTGCAACTCAACAATAACTCGTGCGTTCATCCCGCGCACAAAAATCGCGGCATCGAAGAATGGATGCTCGAACGCGCGGAGGAATGGGCGCGTGAACATGCAACCGAAGAACCGATTGTGATTCGGCATGTTGTCAATGCGAACGCGCCCGCGCGTGTGGCGCGGATGGAACGCTGGGGTTATGACGCAGTGCGTCAAGCGTGGATTATGCACATTGATTTGGATAAACAACCTGCCGCGCCGATTGTGCCGGAAGGAATTGTTGTGCGCGCGTTTGAACGCGGGCGCGATGAACGTGCCGCGTGGAGTTGTATTCAAGAAGCGTTCCGCGATTTGTGGCAGCACCAAGATGTGCCGTATGACGAATGGGCATCGTATGTGCTTGAACACAAAGCGTGGTCGCCCGAATTATCGTATCTTGCGTTCGACGGCGATGAAATTGTTGGCACAACGATTACGCTGAATGACGAACTCGGCGGTTGGATGCAACAAGTCGCGGTGCGGCGTCCGTGGCGCAATCGCGGAATTGCGTTGGCGCTATTGCAAACGGTTTTCGGCGAGTTGTATAGACGCGGTGTGCCTGATGCAGGTCTCGAAGTGGATTCGGCAAATCCAAGCGGCGCGCTGCGCGTGTATGAACGCGCGGGGATGCGGGTCAAGGACCACTTTACGGAATTCCGAAAAGAACTCGCGCCCGTGCCGACACCGGTATGAGGGATGAAATGAAAAATGAATTGCCACAAGATTTCACATTGCGCGCGCCGACACTCGACGACGCGCAAGCCGTCACGGATTTGCTTGCCGCGAGTGATACCGCCGATTACGGCGAACCCGATTTGTCCGTCGAAGACATTCGTTCCGATTGGCGGCGCGAGGGTTTTGTGTTGGAACGCGATGCGTGGTTGATTGACGCGCAGAATGGCACGCTCGTCGCGTACGGATTTGTTTGGGATACGGGCGAACATGCGCGCGTGGACCCAACAACCTGCGTGCATCCGAGTTTTCGCGAACAGGGTTTGGAAGATTTTCACATCGCGCACGCGGAAGCTTGGACGCAGGCATATACTGACACAAAGCGTATGCAATGGATTGTCAATACGGAACAACACGCTTGGACGCACCGTTTTGAAACGCGCGGCTATCACACGACGCGTCACGATTACGTGATGGAAATCGAATTGAAAGAAAAGGCTCCCGCGCCAAATTTGCCCGACGAATTTGTTATGCGTTCATTTGAACGCGGGCGTGATGAACGCGCGGTGTGGGGTTGTATTCAAGAAGCGTTTCGTGACCATCGCGGTCACAAGGACATTGAGTTTGAAACATGGTGGGCTGGTCACGCGGAACACGCGGAATGGTCGCCCGAACTATCAACCGTCGTGACACAAGCAAATGAGGTGGTCGCGGCGGCAATGGTTTTCAATTCGTTCGCGGGCGGCTGGATTCGCCAAATTGGAGTGCGGCGTCCGTGGCGGAAAAATGGATTGGGACTGGCGATACTGCATCGCGTTTTCAACGAATGTTACGCGCGCGGAATCAAAAAAGTGGGACTCGGTGTGGACGCGCAAAATTTAACGGGTGCGACGCGTTTGTACGAACGCGCGGGGATGCAGGTTAAAGTGCATTTTGTGAGGTACGAAAAAGAAATTGTGTGAAATGAAAAATTCGCAACTTGTTTCTGTTGCGAATTTTTCGATCTCATCACGCCACCACTTTTTCCTTTTTCTTTTTTCCATCACTCCGCGTATTCATATCCTCTTGCAAGAAAATCAACTTGCCATTTTCCACATCCGCCACAACGTGGTCGCCATCGCGGATGCGTCCGTTCAAGACATCGAGCGCGAGGGGGTCGAGGACGCGGCGTTGAATCGTGCGCTTCAACGGACGCGCACCGTATTTGGGGTCGTATCCTTCGTTCACCAAGAATTCTTTTGCCTTGTCCGTGAGTTCGATACTGATGTGTCGGTCTTCCAAACGCTTCGCGACCTGCTTGAGTTGGATTTCGATGATGTGTTTCAAGTCCTCCATGGAAAGCGAATGGAACACCACAATGTCGTCCACGCGATTCAAAAACTCGGGGCGGAAATGATTTCGCATTTCTTCGGTGACGCGGTTTTTTACATTTTCCCATTCACTTTCAGACATGTCGCGTCCCGCGTACATGCCCAAAAACTCGCTGCCGATATTTGACGTCATAATGACCACAACATTTTTGAAATCCACAACGCGTCCTTGCCCATCCGTCAAGCGCCCGTCGTCGAGAATTTGCAGCATCACATTGAACACATCGGGCGCGGCTTTTTCGATTTCGTCAAAGAGAACGACCGAGTACGGTTTGCGGCGCACGGCTTCGGTGAGTTGACCGCCCTCTTCGTAACCGACGTAACCGGGCGGCGCGCCAATCAGACGCGCGACCGTGTGCTTTTCTTGATACTCGCTCATGTCAATCCGAATCATCGCGTTTTCGTCGTCGAATAAAAATTCGGCGAGCGCGCGCGCGAGTTCCGTTTTACCAACACCCGTTGGACCGAGAAAAATGAACGAGCCGACGGGACGATTCGGGTCTTTTAATCCTGCGCGCGCGCGGCGCACGGCGTTCGCCACAAGCGTAATCGCTTCGTCCTGACCGACAACGCGGTCGTGCAAACGCGTTTCCATTTGAATCAACTTTTGCACTTCGCCTTCCATCAATCGCGAAACGGGAATGTGTGTCCATTTTGAAACGACTTCGGCAATGTCATCTTCGGTCACTTGTTTTTTCAACAGCGCGCCTTGCTTTTGCAATTCCGCGAGTTTCGCTTCGCTCTCGGCGATTTTCGCGTCAATGTCGCGCAACCTGCCGTATTGAATCTCTGCCGCTTTTTGATAATCCGCGCGGCGATTCGCCTGTTCGAGTTCGATTTGGAGTTGGTCTTTTTCCTCGCGCAATTTTTGCGCCGAATCCATCAACTCTTTTTCTTGTTTCCATTTCGCTGTAATTCCGGCGGACTGTTCCTTGAGATTCGCCAATTCTTTTTCCAAATTGGCGAGACGTTCTTTTGATGCCGCGTCCTTTTCTTTTTGCAGCGCGACGCGTTCGATTTCCAATTGCGCCATGCGGCGTTGAATTTCGTCGAGCTCCGCAGGCATCGAATCGAGTTCGAGCCGCAAACGCGAACAGGCTTCGTCCACGAGGTCAATCGCCTTATCGGGCAAAAATCTGTCGCTGATGTAGCGATGACTCAACACGGCGGCGGCAACCAACGCGCTGTCGCGGATTTCGACTTTGTGATGCAACTCGTAGCGTTCGCGCAAACCGCGCAAAATGCTAATCGTGTCCTCGACGCTCGGTTCGTCCACCATGACAGGTTGAAAACGCCGTTCGAGCGCCGCGTCCTTTTCAATGTATTTGCGATATTCGTCCAAGGTCGTCGCGCCAATGGCGTGCAGTTCGCCGCGCGCGAGCATCGGTTTAATCATGTTGCCCGCGTCCATCGAACCTTCCGCCGCGCCCGCGCCGACGATGGTGTGAATTTCGTCAATGAAAACGATGATTTGTCCTTCCGCGCTCGTAATTTCTTTCAACACCGCCTTCAAGCGTTCTTCAAATTCGCCGCGATACTTGGCGCCCGCAATCATCGCGCCGAAATCCAACGCAATCACTTTTTTGTCTTTTAACGGTTCCGGCACATCGCCGCGCACAATGCGCTGCGCGAGACCTTCGACAATCGCGGTTTTACCGACGCCCGGTTCGCCAATCAGGACGGGATTGTTTTTTGTGCGACGCGAAAGAATTTGCATCACGCGCCGCACTTCTTCATCGCGTCCGATGACGGGGTCGAGTTTGCCTTTGCGCGCGAGTTCGGTGAGATCGCGCCCATACTTTTTCAATGCCTCGTATGTGGCTTCGGGATTTTGCGTTGTGATGCGTTGATTGCCGCGCACGGATTGTAATGCTTCGAGAATTTTTTCGCGCGTCACGCCCGCGCGTTTGAGAATTTGACTTGCTTTGCTTTCGACATCCGCGAGCCCAATCAGAAAATGTTCCGTCGAAACATATTCGTCCTTTAAACTATCGGCGACGTTTTGCGCGTCATCCAACACGCGCGCGGTTTGCCGCGCCAAGCCGATTTGGACGGCGCCGCCATACGCTTGCGCGAGTTTGCCGATTTCGCTTTGCGCTTGCTGCGCGAGTGTTTCGGGATTCGCGCCGACCGCGCGCACGACTTGCGGCGCGACGCCGTCAGTTTGATTCAGCAGCGCGAGCAAAAGATGTTCGGGTTCAATCGTGCTGTTGGAATGTTCTTGCGCGAGCGCTTGCGCGTCGACGAGCGCTGCTTGTGCTTTTTCCGTTAGTTTGTTCATGTTTAGTGCCATAGTAAAAATTCTCCGTTCTCGTAAATCAAAACATCAATTTCGGTTTTCAAGGTCAAGTTGATTGTTGTGTTCAATATCCTTTTTCGCGCGTTCCACCAAGTCTTGCCAGAGCGTCAAAGTCTCCTCGCCCATTCGTGCGGCTTGACGCGTCACATTCTCCAAATCAACTTTCTGTGTGCTAAATCCGCCAAAATCATACACAAGCATTTGCAAAATGTCTGCGGGATGTTTGTTTGAACGCCCTTCGGTCCATGCTTGAAGTTTTCCGATAATGATATCTGTGGGCTGTGCAATCCATGCTTCGAACAGATTGCTCTCGCCATCGCTGACCAGACGTCTGATCCGACGTGAAAACGCGAGACGGTATTCTGGTTCACGCGAGAGTGGTACCATATCTGCTTTGACGCCTTCTTCGGTGTCAATCAAATTGAACATCACACGTTGCTGCATCGAATTGCGAATCATGTCCGGGTCTGCATAATAACGCGGCAATGGAAAACGTGCTGACAAGAGGTCAGCATGATGCGGCTTCAGGTCAACAATCAGGTCAACATCATACGTTGAACGTGTGATGCCGAAGGAGAGACCCGCAAACGCACCGACAATCATATATGGCGCGTCTATTTCATCCAATGCTCTTACAACACGAATGTAAAATTCGATTTGGCTCATTTTGCCTACATTTTCACCGTTGTGAAATGCCGCAACACGCGCATGTTGATTTCCGAGCGCGTTTCATTCGGAAAGCGTTCCATCAATGCTCCGCGCACAATCGCGCGCGCAAATTCTGCGGCGCGCATTCCCGCCATAATTTGCTTTTCAGGGGGTAATTGCGCAATCAGACGCAGTTGAACCCAATCAATGGGGTCAAGTCCACGCACAATTTCCGAGATTTCTTTGCGTGTCAGTTCAACTCTCTTTGTCGCTTCCATTTGCTTTGCGTTGTTTGCTCAAAAAACAGTGCTTGCGCGTTCCCACATCTTACCCGCGACCTTGAAAATTATTCGCGTTTGTGAGGCGGCAAGCACCATTGGTATCCCAAAATAAAACAGCGAAAAAATTATTCTTCTGGCGGCGCTTCTTCTTCGCTTTCGGCTTTTGGCGCGGGTTTGGGCGCGGGTTTTGCCGCTGCTGCCGGTTTGGCGGGTGCTGCCGGTTTCGGCGGCTCGGGCGCTTCGAGGGCATTGACCACATTCCGCACGCCGTCAATTTTTGCCGCGATTTCGCCTGCCGCTTTTTTCATGTCTTGAGACGGCACGCTGCCTTTGAGATAAACCTCACCGAACGCGCTGCCGACAAGAATGCCGGGAAAACCGCCGCGCGTGCGCGGGTCGTTCCCCAATGCTTGGGCGACGACAATTTCCAAATCGGTATCTACGTACAATTTATTAATGACGTCCTTGACCCCTTTGACTTGAATGATGACATCTTCGGTCACTTGCTTTTCGGCGTGGGTGCGGACATGTCCGCCGATTTCGACAATGCCGTTTTGCGCCTGGATGGCGAGCGCATCGGTCCAAACGCGGACGCCGGCATAGCCGATGAGCGCGTCCGACGCGGCGAGAGCGAGCGCTTTATCTGGTTCCGTTTGTGCCGTCAATGTTTCTGCCATTGCGAATGCTCCTTTTGGGTTTAAGGGTTTCGGTTTCTTTGTTTTTGGTGCGCGGGCGGCGCACCTGAATTTTCGTGGGCGCCGTTCGCGGCGCCGTTGTGAAAGTTTCCGACAAATCGTTGGCGTCAGATGTTTGTGGCAAGGCGATTTGATGGTCCTGCAAAAGTTGTTGCAGCGCTTGCACTTTTTCGGTGAGATTGAGAATCACTTCGACACCGGCGAGATTGACGCCCAAATCATCCACCAGCCGCGCGATTTTGCGCAAGCGTTCAATATCGTGCTGCGAATACAGACGAATGCTGCCGCGCGAGCGTTTGGGTTTCACCAAGCCCGCGCGTTCATAATACCGCAGGGTTTGCGGATGCATCTCGACCAAACGCGCGGCGACGCTAATGACAAACATCGGCTCGTCCGCCGCAGTGGTAGATTCGACAAAATAGACCGGCATACTATATCACCTTTCCCGCCCAACTCAATTTTCAATGACGGTTCGCCTGCTGTGTGCGCGCGTTATTTTTTCCGCAGCGCGGCAAGTTCCTCAAACAGTTCCTGCTCTCTTTTGCTCAACTTGTCCGGCAGAACGACTTTGACGCGCGCATACAAATTCCCAAACGCATTCGCCTCGTTCAATTTGGGCATTCCTTTGTTGGCGAGACGAAACGACTTGCCGTTTTGGGTTCCCGGCGGAATCTTGAGCATTAAACTGGTGCCTTTGGGCGTGGGCACAGATACTTCGCCGCCCAGCAATGCCGTGTACAAATCCACCGGCACCTCAACCGTCAAATCATCGCCGGTGCGCTCAAAACGCGGGTCGGGCAGGACTTCGATATTGAGAAACAAATCTCCCGCGGGACCGCCGCCCGCGCCGGGTCCGCCTTGCTTTGCGAGGCGCACGCGCGAACCGGTCCGCACCCCGGGCTTGATATCCACTTCAATTTTCTTGCCATCTTTTTGCAAGAGCCGTTTTGTGCCGGTGTATGCCTCTTGCATCGTCACCTGCACGGGCTGTTCAATGTCCTGTCCGCGCAAATTGGCGCCCGAGCTGCCGCGTCCGCCAAAGCCGCCCGCGCCGCCAAAGCCGCCCGCGCCGCCAAAAAAGGTGCGAAAGAAATCGGACGCGCCGCCCAGGTCGCCAAAGATTTGTTCAAACTCTTCGGGGGTCGCGGTGCGATAGGTGCTGCTGCCGCTGCTGCGCGTGCTGCCGCCCATGTCGCCCCAGGTGAACGGGGCGCCGCCGCCCGCGCGCTGATACTGCTCGTACTCTTTCCAATTCGCGCCCAGCGAGTCGTATTTTTTGCGTTTTTCCGGGTCGCCCAGAACTTCGTACGCTTCGTTGACTTCTTTGAACTGCTGTTCGGCGTTCTTGTCATTGGGATTCACGTCCGGATGCAGTTTGCGCGCCAACTTGCGGTACGCCGCCTTGATGTCCTTGTCGGAGGCGTCCTTGGTCACGCCCAATGTCTTGTAATAATCTTTGTATTCCACGTCGCAGGCACCTTTCACAAAAAACGGGCGGGCGCGCGCGCCCGCATCCTTCTGTGAGCATTATAGCACTTGCTATTACCCAAGTCAATAGATTTATCAAAAATTTTAACAAAAACTTGATAATGATATTATCAAGTCTATTGACAAAATAATTGTTGCCTTGTATAATGGCAGTGTTTCCAAACAATGTGGGGTGAATCCCAAGACACACCTGTAACAGGAGGTATCCTATGAGCAAAATCGTACGTGGGCAGCCCGCCGGTGATTTGATGTCCCTGCGCGAGGCGATGGACCGGTTGTTTGAGGATTCGTGGGTCGGGGCGCGGGCATGGAATTTCCCGTCGCCGTGGACCGAACCGGCGCTGGATGTGTTTGAAACCGCCGAGAATGTCACCGTCAAAGCGGCGATTCCCGGAGTCAAACCGGAAGATGTCGAGATTACAGTGACCGGAAATGTGTTGACAATTGCCGGCGAAGCCAAAGCCGAGACCGAAACGAAAGAAAAGAATTATCTGCGCCGCGAGACCCGCATGGGTTCGTTCAGCCGTATGCTTGAACTGCCCGCCGGTTTGCAAACCGAAAAAGCCGATGCCAAATTTGAAAATGGCATTTTGACCATCGAGTTTCCCAAAGCCGAAGAGGTCAAGCCCAAGTCCATCAAAGTCAAAGCCGTTACGAATGGCAACGCTGCTTCAAAAAATTAAGCACAAAAAAAGACCGCCGAACCCGGCGGTCTTTTTTTATGGCACCAACGTGGTTGTCGGGATAGATTGCACAGGTGCGGTGACCGTTTGGGGCACAGTAAAAACACTGGATACAATCATGCTTAAAATCACCAGGACGCCTACTGCCACAAAAATCGCGCTGGCAATTTTAAGCCCGCGATTTTGATTTTGCTGCGATTTTTTTTGCGTTGCTTTTCGTGCTTTCGTCATACCGGCTCCTCCTCAAAAATGCGCCAAAAATTATAGCACCAAGCGCCGACGGTTCCTAATTTTCGCGCGTGACCCAAAACTACCCTGCGCCCATTTACGCGCGGCGTTCGAACGCGGATGGCTCAGGTCCCTGCCGCTTCCGGTGTCCATTGCATGCTGAGGCGCCGGGTCCACCAACGGATGCCGGTTAGGACGACAATCCAATTGTTGTTTGTCATTCATTCTGATTCGCGTTACAATTTGCCGCACAGATTTCTTGGCGCGCGCGTAATTTGTAATTCCATGCAAATATCAGCTGTTCGTATAGCATCACGATTTACGTACCAGCATGAGATTTGCATAAAAAGAAATAAGGATTTCGTTATGGCAACTGCTCCGCGCGGGGCAACCACTCCCACTACCGAAGAATATCTCGAAGTCATTTATATGATGGCGGCAGAAGGCAAGGTCGTCAAAGGCGCGCGTCTCGCCGAAATCATCGGGGTCTCGCGTCCGACGGTCACCGCAACGCTGCGGCGCATGGCGCGCGATGGGTTAATCAAACAGGACGCCAAGAAACAAGTCGAGCTTACAAAAAAGGGATACACCATCGCCGATACTCTGCAACGTCGTCATCGCATTATCGAGCGTTGGTTGACGGATACGCTCGGCTTTGATTGGGCAAAATCGGATGCGGAATCGCACCGCCTCGAACATGTTTTTTCGGATGAAGTGGTGGACCGTTTGAACGAGCTGTTGGGCTATCCCGAAACATGTCCGCACGGCAATCCGATTCCGGGCAATCAACGCGGCAGCAAGACCACTCCCTCGTTTCCATTGAGTCAGGCGCGGGAAGGTGATGTGCTGCGCGTGACGCGTATTTCCGAATACGCCGAAAATACCGCAGACATGTTGGTTCATTTGGGCGCGCGCGGGTTGATGCCGGGCGCGGAAGTTACCGTCGTGGACGCTTCGCTTCTGAATGAATCCATCACACTGCGCGCGAACGGAAAACATTTTTCGCTTTCGCTCAAAATTGCCAATGCGTTGTGGGTAACGAAAGGTTAGTTTCAGTTCACACGCTGCAGGTTGCGGGCTTCATGCCCTCTGTGACGTGTGACCCGAATCCCGGCTTTTGTCTATGCCTCGCACCCGAATTGTTTGTACCATCGGACCCTCGTCCGAAACCGCCGAACGTATTCGCGCATTGATTCATGCGGGCATGAATGTGGCGCGCATCAATTTTTCACACGGCACGCTGGAGGACCACAAGCGGCGGATTGATACAATTCGCCAAATCGCCGCGCAAGAGAATGCGGTGGTGGCATTGTTGGGCGATTTGTCGGGACCGAAACTCCGCGTCGGCGACTTGCCCAACAATTCTTTTGTCTTGCGCCCCGGCGACATTGTCACATTTTCATTGACCCAGCAGCCGATTCCGTTTACGATTCCGCTGGACTTTCCTTTTCTCGGCGATGCCTTACGCCCCGATGACCTCGTTTTGTTGGACGACGGCACCAAAGAATTGCGCGTGGTCAGCGCCGACGCGCACGAAATTCGGGCGCGCGTCGTCAACGGTGGAGAATTGAAATCGCGCAAGGGCGTCAATTTGCCCAATGCGGTGCTGCCTATTCCCAGTCTCACCGCCAAGGACCGCGTGAACGCAGTCTGGGCAATTGAAAATGATTTTGATTTTTTGGCATTGTCCTTTGTGCGCCGCGCAGCGGATGTGGTGGAACTGCGGCAGCTGCTCCGCGCACAAGGCGCGCAAATTCCCATCATTTCAAAAATCGAAAAACCGGAAGCGGTGCAGGACATTGACGCGATTTTGCAGCAGAGCGATGGCGTGATGGTGGCGCGCGGAGATTTGGGTGTCGAAATGCCGGCAGAGCAAGTGCCGGTGACGCAAAAGATGATTATTCACAAAGCGAACTCGCTTGGCATTCCGGTGATTACGGCGACGCAGATGCTCGAATCCATGATTGAGAATGCGCGTCCCACCCGCGCTGAAGCGAGTGATGTGGCAAATGCGGTGCTGGACGGCAGTGATGCCGTGATGCTTTCAGGAGAAACGGCGGCGGGGCATCATCCGATTGAAGCGGCGCAGGCGATGGCGCGCATTGCCGAATACACGGAACATTTTATGCGGCAGGAGCATATCAATCGCCCGACGCTGCTTCTGCAAGGTCAAACCGTGACCGATGCGATTGGCGAAGGCACGGTTCAACTGGCAATGGATTTGAATGCGCGCTTGATCATTACGCTCACGTCTTCCGGCTATAGCGCGCGCATGGTCGCGCGGCATCGCCCGCACATACCGATTTTGGCGGTCACGGTCGAAGAACGCGTGCGACGACGCCTGGCATTGGTGTGGGGTATTCAATCTGCGTGTGTGCAAGAGCAGCATGACATTGAACATTTGGTGCGTGACGCGCTGCGGGTTGCATTGGAGCAGAAATTGGCAATGCCCGGTGACCGCGTGGTGATTACGGCAGGTGTGCCGACAGGCATCAGCGGTTCGACGAATATGGTACAAGTGCGAACGGTTTGAGGGAAAAAGAAACCCCGTCCATGGGACGGGGTTTTTGATTAGCTTTGACCTTCTGCCGGTTGTGTTGCCGATGGCAGTGGTTTGGGTGTTTCCGGGGAAGGTAAACTCCCGGGTTCTTTGCGCGGCAAGCGCGCCGGTGGTGGTGGGGGGGGGGTGGTCACAGTGCGTCCGACAACGGGCGTGCCTTGCGTTTCACCGCAATACGGACATACATTCCATTTCAAATTCAAGATGCGCGCGCAGTGGTCGCACTTTTTGTGCAGCTTGGTGTGGCAATTCGGACAGACCAAAAACTCGGACGCGATTTTATGATGACAGACCGGACAGACTTGGCGTTCTTCAATGTCCTGGAGCATGGCTTCGCCGGCGAGTTCGCGTTCGTATTTTTCGGCAAGCGTTTCGCGCGGGCGCAGAATCATGTACAACAGCAGACCCGGCAAATTGAAAATGATCACCAGCGCGACGGAAAGGATTTGTGTAAAGATATCGCGTGAACGGGAACGCGCGTCGCGAAACGTCCACACAATCATGGCAATCCACAAGGCGAACAGGTACGCGCCCATACAGGCAACGAGAAATTGCAGCGCCGAAGCAAATCCGGAGAGGTCAGGCAATTGAGGCATTACGGTTCCTTGCAAATAGAATCTGGCGTGCGGCAGGTGGTTTGCGTATGGGAAGGTCTCTGCGCGCGCGTTGTCCCGGCACGGCCAAGACAATGCAAAGATTATAGCATTATCCGCGTCGAACTCGAAAATGACGCGCCGGGCATCTTTTCTTTAGACGAACAGTAATGCGCAAGCGTTCCGTCAACACAACGCGCATCCGCATTCTTTATGGTATAATCGCTCCAGGCAGATGCGCTGCGACTCGACGCGTCGGCGCAGCTGGCGTGGAGGTTTTACGGTATGGACATGGTGGAAGTTTCGATTGACAGTATCCGTGTGAGTCTGGTTTCCCATCATCGCATCGTGGTCCTCAAAGATGCGGACGACCGGTATTTGCCGATTTGGATCGGACCCTTTGAAGCCGATGCCATCACGATTGCGCTGCAAGGCGGAGAGGTGGCGCGCCCCCTGACCCATGATTTGATGCGTAATTTGATTTTCGAGACCGGCGCCAGCGCGCAGCACATTTTTGTCAGCGAACTGCGCGATGATATTTTTTTTGCGCGCATTGTGCTGGATGTGGACGGGCGGCATGTCGAAGTGGACTCACGCCCGAGCGACGCCATCGCGCTCGCTGTCCGTCTCAAATGCCCGATTTATGTTTCTGACAGCGTCATGGAAAAAGCGTCCATCACGCCCAGCGTCAGCATGGAAACGGTGACGCCTGAAGAAGTCGAAAGACTTTCGGCGTTCCGCGACCTCATCGAAGACCTCGATTTGTCCGACCTCGATTCCGAGTCGGACCACCCCAAGCTCGAAGATTAAATATTTCGCGCAAGCACATGTCGCAATGACATTCTGTTTTTGCGTATCTCCTACAGAACAAACATTCTAGATAACTGCCATGTTGGACACGACCCCGCGACAACGGATTGACTCGCCGCCGCATCCAATCGAGCGGCAAATGCCTTCGAATGTGGAAGCCGAACAGGCGGTTTTGGGCTCGCTCCTGTTGGACGGCGAAGCGATTACGCGCATTCTCGGGTTTTTGCGCGCCGGTGATTTTTACCTCGAGAAACATCGTTGGGTGTATCAAGTCATGCTCGATTTGCACGACCGCCGCGAGCCGATTGATATTCTCAGTGTCAGCACGGCGCTCGACCTGCAAGGGCATCTCGCGGGCGCGGGCGGGATTTCGTACCTGACTTTGTTACTGGGGGCAGTGCCGACCGCCGCGCATGTGGAGCATTACGCGCATTTGGTGGAACATACTGCGTTGGAACGCCGCCTGATTCAGGTCTCCACCGAAATCGCGGAATTGGCGTACGACGGCGAAATCGAAGTCAAGGAAAAAATCGAACGCGCGGAAAAACTGGTGTACGATGTCGCGCAGCGCCGTGAAGCGCGTGACTTGATTCCGATTCAGAAAGCAGTGGATACGTGGGCTGACCGCATGGAGCGGTTGCGCGAACACGAAGCCGATTTGTTGGGCGTGTCGAGCGGTTTTGTGGATTTGGACAAGGTATTGGGCGGT
>CAZXYP010000093.1:0-15839 GCA_964644955.1 uncultured Anaerolineales bacterium | reverse complement strand
TTTCACTGGGGAGAAAATGAATTTCGTATTTCATCAAACGTAATCAGTATATAGGGATACAAGAAAACAGGGAAACAAGTAAACAGCTTGACTTGTCTACTTGTTTCCCTGTTGACATTCTGCACAGAGAGTAGTTATCCGCCCGCCGCTTTTTGCTTGGCGCGAAAATCCGCAATCCAATTTACGGCGTAGGCATCGTGACCCAACATCACATCGCTCGCCATCACGGCGGAGCGAATGGTTTCATTCATTGCATCGGTAATGGCGCTCGTCAATCCCGCATACATTGCCATGCTCAGGTACGACGCAGTGAGCGGCGCGCGATTCGGCAAACCAAAGGACGTGTTGCCCGCGCCGCACGTCATGTTAACGCCCAAATGTTGGCGAATCAATCGAATCGTTTCGAGCGTCACCCGAATCGCGGTCGGGTCGGCGGCGACAGTCAGCGCGAGCGGGTCAATGACCACATTTTCCGGCGGAATGCCGTGGTCTGCCGCGCGCTGCACAATTTTTTCGGCGATGGACAAGCGAATCTCCGGGTCCATCGAAATGCCTGTCTCGTCGTTCGCCATACCAATGACTGCGGCGTCGTATTTTTTAATCAACGGCAAAATCATCTCGAGCCGTTCCTCTTCGCCGGTCACGGAATTGACCAATGCCTTGCCCTGATAGACCGCGAGCGCCGCCGCCAATGCTTCAAACACCGACGAATCAATACACAACGGCACGTCCACCAGCCCTTGCACGATTTGTACGGCTTGCGCCAGCATCGCGGGTTCGTCACCCAGCGGATAGCCCGCGTTCACGTCGAGCATGTGTGCGCCCGCTGCCACTTGCGCAAGCGCATCACTCTTGACGCGTTCAAAATTGCCTTCCGCCATTTCCGCGCCAAGTTTTTTGCGTCCGCTCGGATTGATTTTTTCGCCAATCATGACGAACGGCACATCGTCGCCAATGATTACGCTTTTGGTTTTGGATTCGAGAACAGTATGCAAGTAAAAAATATAAAGTGAAAAGCTAAAAGTAAATCCAAGATTTTTGACTTTTAGCTTTTGACCTTTAGCTTGGCTCAACGACGCTCATCATTTTTTCCACCGCGCTCACCGCGTCTGCCAGGGCGCCGCCGGGCGTTTCGTCGCTCGCGCCGACAAATTGTTTGACCAAACGCGCGGTAGCGCTCGCATCGGGCGCATAGCCGTCGGTGCCGGAAATTTCCGCGTAATGCGCGGTCACGGGCGCGCCGCCCGCCATCACTTTGACGGAATCGCGCAGTCCCGCTTTTTTCAACGCTTCGATGTTCACCTTAATCATCGGCATCGTGGTCGTCAGGAACGCGCTGAAACCGACAACATTCGGCTGATGGTCCTGGACCGCCTTGACGAATTTTTCGGGCGCCACGTTCACGCCCAAATCAATCACTTCAAACCCTGCGCCTTCCATCATAATGTTGCACAAATTTTTGCCAATGTCATGCACATCACCCTTGACCGTGCCCATTACGATTTTGCCAAGCGTCTTTTCGCCTTTGGCAGCCAATAGCGGACGCAGCAGCGTCAGCGCGCCCTGCATCGCCTTGGCGGACATGAGCATTTCCGGCACAAAGAAATCCCCGACTTCAAAACGACGCCCCACTTCTTGGAGCGCGGGCAAAAGTCCACGTCCGCCCATTTCTTTGTTCTCGCCGCCGTACAACATATCCAATGGGTCAACATTCAATTCGAGACCCTGTTTGGTCAGGTTGGTCACTTCGACAACTTTGCCCAGCACCGTATTGTCGTACATTTGTTGCAAAATTTCGTCAGGCGTCATAGTGTCCCTCTCTGCAAAATTTCATGACCGCAGTTTCACGCTGCGCGCACGCGCATAACAAAACACCAACGGCGGCAGAACGATGTGCCATTGATGTTACGTCACAACGTTTCGCATTTTACCACACATAAAGCGCGTTTCTAATTTTTCGCGCGCGAAAAAAACGCCGCGCAGCGCTGCGCGGCGTTCAGCCAAGCTATCGTAAACGTCATGGACAATCGTCGAGCGCACTCACAGCGCCCGCGGAACGATTGGTGAGAAACACTTTGCCGTCGCCAAACGCGAGTCCGTACGGGTCGGTTTGATTGGAATTGCTATTGAGCGTCAAATCGCTGTTCAATACACGCACCGTATCGTTGGCGGTTTCGGCGATATAGATTCTGCCCGAACACGCGCTCGCCGCAATGCCGCCGCCGTCGTGATTGTTCTTGATAGTGAACGGCGACCCGGCGACAGCGTTCAGACTGCCTGCCGTCGCATCATAAGCATACAAACGCGTCACGTTTTCGTAATCGTCGTCCGGTGTGGAAACCGCCACATAGACCCGCTGGTTATTCGGGTCCACCGCGACTTGATACGGACTGCCGTCATACTTTATTCGCTGAATCGGATTATCGTCATCATCCACCAAAGTATCGCTCGCGCCGTCAATGACGACGAGGTTGAACGAATCGCGATTGGTGACGTACACGCGATTCAACGTTGCATTGACCGCGATGCCAAACGTGCCGCCGCCTACGCCGTCAATACATTTCGCTAACGTATCGCTCGCGCCGTCCAACACTGCCACGCGTCCACTGCCGTGCAGCGCAACATAAAGCTTTTGTGTCGTCGGATTCGCCGCGACAAAGATGGGTTGTGTACCGCAGCCCGCCGAATTCAAATTCAGCGTTTTGGTGACGGACAGGGACGCGGCGTTGACGACCGACACGGTATTGCTGTTGTAATTCGTCACATACAACTTGCCGTTCAACAAGACCACGCCCACCGGCGCGTCGCCCACCGCAACCGAATCTTGAAAGGTCAACGTGTTCGGATCGAACACATAAAGCGAATCCGTATCGCGCGCGGCAACATAGAGCCGCGCGGTATCCGCATCGTATGCCAGATTTTTCAAATGCGACGGCGGCGGCAGCAGCGTGTACTCGTAGGTCGCGCACAAGGTGGCTTGCGCGATCGAAACGGATGTGATGTCGAGTGAACCGGGGCCCTGCGCGAGAAACACCGACGTTGCGGTGACGGGCAGATTCAGAGTCCCCGCGCCGATAAAGCTATTCAGCGGCGGAGGATACGCATACGCTTGCTGCTGATTTGTGCTGGACGTTTGGTCGTCGAAACCGCCCGGAGGTAGGTCGGGGAACAAGAGCTGCGCGTTATCTCCATTCACAATGGTCGCGCCGTTGGGCAGCGTGACCGTCATCAAGTCCGTGTAATCAACCGTAATGTCGCCGGTAATTTGCGACGTATTGGTCACAACCACCGTATGGGTAAAGACCGAACTCAACGTCAAATCCACACTGTTCAAGACCGCGTTCGGCACATTCCACTTTGGCAACGCGCTGTTCTTGGCATTGCCGCCGGTCCAATTCAATGCCGTAGGCCCCACACTCGGCGCGCATTCCACTTGTGTGGCTTGGACGGCTTGGATTCTCTCCGGCGCGCGGGGATTGGCGTCCGCCATCCGAAAACCCGCGCGGATACGGATGCGTTCGCCCCCGGTAAATTCGAACGGCGCGCTCAAACCGGTTTGCGGATGGACCTGCATGTGTTTACCCGCAGAGGTGAACACATAACCCTCCGCAGGGTCAATCACTTGAAAGACATATTGACCGGGCAAAACATTTTTGAATTTAAAGCCGCCCTGTTTGCCCGACACGGCGATATAACGCACCACGTTGCGGTCATTCACATCCCGAAGATAAACGGGCACGCGCGCCAATTTTTTCTCGCCGCGCTCCATGATGCCGTTGCCATTTGCATCCACCCAAATCCGCCCGCCCACACTGCCGCCTGCCAACACATTGTGCGATGAAACAAGCAGCAAGACGCATACACCAAACATGAGCCACAAAGAACGACTCCACATAGGACAAAGAGCATCCAAACGCCACGCACGCGGTGGCGTTTCGACGCATAGTCTTCCCTGCAACACGAACACGATTCTTGCGCGAAAACCTACGCGCAATCTGTATTCATTTTCGCGCAAACAAGGGAGAGATTAAAGAGGGCGCAGAGAATTGAAAACGAATTGTCAGACTCGTCAAAGCAAATCCGCAATCGAGGGGATGACCCAATCGGCGAGCGGCGCGAGCTGCGCGGCATCCGCCAAACCCGTGAGGACCGCAATCACGCACGCCGCGCCAGCATTGCGTCCCATTTCCAAATCCGCCACCGCATCGCCGACCATCACGGTTTGCGCCGGCGCAATGTCCAATGTGCGACAAATATGCAGCAGCATGTCGGGCGCGGGTTTGTTGGGCAAACCGTCATCTGCACAGACCAGCGCGTCAATGTATTGCGCGACGCCCAATGCCTCGAGCGTGGCTTGTGTCGGCGCGCGGTCGTCGCTTGTAGCAATGGCGAGACGAATTCCGCGCGCGTGGAGTGTGGAAAAAATGTGTGGGAGATTTGCGACGGGGCGCGCCAACGCCACGGGGTCGGGGACAAACCAAACTGCGTCGGCGAACGCTTCCGCTTGCGCGCGCGAAAAACCGGAACGCCACACCACATCAGCGGTCAGGTCGCGCAACGTCTTCATCGAACACACCGCGAGCGGCGCGCCCGCAATGACGCGCGCGCGTTCCGCATCATAGCCCATGGCGTGATACAAAGAATCTGTCAGCGGATGCTGTGTGGTAGTTTCGAGACGCCGCGCAAGTTCGGTAATCCAACTCGCCCACATGAAATTGAAATCAATCAGCGTGCCGTCCTTGTCAAAGACAATGAGCGCGGGTTTGAAACCGTCGAGAGGAAACAAAGATGCGTTACCGTTTTTTGGATTTGAGCGCGACGAGTTGATTCACCGCTTGCTTGCCATAGACCGGCACGACCCACTGCTGTGCTTTGCGGTATGCCTTGCCGGGTTGAATGCCCGTTTCGAGCAGCAAGCGGCGCACTTTTTTCAAATCGTCTTGCGTCTTGACGACGATGCGCAGTTCGTATCCTTTCTTGTACGCCGTCCAACCTTCCTCTTGACGGTCTGTATTTGGCAGGCGCGCATAACTGTTGGCGCGGACGTAATCGGCGAGGGCTTCGCTCATTTTGGTTTCTTCCTTTCGCATCACGCCTTACTGTCCAGCATATCCCCAAACGCTTCAAACCGCGCGGCGTGCTCGCGTTTGTGTCCGTAATAAGTGTACACGATAAAATCGTCGAGCGAATAGTCGCCGCCGTACCAGGGAATCGTTCCGACCGCGCGCAAAGTTTCCGGCGGAATTTTTTCAATCAATTCCAGATTCCGCGCGACGTACGTTTTGTATTCCGCGAGCAAATCGTTAAACGTCATGCCGTTCTTTTGCGCGACGAGCGCATCATTTTTATCCGACTCCATGCCGACCATCAGCTGCGGCGGCGGTCCGCCCAAAAATGATTCCAGAATCTCGGTCAAGCCCGTTTCAAAAATCGCGAGATGCGCCATCGCTTCGCGCGCCGACCACCAGCCAATGAGTCCGCCGGTGTTGCGTTCGGACGGCGGCACGCGTTCCATGCTCGCCAGCAGCGTGCGATTGCCGTAAAAGAGAATGTCGCGTGCGTTCATTCATGCCTCGCTTTCATACAACGTGCCATCGGGCAAAACGACGCCTTGCATCTTTGCCCCTTGCATTTGCGCGTGCGTCAGATTTGCGCCAACGAACGAAACCGAAGTCAGATTGGCGTGACTCAGATTCGCCTGCTCGAGATTCGCTTTGCTCAAATCGGCAAGCTGCAAATCGGCGCGTTCCAAATTTGCGCCGCGCAAATCGGCTTCCACCAAATTGGTCTGGTGCAAATTCGCGTCTTGCAAATTGGCGCGAGTCAAGTCCACAAAACGCGCGAGCGCGTGCGACACATCAGCGCCTTGCAAATTCGCGCCTGCCATTTCCGCGCCCACCAGATTGGCGTGCGTCAAATTCGCGCCGCGCAAATCCGCGTCTGCCAAAAACACCGCGCCAAAATTCACGCCAGACAAATCGCGCCCCGCCAAATCTGCGCCGCTCAAATCGGGAATTTCATTCGTCTCGGCGCGCCGCCACGCGTTCCACGCGTCCACACCGTTGTTCAGCTGAGAGAGATGTTGAGGGTCTGCCATTAGAACGGATACCCTTTCACGCCCAAACATCCTTTGAGCGCAGAGATTTCACCCATAACATCATGCAAATGTCCGACCACAAAAGCGCTGAACCAAATCGGAAACGGCACCTGTCCGTACCCCACGATGCTCATGTCCACGCTGCTGTTTAACAATGCGTCGTCCGCGCGGTTAATAAAATCCTGCGTGTTGGCAAACACGGCGCGCGTGTATTCACCCAAGCCGTTCAAATCGTCCACGCGCACCTGGCGCGCGATTTCAGAAGTCAATGTCATCAACAGCATGGGGTCGGCATTGAACCCCGTGCGCCCTGCCCATTCCGACAGAAACAATGGCTCGCCGCCGCGCGCTATGCCATTGACCAAATAATCTTCTGCCATCACGACATGCGCGTAACGTTCGCCAATGGGATGCATAATGCCCGGCGGCAGCCAGCGCGCCATTTCCGGCGTCACGTCCGCCATCGTTTTGAGAAACGCATCGTGCGCAGTTTCGAGGTTGATTGCGAGTACTTGTCTCAACTCCATCCTTCGCCTCCGTCAAATCTGTACGCCGCTGAGCGCGACCAGTTGCGCGCGGTCATGGTCCAATACCTTGTTCATCAAACCCGCAACATCGAGCGTACCATCTTGGGGATGTTTGCCTCGCCTTGCCCAGCCCTCGTCCGACAACGCGCGCAAGTAATTACACGTTTGCAAACGTCGAAATTCAAACGCGTCGAGCAGCGACAATAAATCAGTGGCACCAAATTCTGCTTCCCAATCGTACTGCTCCGCATCCCAAAATTCCCAATACGGATTGTCCTCGCGCTGCATTCGTCCGAGCATGTGCTGCCACGCATCCACTTCACAGCGCCACAAATAGCCCAAGGTCGCGCCGGTGGAACGCGCGCGCGCGGTTGCAGCGTGTGAGCCGCGCGCGCGAACGGCTTGGCGCAATTGCTTGGGCGTGTCCGCCAATTGCGCAATCAATTCCGCGTGCGCTTGATTGCCTTGCAAGACATTGAAAGCTACATCGGCATTGTCCAATTGTTCCCACAAATCCGACTGCGCCCACCGCTCCGCAATCAAATCATCTTGAAAATGTAAAATTTCAATGCTTTCCCATTCGACGCGTTGATTCGTCGGCGCAAAACTCAAAAAATCTGCGCTGTGTGTGCCTTGAAAATTTACGCGCAGGGTGACATAGTCCTCATCCCGATACAAATCCATCACCGTCGCCTGTAAATCGGGAAATGCCGCGCGCAAATCCACAGCGGCGTCCTGCAGCGCGATAATATCGCCTTCCTCCGTTTCGGGCAGCGAGTAATCGGTAAAATCGTCCGCGCAAATCTCTTCCGCGTACTCGACTCGACCGCGCTGCCAGATTTCTTGAATCCATCGTTCCGCCAATTGTATCAGGTCTGCCATCGGGGCTCCCGCGCGTCTGCGCGCCCAACAGAGGCGCGAGGATGCACGCGCCTACAAATACCACGTTCCCTCAATGATGGCGCCACTCGAGAGGGTTCCTTCCGCTGCCGGAATACTGTCCACCGTTCCTTCCCAACGAACCATTCGCGCCGCCACAAGCGATTCAACCACTTGCCTTGCATCATGTTTCGAGAGCTGCATTCGCTCCTGCAACGTCCCTGCCATGTCGTCCTTGCCGTCTTCAAAACCATCGGCAAACGAGTCGCCATAAAACGAGCGCAGTGCCTGATGCCTCCGTGAGATTGACTTGCTCTGCCACGATTACTCCTCTCGAGATTTTTTGTATTTGGACAAGGCGACGGCATCTCGTCAGACGCCGTCGCCGAAAATCCATTCCCAAAACCTAGTTGTCACGATGCGGATGAATCGGGTCAACCGGTTTCACGCCGCGGAACGGACCGCCGCCGGTCAAGGGTTTCGTGATGGGCAAATTCAAACCGGCGTTTTCCGACGCGCGGAACGCGGCTTGGAATGCGGCGCGCGCTCGATTCGCCGCGCCTTCCCAATCGTTCTGACGGAACGCGATGCGCGCTTGCTCCATATTGTTATTCGCTTCGTCCAGCAGCGCGCGACTGCCGGACGGGTCGGCTTGGCTCACGCGCGCGGCGATTTCCGACGCGCGCGTCAAGTAACGTCCCGCCATAAAGCGATTCATGTTGTCGCGGTCGAACCAACCGAAATTGCCGGTCAGGTCGTTGTACGCCATGATGGTTTCGCTTTCATCGCCCGACCACGCGAAATAGTAATCGCCGCTCGGACCATAGTCCAAGCCGAAGGTCGAATCATAACCGTCGTGCGGATGCGACATGCCGACATGATGCCCGAATTCATGCACAACCGTCGTGCTGAAACCGTACCCGATGTTGCGAAGGTACGGCGTATCGAACGCAAACACATACGTGGGTGTGCCGCTCAGCCAATCGTCGTCGGCATAACCGAGCAATCCCGCGTTTGGTCCCATCTTGCTGAGTTTCGTGTTGAACGCGAAAACACCGCCAATATAATTCTGGGCGGGCTTGACTTTGTTCAGGTACTGGTCACGATTCTCGTCAAAGAAACAGTACAGTTCTGCGAAACGCGTTCCGTAATCGTTCCAACAGCCGCTCGCCAAATTGATTTCTGCCCATTGGCGGAATGCTTTTTTCGCATCGCCGTTCAGTTTGTGGTCGGCAGTTTTCACCTTCCATGGATACTGCGGTTCGAACATACTCAACGCTGTCTGCACGTATTCCGTATCGAGCCACTCCAAACCGTTGTTCTTGACGTCATCTTCGAACATGTTAATGTCAACGGTTTTGCCTTTGCCCGGATACGGTTCGGTCGCCAACGGGTCGTACAATGGCGAAGAGGTAAAGAGCAGATTGATGGCAACCCAGCGCGCGACTTTGCCCAAATCACCCGAAAGATTGTCAAACGGGCGATAGCCGCTCACGTTGCCGTATTCCCACACCGGCGGCATCCGATAATCCAAAACGCCGTCACCATCCACATCTGCGTCATCCACATTCCAATTGTCGGTCCACGCTTCCGGTCCTGCCGACAGGTCATAGAACCACGTGCGTCCGTACGTGCCGCCCCACGCAATCATTTTGCGCGAGCCGCGAATTTCGCCAAAGTTATAGCCCGTGTCGGGATCCGCGAAACTGGTTTTGGTATAGACGTGATACTGGAAATCGCCGCGGCTATACCAATTCACAAAAAAGATGGTGTAGTTGGCAACGTCCAATCCCAAATCGGAACGCGCGTGATTCATCAACCAGCGTTCCGTTTTCGGCGCATCAATGTACAGCACATCACCCGATATCGTCAGCGATTTGTGAATTTGGGCGTTATAATCCTCTTGAAACACGGTCAAGGGTCCTGCCGTGCCGATGGAAGCAATGTACCCGAAAAAGGCATCTTCAAAGCTCGTCGGCGCGTAGGTGTAATTGAACGCGTAATCGCCATGAATATTCACCGGCAAGGGAATGCCGTAGAACGCGGGATACCGCACGATGGGGTCGTACGTGGTAGGGAGTTCCGCGCTGAAATCGGTTTCGTCAATGTCTGCCATTTCGTACCCGACAAACACGACATTGACAATGATTGTGGTGGTGAGCGGCGGCGGTGGAATCTCCGCCGGATTTGGCTGAACAATTCCCCCCGGTTCCGGCGCTGCCCATGCAGTGGTCGCCGCAAACGCAATCAAGACCGCCATTGCCAAAACGAAAAGCCACTTGCTTTTCATAGGACTCTCCTTTGAGTGGTAAAACAAAAACCGCTTGGTCAGAACGCCGCGAACGTTTAATCCAACGCGCGCCTTCCTCCTTTCTTTGCGCGCTCATCGCTTTCAGGCGAGCGTATCACGAATCTCGCGCTTGCGTTTCGCGATATACTCATTCAACGCCTCCAACATGCCCACATCCATCGTCGGTTGTTGGTATTCACTCAGCCATTTTTTCCAGACGCGGTTCGCGCGCACGTCCGCCGTTTCCGCGCCCTTTTGCTCCCAGCGCGTAAAGTTGGACACATCTGCAATCAACGGACGATAGAACGCGTCGCGGAAATGGCGCATCGTATGCGCCGCGCCAAAGAAATAGCCCCCCGGTCCGATTTCCTCGAACGCGTCCAACGCCAGTCCTTCCTCGTCCAACGCAATGCCGCCGAGAAACACTTGCATCATCTTGCATAATTCTACATCCATTGCGAATTTTTCGTACGATGAAACCAAGCCGCCTTCGAGCCAACCCGCCGCGTGCAAAACGAAATTCGTCCCCGCGAGAAACGTGGGCCAAAACGTCATGGCCGCTTCCCACATCGCTTGCCCATCCGCAACTTTGCTCGACGTCAAGCCCCCCCCCCCACGAAACGGCAGGCGATATTTGCGCGCCAATTGCGCGCTGACCAACAACGCCGCCGCCGATTCCGGCGTGCCGAACGCGGGACTGCCCGACTGCATGTCGCTGTTGGACAAAAACGAACCGTACACGACCGGCGTGCCGGGGCTAAGCAGCTGCGTCAACGTAATGCCCGCCAACGCTTCCGCGTTTTGCTGCACAATCGTCCCGCCAATCGCAACCGGCGACATGGCGCCCGCGAGAATGAACGGCGTAATCAACAGCGGCTGCCGCGCGCGCGCGTACGTGAACAACGAATCCAACATGCGCGTATCAAACAAGCGCGGACTGTTGACATTAATGAGCGAAAGCATCACCGGATTTTTTTCCAACACCGCGCGCCCGCCAAACACAATGGACGCGAGTGCGACGCAATCGTTCGCGTTTTCCGCCGAGACAACATTCCCCATGAACGTCTTGTCGCTCAACGTCAACAGCGCGTGCATCATGTCGAGATGACGCGTCTCTTGCGGCTCGTCGTTCGGTTCACAAACCACGCCGCCCGCGTTGTGCATATCCGGCACCGTTTGCGCGAGTTTTACAAAATTGCGATAGTCTTCCATCGTCGCCTCGCGCCGTCCCTTGTCCAAGTCCTGCACATTCGGCGGACCGTACACGGGCGCAAGCACCATGTGATTGCCGCCAATGACGACATTGTTGTCGGGATTGCGCGCGTGCATGGTGAATTGTGACGGCGCTTTTGCAATTTGTTCCATCACAAAACCACGCGGAAATTTTACGAGCGGCGCGGGAATGGCATCACGGTCCACCTCACAGCCCGCGCGTTCGAGAATGTCCACCGCTTCGTCGTGATTGAACGCGATGCCGAATTCTTCCAACACGCGCATCGTCGTCTCGTGAATGGTCTCGATGCCTTCACTTGGCAGGTATTCGTATCGGGGGGCGTTATTGGTAATCATGAATGACTCTTTGGTTGAGTGAGTTGCCGCTTACAAGCCGAGAGTGTGACGCAAAGCGTTGTCTATCTCTTTCATTGGCAGTTCCCCAATTTTTCGTTCAATCGCAATCTCCAAAATGGTCGCTACATCATCCGTCATCACGACAGAATCGGTGAGCAAGCCCGATTGTTTGCCTTCACTGCTGTACAACCGAACTAAAACGCGGCTCGGATGATTGGCGCGCCAAGTCTTGCTCGTAATCATCGCCACGATTACTTGTGGCAATCCTGTCTTCAAGTTCTCGGCTTGAATCACCAACGCAGGGCGCGTCTTGGCGGTCCGCAAGTCTGAATTGGGAAATAGCACCAAGACGACATCACCGCGTTTATAGGTTGGATTTGACGGCGTCGTAGTTGTCATAGATGCTCATTTCGGGGCTATCCCAATCGTCCGCAAACGATGACATCGCGGCGCGCAGTTCTGCCGCTTGTTCTTTGCTCATTCCTCGTTCGTGCAGGTCAACGACCCCTCGTTCAAGAAACGTGACAATCACATACGTTTCCTCACGAACATTGGTCGGTTGTTCCACCAATTCAATCTTGCCCTTGCGATAGACTCCCTGAATACTCAACATACTTATCCCTCCTGCCATTCCCTGCCGTTACATCAAGCCCACCCAATCTCTGTTGTGCGCGAGCGCATCCACTTTTTCTTACAGCCGCGCGACATTCTGCTGCTGCCGCGCGCGTTTCCAAATTTTAAGGATGCTCGACAGCGCATCCATTTCCAATTTTTGCGCGGCGCGATATTCCAGCATGGCATCCCAAAGAGTTCTGAGGTCGTTCAATCGTTCAGATAATCTCCACACAACACGCCTCCGCCGCCACACACGACGCGGGCAGCTCATTCGGCATCGTTACCACCAGCGCGTCATTTTCAATCCGCCACGCGAGCGGCGCATCCTGTCCCAACAACTTTACATTTTGCACCGCGCGCGCATCAACGCCGCTCAATGAGATTTCCGTTGCCGAGGGAATTCCCAACAATGTCGCGAACACCGCATCCCCGTTTTTTGTAAAACGCATGGGCGTGTCGCCCTGCGCGCTGTGCGCCACACCTTCCGCTTGCGTCCACGGGCGCGTTTCAAAAATCGCGCGTCCGTTCACATTCAGCCACTCGCCCAGCCCTTGCAAACGCGCGCGTTGAATTGTCGGAATCGTTCCATCCGCCATCGGACCGACATTCAATAACAAGTTGCCGTTCTTGCTCACAATGTCCACAAAGAAATGCGTGAGTTCGGGCAGCGTCATATAATCCGCGTCTGATTCGTTGCGATTGTAACCGAACGAATGACCGATGCCGCGCGTCGCTTCCCATTTTTTCGCGACAGTGGTTTTGAATTCCGCGTATTCGGGCGTAATGAAATCGCTGTGCTTGCTCGTCGTCGGCGGCGCGCCGTCGTGAAATTCACTCTGCGCGAGTTTGTCGAACCAGCGATTGAACGGCGGAATCGCAATCACGCTTTTCAGCGCGCCCAAATCAAACTGCCCGTAGCGTTCATCCACCACACCGTCCGGCACGCGATTGTAATATTCCGCAAACAGCGCGGGCAAGTCCGCTTTGACGGGCATCCCGATATCATTCCACAACACGGCGGGTTCGTAGCGCGCAATCAATTCGCGGAACTGCGCGGTCACATAGTCCGCGTATTGTTGCGACTGCGGCATTGTGCGCGACGTATCCGCCAAATCGCGAATCGGTCCGGGATTGAACGTCCAATCCAAACCGCCGGAATAATACACGCCGAACCTTACGTTTTCCGCGCGCACGGCGCGACTCAATTCATCCAACACATCGCGCTGCGCCATGAATTGCGGCTTGAACGGATTGCGCGTTTGCGCGTGCCACATCAAAAAACCTTCGTGATGTTTCGTCGTCAACACCACATAGCGCGCGCCCGCTTGTTTGAACAGTGTCGCCATGTCGTCGGGCTGCCACAGCGCGAGTTGCTGATTGAACTGCGGCACAAAATCATCGTACGCGAAATTCGCGCCATACGTTTTGTCGTGATAGGCGCGCGTTTGGCTGTCGGGGATTTCGAGATTATTGAAGTAAAACGCGCCGTCCGGCACATCACTCGCGAATTTTTTCGGATCCACATTGCCGCGCATCACTTCCATCGCGCTGTACCCCGTCGGCGCCCACGCGGGCACCGAATATACGCCCCAATGCACAAAGATGCCGAGTTTGGCATCGTCGTACCATTTCGGGAGCGCGTGCGTTGAAACCGATTCCCACGTCGGTTGATATGTCATTTCATCTCCGCCGCCAAGCGCGTGACAGTCACTTGTAAATCCAACGCGCGCCCGCGTTCCATCGCCGCGTCAAAATCCGCCTGCGACATTTTCTTTCTCAATTCATCGCGCACATCTTGAAAATCCAGCGCAATGTCCGCCGAACTCGACGGATGATACAGCGCCAAGCTTAACAATTCCGCGCTCGCGTCAAAATTCCCGCGCTGCAATTCCCATTTCGCAAGCGCCGCAAGAGTGTATAACGCAAGCGCCCACGCGCCCAACGCCGCACATTCCGCCAACACCACACGATATTCTTGGCGCGCCGCATCCAAATCGCCGCGCGATTGCGCCAGACTGCCCAGGTTCACGTGAATCAACGCCGCGCCTTCGCGGTCGCCGATTTCATTGGCGATGCTCAACGCTTCGTGTTGGTACTTGTCCGCCGCGTCCAAATCGCCGCGCTGTTCCGCCAGGACGCCCAGATTGACCAGGCGAATGCCGATGCCGTAACGGTCGCCCAACGCGCGCGAAAGCGCCAGCGCCTGCTCCAAATACAGCTGTGCCTGCGCATACGCTTTGGTATCCCGGGCGACAACCCCCAAACTGTTCAGACTGCTCGCCATACCTTCGCGGTCATCGAGTTCCTGCGACAGTGTGAGTGACGCGCGCAAATTTTCTTCCGCCAAATCATTTTTGCCTTCGTAATTGTACGAAACGCCAAGTTGGCGGTACGCGCGCGCAATGGCTTCTCTATCCCCGGCATCTTGCGCCCACCGCAATGCTTCTTGACCCAATTCGCGCGCGCGCGTGTGGTTGCCGCGTTGGCTTTCAATGCGCGCGATGCCCGACAATGCCGTCGCCGCCGTTGTGGCGTCGTTCGCCGCGATGGCGGTGGTCAAGGCATCGCGAAAAAAACTTTGCGCGCTGTCGTAATCGGTGCGCCGACAATAGACATCGCCCAATTGCGCGTACACGCGCGCGCGTTCGGCATTCGGCGCGGGGGCAAGTAATTCCAACGCGTGTTGGAACGCGTGAATGGCTTCGGGAAAGGCAGAGATTTGCATCGCGCGTTCGCCGTAGCGCGTCCAATAGTGCGCGGCGCGCGCGTTCTCTCCCGCTTCGGTGTAGTGGTGCGCGAGCAGCGCGAGGTATTCGTCAAGGTTGTGGGCAAAGACATGTTCGCAGCTCTGCGCGATTTGGCGATGCAGCGCGCGCCGGTCTTGACGCAAGAGGGATTGATACGCCGTTTCTTGCGTCAAGACATGTTTGAACAGATACTCGACCTCTGCGGCGTCCCCGCGTTGAATCAGCGCGGCGCGACTGCATTCCGCTAACGCGGCTTCCAGTTCCACGCGTTCGTGCGCGCGTTTTGGAAAATCAAAATTCATGCTGGTTGCGACTTGCCCAGCGCGAACGTGCGTTTGTAAATGTCTTCGTATGCTTTTTGCGTCAGGTCGCGCGGATTACCGATGGTTTGCGGGTCCTCGAACGCAATTTTCGCCAGCAACGGAATTTCCGATTCGTCGAAACCCAAGTCTTGCAGCGTCGGGATATTCAAATCGTCGGTGAGTTCGTACACGGCTTCGACCGCGAGTTCCGCCGCGTCGTACACATTCAAGCCGCGCGTGTCCTTGCCCAATGCTTGCGCGATGCGCGCGAATTTTTGCGGCTCGCCCATGTAATTGTATTCCATCACCGGACCCAAGACGCGCGCGGTCAATGCGCCGTGCGGCACGTCATGCACGCCACCGGCCGATTGACTCATGGCGTGCGCCGCGCCCGCGCTTTCCGTGCCGTACGATAACGCGCCGAGCATTGCCGCCATGCTCATTTTGTAACGCGCTTCGACATTGTGTCCCTGTGCGTACGCGATGCGCAAATATTGACCGACATATTCCATTGCCAGCAGCGCGGTGGAATCGGGGAACGGCTGCGCGTACGCGCACGTGTAACATTCAATCGCGTGCGCGAGCGCGTCCATGCCCGTTCCGGCGGTGACGGGCGCGGGCAGATTGACGGTGAGCTCGGGGTCAATCAACGCGACCCACGCGCCGATTTTCGCGGTGCCGCCGACATTGAATTTAATTTTGCGCTGCTTGTCGGTGATAACCGCCCACAGTGTGACTTCGCTGCCGGTGCCGGCGGTGGTGGGAACACAAATCGTGGGCGGAATGCGTTTTTGAATCGGCTGTGGGTCTGCC
>CAZXYP010000092.1:0-15843 GCA_964644955.1 uncultured Anaerolineales bacterium | reverse complement strand
GTTTTCGTTGCTGCAAATTCTATTTGCCCGAAAACTTGCCCCCAATGTGAATTGCGTTAGATGCAGGATTGACAAAGCGTCAGCTTCGCGTAGAATAGTGGCGCAACTGCATTTGGTTTCACCGCGAGCCCAAGTGGCGAAATTGGCAGACGCGCAACAATCAGGGTGTTGTGCCCGCAAGGGCATGGGGGTTCAAGTCCCTCCTTGGGCATCAGAAATTCGAGTCGGGTATTCCCCGGCTCTTTTTTTGCGTAGGAAGATACGATGGATGATTATTTACAGCTCGCTTCCGATGCCGCGCGCGCGGCGGGAAAAATTCTGCGCGACGGTTGGGGCAAACCGCACGCCATTGAATTCAAAGGCGCCATCAATCTGGTGACCGAAGTGGACCACGCAGCGGAAGCTGTCATCATTGAACATCTCACGCGCGTGACCTCCGATTTTGATATTCTCGCCGAAGAATCCGGCGCGCATGCGCGCGGTTCCGCGTTTTGCTGGGTAATTGATCCGGTGGACGGCACGACCAATTACGCGCATCACTTTCCGTACTTTGCCGTTTCGATTGGTCTCGAAGAAAATGGCGAATCCATCGCGGGTGTGGTCTATGACCCGATTCTCGACCAACTTTTTTCCGCGACGCGCGGCGGCGGCGCATTTTTGAACGGCGAGCGGATTGCGTGCAGTCACGCGCAAACGGTCGGCGAAAGCGTTTTGGCGACGGGCTTGATTTATGAGCAGTGGGAGTCCGACCGCGGATTGCCGGAAATGATGCGCATGATTAAACGCGCGCGTTCGTTGCGCATCAACGGCTGCGCGGCGTTGGATTTGGCAAATGTCGCGTGCGGGCGGCTCGATGCGTATTGCGACACGGGTTTGTATCCGTGGGACATTTCCGCCGGACGTTTGTTGGTTACGGAAGCGGGCGGCCTTTTCAAGCAGTACGGCGGCGCGGCGCGCCCCGATTTGGCGTACTGTATCGGGGCGAATGCGCCGATTTTCGCGGAATTGGAAAAATTGCTCATCGCCGAAACGTGAACGGCGAGAGGCGATAGGTTGTCTGCAAATTTGCCAAAAACGCGCGTTTGCATATAATTGCGCGGCTAATGCGGTGGCAAGTTGCGCCGCTTTTTTGACGCCTGCGCGCAGAGACCTGACTGGTTTCGTTGAGACGAGCTGCGCGCAAGGTACTTGCAAAACCTGTCAGGGCTGTTTTGGAGGAATTATGTACGCCATTGTGCGCAGTGGAAATAAACAATATCGAGTGGAAAAAGGCGACCGTATCGCCGTTGAAAAATTGCCGCAGCAAGTCGGCGATGAAGTGAAATTGGACGTGGTGTTTCTCGGCAATGGCGAGAGCTATCAAATCGGCAAATCGGCTGCGGATGCCAGCGTGTTGGCGAAAGTCGTTGCCGAGCGCAAAGGTCCCAAAGTGATTTCGTTCGATTATCGCAACAAGCATCGCCGCCGCACCACGCGCGGACATCGCCAAACCTACACGCATCTGGAAATCAAGGATATTCTTGTGGGATAAGTAGTCCGATGTCAGTAGTCAATAGCCGGACGGATGTCTGATTACTGATTTCTGATTACTGCTTACTGAAATGGCTCATAAAAAAGGCGGCGGCTCGACCCGCAACGGACGTGACAGCAATTCTCAACGATTGGGTGTGAAACGCTTTGATGGACAATTTGTCCGCTGTGGTTCCATATTGATGCGTCAACATGGCACGCACATCAAGCCCGGCAAAAATGTCGGATTGGGCAGAGATTACACGCTGTTTGCACTCATTGACGGGTACGTAAAATTCGAGCCGTACTCGCAAGCTCAAAAACAAGTCAGTGTCTATGCCGACAAAGTTGTTGTCGGAGCGGACAAAGCTACCACTGCGTAGCAAGTCGCGGCTGGTTCGGCACAATGTTTTGCGCCCGCGTTTTTGTAACGCCGCCGCAAGTGTGGCATGACCAGCTGCGCGTGGAAAGGTTCTCAACGTGAAAGAGGGTATTCACCCCACATTTTATGCCGATGCGGTTGTCGTTTGCGGTTCCTGCGGCACAACCTGGCATACCGGCTCGACCAAAAAAGAAGTCCACGTGGACATTTGTTCCAACTGCCATCCGTTTTTCACCGGCACGCAGCGCATCGTGGACACAGCAGGACAAGTCGAACGCTTTAGCAAACGTCTCGCCGCGCGCGAAACGCTTGCGCCCGAAGGCGAAGCTCGCGTGAGCAAAAAGGCGCGCCGCGCGGCAGAACGCGCCAAGCGCAGCGGCGTTCCGGAAGAACCGGAACAAGCGCCCGAACCTGTTGCCGAAGCTGCGCCTGCGGCTGCCGAAGCGCCCGCCGCGGAAGCGACTCCCGAAACACCCGCCGCGCCGCGCGAACGCAAACCGCGTCCGCCGCGTGAACGCAAACCGCGCGAGCCCAAGCCCGCTCCGGAAACACCGCCTGCGCCCGAAGGCGAAAGCGCAGCCGAATAATTTTTTTGTGTCCCATACTCATCGGTGCGATAGATTCAGATCGCGCCGATGTTTTTTTGTACGCGCCAAACGCCGCAACGTCGCGTGCGCGTCCGATTTGAAAATTCCAAGACAAGGTGACGGCTATGCTATAATCTGTGGCGCACCCGCGTTAACAGGGAACACATTCTTTTGCCCCGCCGTTTTGCGGCGCGGGCGTTTTTGTGAAAGGCAGCGCAGGCAGCTATGGACCCGTTTGGAGAATTGCGAGGACACGTCGAATTGATTTGCGGTTCGATGTTTAGCGGCAAGTCGGAAGAACTGATCCGCCGCGTTCGGCGCGCACAGATTGCGCGGCAAAATGTTTTGGTATTCACGAATAAAATTGATGTGCGGTACGGTGAAGCGCACGTCGCGTCACACAGCGGCGCAAAATTCGAAGCGCTGCCAATCAAGAGCGCGTCCGAAGTTTGGGAATATATGGACGAGACGGTGAATGTAGTGGCGTTCGACGAAGCGCAATTTTTTGATTGGGAAATTACCGAAGTCGTCGCGCAGCTGGCGCAGCGCGGCGTGCGCGTGATTGTGGCGGGACTGGATACGGATTTTCGCGGCGAGCCGTTCGGACCCATGCCCATTCTCTTGGCGCAAGCGGAAGAAGTGACGAAACTGAACGCGATATGTATGGTGTGCGGCGGACCCGCGTCGCGCACGCAGCGTTTGGTGAATGGCGCACCGGCGGCGTACGATGACCCGTTGGTTGTCGTGGGCGCGAATGAAATGTACGAAGCGCGCTGCCGGCATCATCATCAAGTGCCGCGCCGCGATTGATGGGCTGCGCGCGCAAAGATTTGGCGAAAGAGCTTTCATGGGGATGAATCTGGCTGCGGCGGCGCTCGTCGCGTTCGCGCTTGGACTGCTGACTTTCGGCATCTATGCGTATGCGCAGACGCGCAAACCGCGCGCGTTATTGCCTGCGGGCATTGCGGTTCTGCTGCTCGCGATTTTTTTCTTGCTCGCAAGTCGTTTTGCCGTGCAATGGTTTGGCGCGCCGGTGTTGGCGATTGATTTGCGGCAATTCGCAATATCGTATTTGTCGGTCTTGGGCATCGGAATCGTTGCGGGCGCGTTGGCATTTGCGTGCGTGTATTTGGCGCGACGATACGGTTGGCTCGCGTGGGGACTTGCGGCAGTGGTGGGCGTATTGGTGTTGGGTGGGTTGTTTGCGCTGACGCAATGGAATATCCACGCCACGGCTGCCAAACCAAGCGATCCGGAGCACCCGACGTTGGCGGAAATTCAATTGCCCAAAGGATTCAAGGCGCAGACGTTTGCAGAGAATTTGCAAGAGCCGGGCGCGATCACGTTTGACGACGCAGGCAATTTGTATTACGCCGAAATCGTGGACGGACGCATTGTGCGTTTGCGCGATACGAACGGCGACGGCGTCGCGGACGAGGAAAAAGTCTTTGCGTCCGATTTCAAGAATCCGCGCGGTTTGGCGTGGCGCGACGGAGCTTTGTATGTTTCGAGTCGCGGACAAATCAATACCCTCCGCGATACGAACGGCGACGGCGTTGCGGATGAGAACAAAGTGATTTTGGACGGGCTGTTTTCGCTCGACATTCAACATTCCAACAACGGCATTCGTTTTGGACCCGACGGAAAATTGTATATCGCCATTGGCGGACCGCGCGTGGGACAATTGGAACTCAAGGACGAAACGTATTGGTATCAAGGGCAGCCGCGCGATGATTGGCAATTTGCGGGCGTACTGCAAATGGATGCGGACGGCAAAAATCCAAAACTGTATGCGCGCGGGTTGCGGAATCCGTACGACCTTGCGTTTGGCGCGGACGGACGTTTGTATGCGAGCGACAACGGCGATGAATCTATTCCCGTCCCCGACGGCGATGAATTAAATTTGGTGGAAGAGGGCGCGGATTACGGCTATCCGTACTTTTTTGGCGAGCCGCCGCCGTGGTCGGCAACGCGCGCGCCGATTATGCATTTCGTGACTCACGCCGCGCCGACGGGGGTAGTGGTGTACGAGGCGGACCAATTTCCAAAAGGGTATCGCGGCAATGTGTTGACGGCGTTGTACGCGCATGGACAACCCGGCGCGCGCTATCGCCAAATCACGCGCACCTTTGAGGCAGAAGAGGACGGGAAAAAAATCTGGAAGACGCGTTCGTTTGTCGAAGGACTCGACCATCCGACCGCGCTGGCAATCGGTCCCGACGGTGCGTTGTATATTGCCGACATGCGCGGCGGCAAGGCAGACGCGAATTTTCCCGGCGCGATTTATCGCGTAACGTATCAAAAGCAAGAATGAGCCAGCCCCGTTCGTCCTCGCACCGCGTTGACGTGTACGCGCTCCTCGCGTATTGTTTCCTCACGCTCCTTTTCACGTACCCGCTCATTTTGCATTTCACCACGCATGTCGCCGGTGACGGCAGTGACGACCCCGCGCTCGCGTGGAATTTGTGGTGGGTGCCGTACTCGCTCTTGCATTTGGGCAGCAGTCCGATTTATACGGACTATATGTTTTTTCCCATCGGGCTGAATCTCGGTTTCTACACGCTAACGTATCTCAATGCGTTTCTGTCCATTCCGTTTCAATTTGCGTTTGGCGTGATTCCCTCTGCCAACATCAATTTGATTTTGTCGTTCACGCTGAGCGGGTTCGGCGCGTATTTGCTCGTCGGATATTTGCTGCGGCGTTGGTTGCGCGACATCACCGAATTGAATTCGACGTCTGGACAACGCGCGGAAAAAAACAATGGCGAAAGGACAAAACCTAATCCAATCCGCGTTCAGCCGCGTTTATCTGCGTCCCAAATTTTTGTCGCCGCATTCGCCGCCGGTTTGCTCTATGCGTTTTCGGCAAACAAATTTTTGTACGCCTCGCTCGGGCAATTCAACATCGCGTCGTCGCAGTGGATTCCGTTTTATAGTTTGTTCTTGTTGAAAATTTTCGACACGCCGAAACCTCCGCTCAAATATGGTTTTCTGCTCGGATTCTTTTTGCTCGCGCAGGCGTTGAGCGAGTTTATTTTCGCGTCGTTTCTCATCCTTTTTACAATTGTCTATTTCATTTATTGGCTCATTACAAAACGCTCGGCTCTGCGCGATGCGCGATACGCGATACGCGATTTACTATTCGCGGCAGTTGTTTTCATCATTCCGATGCTGCCCGTTCTCGCCGCAATGATTTCGGACACACTCACCGAAGGCGATTTCATTCAGCAAGGTTTGGGTTTTTCCAATATCTTTTCCGCAGACCTGCTCGGCTTTTTCGTTCCCTCGCCGCTCCATCCCTTATTTGGCAGTCTCCAATCTCTAATCTCTTTTCCATATATCAATTTCATGTATCTCGGTTTCACTGCGCTCGTTCTGGGTATCATCGCGCTGTGGAAAGTGAAACCCGCGCGCATCTGGGGGATTTGGTTCTTGCTGTTTGCACTCTTGGCGCTCGGACCCACGCTTCGCATCAACGGCGCGGAATTTGATTTACCGATGCCGTTTGATGTGCTGCTCGAAGTTCCGTTCATCAAAGGGAATCGCTACCCGTCGCGTTGGAGCGTAATGCTGACGCTGTGTGTGGCGGTGCTGGTGGGGTACGGAATCGCATATTGTATATCGCGAATAGCGGATAGCAGATGGCGGATAGCGGATGGCAAGAAAAAACTCGCGGTCGGGGGTCTGCTCTCCGTTATCGCGTTGCTCTTGGTCTTTGAGCATCTCTCTGTGCCATTGCCAATCTCCAATCTCCAGTCTCCGGAGATTTATTCACAAATCGCGCGCGACCCGGGGAATTTTTCCGTGATGGAAATTCCGCTGGCGTGGCGCAATGGGTTTCGCGTGACGGGCAGTTATCGCGCGGATTCGCAAGCGCCGATTGACCGCATTTTCATGTACGCGCAGTTTTTTCAGGCGACGCAGCAGCATCCGATTCTCAACGGCAACACGTCGCGCAATCCCGAACTCAAGTTTCAATATTTTTCCGAAACGCCTGTTTTGAATTCGCTCGTCGCGATTCAAACGGGACACGATATTGACGATGCGACGCGCGCGCGGGATCAAGAACTCGCGCCGCGCGTCCTGCAATTTTTTGGCACAAAATACATTATCTGGCACGCGCCGTTTGAAGAAGCAAACCGCGCCGTGGCAAACAAAACGCGCGCGTACATTGAACAAACATTTCCTGTGACCAAAATCAACGAGAGCTATGAAAACGGGCGCGGTACAGTCACGTATCGCGTGAATGATTTGCCCGCGAACGACACATTGATTCTCAAACCCGACGACCCTCTCGCGCGTTTGTACTTGGGCGAAGGGTGGGGCGCGGTGGGTGCGGATTCGTTTGCGGCGCAGCGGCAAGAGGCGAAAATTTTCGTGCCGCTAACGCAGTTGCGCGATTTGAAATTAACGCTCGATGATTTGAGTGTGTTTCCGCGCAATGGGCAAGGCATAACGGTTGAGGTCAATGGGTATGCTTTGGCGCATCAAAATATTTCAGAAGCAAATCAGTATTCGACTGTTCTGCCTGCCACTTTTTTGCGCAAAGGAATGAATAAAGTCATTTTGCGTTTTGATTCCGGTGCCAGTTTAGGCGAATCGCGATTATCTCAGACGCGCGGCACGGGCTTGTTGTCCATCATCGTTCGCAGTGCAGGCGAAGAACAAGGCGCGTTCGGACACATCTACGTCAACGGCGTTGATGAATCGCCCACTATGCGCGGCTACAACATTGTTGTAATTGATGCGCAATCAGGAAACATTAGCGCGCGCGAAAACTTTGATACATTTTCCTCCGAACAAGAATCGGAACGCATGGCGGAATTTATTGCACAAATTCCCGACGGCAGAATCGTTGCGGTTGCGGCAAGTGACGAAGCATCGTATCGTTTGACGCAAGAAGGCGCTGATGCGTTGAAATCGCTCGGCGCAAAAGTGGATTTGCGAAATAATTTTCGTTGGTCACATGCGCTGCTCGCGACAAAAGGTTCGCCGCAAACCGCGCGCGAAGCCGCAGCGGAAACGCGCGTCGCGCAGATTATTTCGGGACTGGGACTCACCGAACCCAACATTGCCGCAAGCATCGGCGAAATTCGCATCGAACCCGCGCCCTAATCGCCAATCTCCAGTCTCTAATCTCCAATCTTTCGCGATTTCCCGTTTCCCCCTCCCCGCGCTATAATCGTAATGTTGTAAAAATGTCAGACACGAAAAAATCTCGCGTCCTCGTCCTCGGTCTCGACGGCGCGACATGGACTCTGCTCGACCCTCTGCTCGCGCAAAACAAACTCCCGACGCTGGGCAAGTTAATTCAAAACGGTTCGCGGACGACTTTGCGTTCGTGCATTCAGCCCTCGTCCGAACAGGCGTGGAGCGCGTTTGCGACAGGCAAGCAAAACGGCAAATTCGGGTTGTACGGTTTTTATCAGCGTTCCAAAAATTCGTACGCGCTCGAATACATCAACGCGTCGCATCGTCGTGCCGCAACGCTGTGGCGCATTCTAAGCGACCGCAACAAAAAATGCGTTGTCGTGAATGTGCCGCTCACGTATCCCGTTGAAAAAATCAACGGGATGTTGGTCAGTGGTTTGATGACGCCGGGTATCCACAGCGAATTTACGTATCCACCCGAATTGAAACAGCAGCTCTTGCAGGAATTGGGCGAGTACATTATTGATGTGGACATTGAGCGCGGCGAATCGGATATTGGGTCATTGGGTGATTTGGTGACTCGGATAAAACGAATGAGCGAGTTACAGACGCGCGCGTTTGAATATCTGCTCGACAAAAATCCCGATTGGGATTTTGCCATGCTCGTGCATCGCGCGCCCGATACGTTGTGTCACAAATTTTGGCGCTATCAGGACCCGACCCATCCGCTGTACAACGAACACGAAGCCGCGCAGTGGGGCAGTGTTATCAATGACGCGTTCGAGTATCTCGACAATTACAACGCGCGCCTTTTGGAAAAATACGCGGATGAAAACACGACCGTCATTGTTTTGTCCGACCACGGCTTTGGGCCGCTCACGCACGCGGTGTATTTGAACTTGTATTTTGCCCAACGCGGGTTATTGGCGTACAAATCACAGTCGGGCAATACGCTTTCTTCTGCCTTGCGCGCGGGCGTGAAACGATTAAACAATCCGCTCCTCGCCGCCGCGAAAAGTAAAGCGTTCGAACTCATGCCGCGCTTGAAATCAAACCTGCATTATTCGATGGCATACGGCAACATAGATTGGTCGCGCACCAAAGCGTACGCGGTGGGAACGATGGGGAATGTGTATTTGAATGTGCGCGGGCGCGAGCCGGAGGGGAGACTGGAGATTGGAGACTATGAAACCGCGCGGGATGAAGTGATTGCGGCAATGCGCGAATTGCGGGACCCTGAAACGCAAAAACCGATTTTTGATTTTGTCTATCGTCGCGAAGAGATATATCAAGGCGATGCGTTGGACGAAGCGCCGGACGTGATTGGTCTCATTGACGGTCCGTATCACATTGCAGCCGTGGATTGGCGCGGCGCGAACACATCGCATAGTGTTGTCGAAAAAGTTGGCAATCAATTGTTGTTTGTCAGCGACACGTCGGGACAGCACCGCATGGACGGTATTTTGATTGTGAACGGCGCGGATGTAAATAACAATGCGCGATTTGGCTCCACGCCGCAGTTGATTGATTTGGCGCCGACGATTTTGCAATTTTTGGGCGAAGCGATTCCGAACGACATGGACGGACGAGTGTTGAATGAATTGTTCTCGTCACACCGCGCGGCGGAATATACGGCGGCAATACATTTTGAAAATAAATTGGATGGCGAGTACTCGGACGCGGAACAAAAAGAAATCGAGGAACGGTTGGCGGGGTTGGGGTATTTGGGGTAGAGTTGGATTGCGAAATTGATTTGACTGAAATTTATCGTCAGGTCGAATGGACAGAACCAAAATCAAAAACACGAAAGAGACACAAAAAGTCATGACCAAAACATACGTCGGTGAAATCGCCCCGCACGGGGGCACACTCATCAATCGCGTCGTCACGGGTACGGAACGCGAAAAAATTGTCGCGCGCGCAGAACAAGCGCGCAAGGAACATCATTACCGCACGCTCAATTCCGTGAATTTGTCCGACCTCGAAATGATTGCGGTCGGCGCGATGAGTCCGCTGACCGGTTTCATGGGCAAAGCGGATTACGAAAATGTGGTCAACAACATGCGCCTCGCGAACGGCTTGCCGTGGAGCATTCCGGTGACACTGCCCGTGTCGCGCGAACTCGCGGACAATTTTGAAATCGGCAAGGACATTGCGCTCGTCGAATCGGATGGGCATCTCGTCGGTTTGTTGGAACTGCGCGAAAAATTCGATTATGACAAGGTGCATGAAGCCAAACTGGTGTATCGCACCGACGAAGAAAAACATCCCGGCGTCGCGCGTTTGTATGCGCAGGGCGATGTGTATCTCGCGGGCGATATTTGGCTGACTGACATGCCGAATCAGGCGAAAACGGAATTTCCGGAATTTCGGCATACGCCGGAGCAAACGCGCAAAATGTTTGCGCTCAACGGCTGGAACAAAATCGTTGCGTTCCAAACGCGCAATCCGATTCATCGCGCGCACGAGTACATCCAAAAGACCGCACTCGAAATTGTGGACGGATTATTTTTGCATCCGCTTGTCGGCGAAACCAAAGCCGATGACATTCCTGCCGACGTGCGCATGGAATCGTATCAATCGCTCTTGCGCGATTATTATCCCGCCGACCGCGTTTTGCTTGGCGTTTTCCCCGCGGCGATGCGTTACGCCGGTCCGCGCGAAGCGATTTTTCACGCAATTTGTCGCAAAAATTACGGCTGCACACACATGATTATCGGACGCGACCACGCGGGCGTGGGCAGCTATTACGGCACCTACGACGCGCAGTTGATTTTCAGCGAATTCACTCCAGAAGAAATTGGCATTACGCCGTTGATGTTTGAGCATACGTTTTATTGCAAAAAGTGCGGCGGCATTGTTTCATCCAAAACCTGTCCGCATCCCAAAGAAGACCACATTGTGTTGAGTGGGACGCAGGTGCGTCAGATGCTCGAACGCGGCGAAATGCTTCCGCCCGAATTTACGCGCCCCGAAGTCGCGCAAGTTTTGATTGAGGGCATCGCCAAGAAAAAAGCGGGGAATCAGTGAGCAGTAATCCGTTATCAGTGATCAGTTAACAGTAAGCAGTGACCAGACAGGTGCGAGGAGTGAGGAGGGAACGCGAGAAGCGAATCACTCAATCACCCAATCACCCATTGCCCAATGACCAACCAACAATCTTTAGTCTCCAGTCTCCAGTCTCCCGCTTTCCAAATCGCGCGCGGCAAGAAAAAACGCGTTCTCGTCATCGGTCTCGACTGCGCGGAACCGTCGCTCGTCTTTGACCAATATCGCGCGGAACTGCCAAATCTGAATTACCTCATGTCGAACGGTGTGTGGGGCGAACTCGAATCCGTCTTGCCGCCGATCACCGTCCCCGCGTGGATGTGTTCGCAAACCTCCAAAGACCCCGGCACGCTCGGCATCTACGGCTTTCGCAATCGCGCGGATTATTCATACGAAAAAATGAATATCGCGAATTCGCGTTCGATTGTGGAACCGACCGTATGGGATTATCTCGGACGCGTCGGCAAGCAATCGTACCTGATTGGCGTGCCGCCGTCATATCCGCCGAAACAAGTGAACGGCGGCATGGTCGGTTGTTTCCTTTCGCCGAATGTCAACAGCAAGTTCACCTACCCCGAAACACTGCGCGAGGAAATTTTGCGCGTGGCGCCAAACTATGCGGTGGACGCGGAAAATTTTCGCACCGAAAATAAACAATGGCTGTTGGAAAAAATTTATGAAATGACCGAAGCGCGTTTCAAGGTGATTCAACACCTGATGAAAACGCGCGATTGGGATTATTTCATGTCCGTCGAAATCGGCGTGGACCGTTTGCATCACGGTTTCTGGAAATATCACGACCCGAAACATATCAAGCACGAGCCGGGCAATCCGCTGCTGTATTCGATTCACGATTACTATGTGTGGCTCGATAAACAAATCGGCGCGACGCTCGAATTGATTGACGACAATACCAGCGTCATTATCATGAGCGACCACGGCGCGAAACGCATGGACGGCGGCATTTGCATCAATGAATGGCTCATGCAAAACGGCTATCTCGTCCTCGACGAAAAACCCGAAGGCATTATTCCGTTGTCCAAAGCCAAAATAAATTGGAACAAAACGACGGTATGGGGCGAAGGCGGTTATTATTCGCGCGTCTTTTTGAATGCGCAAGGACGCGAACCGAACGGCGTTATTCCACCGGGCCAATACGAACAAGTGCGCGACGAATTGATTGCAAAATTCCACGCGCTGCCCGACCACGAAGGCAAGCCGATGAAAACGCACGCGTTCAAACCGCAAGACGTGTACAAAAAAGTGAACGGCGTCGCGCCCGACCTCATTGTCATTTGGGGCGATTTGTACTGGCGCGGTGTTGGCTCGCTCGGTTCGGGCGAAATTTATACGTTTGAAAATGACACCGGTCCCGATGACGCGAATCACGCGCAGCAAGGCATGTACATTTACTTTGACCCGAAACGCAATCTCGGCGGACGCGAATTGAAAAATTCAAAACTCGTTGACATTGCGCCAACCGTGTTGAATGAATTCGGCATGCCGATTCCATCGGACATGATTGGCAAAATTATAAAGCACGAATGAATGGTAGGAGCGGCGGTTTATCCCTGCTCTCGACGCAAGTGAAAGGCAGGACAAGCAATGAAAAACCAAATTATCGAAATGGAGAAAAAAAAGAAAATCGCGCTCGTCGCACACGACCACAAAAAACAAGACCTCATCGAATGGGCGCGTTTCAACAAAGGTTCATTAGCCAAACATCAACTCTTTGCAACAGGGACGACGGGAAAGATTCTCGAACAAGAATTGGGACTGCCGATTAATCGTTTGCAAAGCGGTCCGCTCGGCGGCGACCAACAAATCGGCGCGAAAATTGCGGAAGGCGATATTGATTTCGTGATTTTCTTTTGGGACCCGCTCGAAACATTGCCGCACGATCCCGACGTCAAAGCGCTGCTGCGCATTGCGGTGGTGTGGAACATTCCCGTGGCATGCAATCGCGCCTCTGCCGATTTCATCATTTCATCGCCGATGATGACGCAAGCGTACGAACGCATCGTGCCCGATTACGACGAATATCGCGAACGAACGATTACGGAACTCGAACCGGAAATTGAACCGGTCACAATATCTCATCTCAGGTAAAGGTGCATGGAACATCAAGGATTCACCCTCTGGTTCACCGGACTTTCCGGTGCAGGCAAGACCACCGTCTCGCGCGTGATTGAACAAGAGTTGCGTGCGCGCGGTATGAAAGTCGAAGTGTTGGACGGCGACGTGGTGCGCGAAAATCTTTCCAAAGGTTTGGGCTTTTCCAAACAAGACCGTGACACGAATATTCGCCGCATCGGTTGGGTGTGCGAAGTGTTGTCGCGCAACGGCGTGGTCGCCATCGCCGCCGCGATTTCGCCGTACCGCGAAATTCGGGATGAAATTCGCGGCAAGATTGAAAATTTTGTCGAAGTGTACGCCGAATGTCCGATTCCGGTACTGGCGGAACGCGACGTCAAAGGGTTGTACAAAAAAGCGCTCGCGGGCGAAATCAAAAATTTCACCGGCGTCAGCGACCCGTATGAACCGCCGCTCAATCCCGAAGTGGTGTATCATTCCGACAAGGAAACGGTGCAAGAATCGGCGCAAAAAATTCTGCGGAAACTGGAAGAGATGGAATTGATTCCGGTGATGGAAAAGGCGTGAGAAATTTATGATTTCTGATTTTTGATTGATGATTGAAAAAGGCAATTCCCAGAATCAAAAATCATAAATCTGAAATCATAAATCGAAAATGTCTGACCGTCTTCGTCTCGGGCTCATCGGTTACGGGTATTGGGGACCAAATCTCGCGCGCAACTTTCATCAATTGCCCGACGCGTGGCTCGTGGCGTGCGCAGATGCGGATGCCGCGCGTTTGAATCAAGTCGCGCGTTTGTATCCGTCCATCAAACAGACCGCGACCGACGCGCGCGAACTCATCGAAAATCCGACTCTCGACGCGCTGGTGATTGCGACACCGGCGCGTTCGCATTTTGCGCTCGCAAAACATGCGCTGGAAGCGGGCAAGCATGTGTTGGTGGAAAAACCACTCGCCATGTCAAGCGCGGAAGCCCGCACGTTGATTGATGTTGCCAAAGAGCGGCAGCGCGTGTTGATGGTGGGACATACGTTTGAATACAATCCCGCCGTGTGGAAAATTCAAGAATTGTTGGACGCGGGCGCGCTGGGCGAGCTCTATTACATTTACTCGAATCGCGTGAACCTTGGGCGTTTGCAAACGGACATTAACGTGTTGTGGAGCATTGCGCCGCACGATGTTTCGATTCTGCTCGCGTTGTTGAAAACAATGCCGCAAGCTGTTTCGGCGCACGGCGCGACCTTTTTGCATCAAGGGATTCAAGATGTCGTATTCGCGCTGCTGCAATTTCCAAACAACATCATCGGACACATTCATGCGTCGTGGCTCGACCCGAGCAAAACGCGGCAAATGACCATCGTCGGTTCGGAAAAAATGATAGTGTATGACGATGTGGACCCCGAAGCGAAATTGAAAATTTACGACAAGGGTGTGTACAAACGCGGCGACGCGTTTGGCGAATTTCAATTGAAGATTCGCAGCGGCGATTTGCACATTCCCAAAATTGATTTGACCGAGCCGCTCAAGTACGAATGCGCGCATTTTCTCGAATGTATCCGCGACAACAAAACCCCGCGCACCGACGGCGCAAACGGTTTGCGCGTAATTCAAGTGCTGGAAGCGGCACAGCAGTCGCTGGAACAAAACGGCGCGACGATTGCTTTGTCACAATGAGCGCACAAATTTTCCCCAACGTTTTTTTTACCGATGAGCCGACGGTCGGCGAGTTTTGCATCATCGGCGAACCGCCGCGCGGGAAAAAGGCGGGCGAAATCGTCACACGCATTGGCGCGCGCGCGGTGATTCGTTCGCACACAGTCATTTACGCGGGCAGCGGGATTGGCGACGATTTTCAAACCGGACATGGTGTTTTGATTCGTGAGCAAAATGAAATTGGAAATAATGTGAGCATCGGTTCTCATTCCATCGTCGAGCATCATGTGAAAATCGGCAATAACGTGCGCTTGCACTCGAACGTTTTCGTTCCCGAATTTTCGATTCTGGAAGATGAGTGTTGGCTCGGACCGAATGTGGTGGTGACGAACGCGCGCTATCCGCAATCGAAACGCGTCAAGGAAAATTTGCGCGGCGCGCACATTAAACGCGGCGCGAAAATCGGCGCGAACGCGACGCTGCTGCCGGGCATTGTGATTGGCGAAAACGCGTTGGTCGGCGCGGGCGCGGTCGTGACGCATCACGTGCCGGACGGCGCGGTAGTCGCGGGTAATCCTGCGCGCGTCATCAAAACCGTGCGCGATATTTCGGACTATCAGTGAATTGTGTCGTAACCGACGCAACGAATGAAACGAATCCGGCGAAGCGCATTTTTTTATTCATCGGCTTCGCAGTTTCCCAAGCATGTCGAATCCAATCAATGCCCTCCGCGTCGAATATTTGCGCGGCGCGCTCGACGAAAGTAACGCCGGGCAAAATCCGATTGAACTATTTCACCGTTGGATGAATGACGCCATTGCCGAGAATCTTTCCGAACCGAACGCGATGATTTTGGCGACGGCGGCATTGGACGGCAAGCCGTCCGCGCGCGTGATGCTGCTGCGTCTTGCGGACGAAAACGGTTTTGTCTTTTTTACAAATTACTCTAGCCGCAAAGGCAAGGAAATCGCGCAGAACCCGTTTGCGGCGCTCGTCTTTTTTTGGCAGCCGCTGCACCGCCAAATTCGCGTCGAGGGACGCATTGCGCGCGTGTCGGCGCAAGAATCCGACGCCTATTTTGATTCGCGCCCGCGCGGCAATCAATTGAGCGCCGCGGCGTCCCCGCAAAGTCAAGTGATTCCCAACCGCGAATTTTTGGAAACGCGCGTAAATGAATTGGACGCGCGTTATCCGCAGCGCGTCCTGCGTCCCGCGCATTGGGGCGGCTATCGCGTCGTGCCGGATGTGATTGAGTTTTGGCAGGGACGCGAGAGCCGATTGCATGACCGCTTGCGCTACACGCGCGGTGTAAACAACGCGTGGAAAATCGAACGGCTCGCGCCGTGATAGCGAATGGCGGATGGCAAATCGCAAATCGCAAATCGCAAATCGCAAATCGCAAATCGCAAATCGCAAAT